>CAIOHJ010000266.1 GCA_903858085.1 uncultured Chloroflexota bacterium
CTGCACGACAGGCGGATCGCCGCATCTACATACGTTGGATGCCAGAGGAAGCGTGTGCTGGCGTGTCGAAGAACCCTCCCTTACGGTCGGGGCTCTGAGCAGGGAGTTGAGCCATTCGGCGCAGGAGTCGTTCAGGGTCTCCCCGGCATTGGCCTGGTTTGTTTAGCGCCCCGATGGGTCGTGCGTGCCTCCTCTAAATTCATCCGCCCCGATGGGGCGGGGCGTGCCCTCTCTCAACACTCTTTCCGCAAAACTTTGAACCGCACTCAACCACAGCATGTCTGTTGACAAAGTGTATTCAAATGCATTAGCGGCCGTCGCAAAAGTACACCATTTGAATATACCGACAAGGGACCAGAAATGGGCGCCAACGAACCAACGGCCAGATGCCAACAGGGTGTCACCCACGGAGATAGATGGGTAACTGTCAGTCCTTCAGGGAGGTGATTCAGACTCTGGGATTTGTGGGCCTCGATCAGGTGGAGTCGACTGTTGAGAGGATGATCGTTGTGGTGGAAATGCGTTCAGCCGTATGGAGGCATTAGCAATGGCAGCGACTGTCACTCTGGAACTACCCGAAAGCGTTTTGGTTCAAGCGTTGAAACGGCTGCCGCCAGCGCGTCGTCTTCAGATATGGCGCAGCCTGGAAGCCGATAGCACGGCTGCACAGCACGATTCCGCGACCGCTGGTCGCGGCAAGACGAAGACGCTTGATATTGCCCTGGGGTTGCTGGCTATCGGGCAGGCCGCCCCGACTGACGCAGAAATCGCCCAATTGCTGGAGAAACGGCGGGCGGAGAAGTATGGCTGATGCGCATCCTGCTCGATACCAATGGCGACCGCCGGATGCGCTGGCCCAAGCTGGCATCCGGCGTCGCCAACTCTTGCAGACCCCGCGCAATGCTCTTGCGCGCAACGCCGGTGGCGCCGGCGACCGCCGAGATGCCACCGCGCCCCAGGCTCTGCGCTTCAGCCGCCGCCAAGCGCCGCTGACGTTCGTTCAGAAACAGTTCCAGGCGCACAAAACGTACCTTACGAAGTTTGCCGCAAGGGCCGGCCTGCGCTATCCTCCGATAAATCTGGGCAAGATCTCGCGTCTACGGAGGCAAATGTCACCGTGATTTATGGGGAGCACGAGCAGGGCGCGCAAATCGGATCGGATTCTCGTCAGCTGAAGTTAGGGCGATTGCCTGATCAGGCAATCGCCCTAAACGGTAAGGGTGCGCCGATCTGACAGGCAAGGGAACATGTGACCGTGGGTGTCGCCAGGGATCTGACGTCTTGCCAACGACTTCACCCGGTCAACAGCGACCAAGGGACGGCCACGATCTTCTCATCCAGGCGCCGGATTTGCTGCCCGCCGTGCAACAGGACGCCGCCCACGGCCTGGGGGTGCTCGGCCAGGAATCTGACCAACCCCGCTGCGTGCCGATAGCCCGGTGTATCGGTCATCTTGACCTCGATGCCGACGACCCGGCGGCCGTGTTCGACCACGAAATCCACCTCGTCGCCCGTCTGCGTGCGCCAGAAGTGGAGCCGGCCGCGCGGCGTCAGCAGGCTGCAGCTCACGCGCAGATGTTGATAGATCAGCGTCTCGAAAAACGCGCCCAGCTCGCGGGCTTTGGCCAACTCGTCCGTGCTGAAATAGCCCGCCAGGAAGACCGCCAACCCCACATCCGACCAGAAGACGCGCGGCGATTTCAATAGCCGCGTTGTGTGGCTGCCGAGATAAGTTGGCACCCGCTCGAACAGATGGGTGGCTTCCAGGAGATTCAGATAGCGGTGGATCGTCGGCTGGGAGAGGCCAGCATGCCGCGCGACATCCGACTGGTTGAGCAGCTGACCCGTGCGCAACGCCAGCAGCGCCATCACCCGGCGGAAGTCCACCAATGACTCCACTTGGGACATCTGCCGGAGATCGCGCTCCAGGTAGGTGGCTACATAGCCTTCCCACCAGCGCAAATAGTCGGCTGGGATCGTGAGCGTCAGCAACGCGGGCATAAAACCACGCTGCATCAGGGGTAACAAATCTGGCGGCGCTTCCGGCAGAGTCCCTTCCTCCGGCCAGCGACCAGCCAACACATCTGTCAAGAGCACGGGCGGCGGCTGTCCGTGCAACTCGCCCAGCGTTAACGGGTCAAGCGTCAGATAGACCGCTCGGCCGGCCAGGCTTTCGCTCACGTTCCCCATGAGGAGCACGTTGGCCGACCCGGACAGGATGAACCGATAGCGGCCGGGGTGCTCATCCACGGCACGTTTGATGGCCGGCAGCAGTTCGGGCGCCTTCTGCACCTCATCCAGCACCACCTCCTGCGCACCGGCCCACAGGCTGGCGGGGTTCTCGCGCACCTGGCGCAGCGTGTCGAAGTCGTCCATGGTGTGATAGCGCCAGCCGGCGAACGGCTCGGCCCGCCGCAGGGTGGTGCTTTTGCCGACCTGCCGCGCGCCGGTCAGCACGACAACAGGATGCGCCTCACACGCTGCCTGCAACAGCGGCGTCAACCAGCGCCGATAATAGAGCGGGGGGTCTGAATGAAAGTTATTCATGTCCTGAATGATAACGCAACAAGGTCGACATATCAAGCCCTTCAACGCAGAATTCGATCATCTCAAACCAGCCTGGCTTTACGTAACCGCTCCTGAAAGGCCGGCTGATTGGCATACTGCGCCTGTAAGGCTGCCAGTTTGGCCTGGAATTCCGGTAGCCGGCCCTGGAAGGCCGCCAAATCGCGCAGCTTGACCAGCAGCGCCACCGCGTCGTCGTAGGGCCGCGCCTTCTTTTTCTCGATCAATGCCTGGATATCGCGCCAGGCCTGCGCCGCGCGGGGCGCAAAATCCTGCAGGTCTTTGATTTGCCTGGCCTCGGCCTCCTGGCGGCGCTCCTCCGCCTGGCGCAGCCGTTCGGCGGTTTCGCGCAGTTCGACCCACGTGCGGCGCGTCGCGACTGCTTGGGGCCTGGCGGGCGGCCCGGCCAACTCCTGCAAACGCCGGTTGAACTTCAGCGCCAGCAGCGGCTCCCCTGCAGCCAGCCTGCGCAGGAACGAGTCCAACTGGAAGAAACGCACGAACTCCGCCAGCGGCGCCGAAAGCTCCCTCAATCCCGGCGGCACTGACGGTTCAAGCTCCTCGTCAATGCCGTTGGCCGCGGCGGCCTGCAACCAGACCCAGCTTGCGCTTGCGCTTGGTATTGGGGGTGTTGTGGGCAAAGCCGAAGTCGATGAGGTTGCTCTCCGCATAGCGCCCATGCGTCACGAAGGCGGTCACATCATAGAAAATGACGGAAAGGTCGACGCCGGTTTTCTGCAGGCCAACCCCGACACTCTCGAGCCAGATCGCCCCCAGGTGCGGATACAGGGCGGTGCGGCCCAGGCGGCCATCGTTGAACTTGCCCGCCGGTACGCCCAAAACCGCCACCAACACGGTCTGGCCCACCCAGTCGGTGATTTGATAGAGGGGGAGCATCAGCCGGTTCAACACCAGCACGATGGCAACCGTCCCCTGGTCGACATCTGCCTGGGTCGGGCAATGGCGATTGATGATTTGGCGTATTTGCAGCGTTTCTAACAAGGTATGCAACACCGGCAGTGCACCCAACGGGTAGCGCACCTGACTGGCGGTCAGCCACTCCACGATTTGCGCCATGCTCAGGAGACCCCGCAATGCCAATGGGGCCAACTGGGCCGCACGCTTCGCTCGGCGGCAGGCTGTTCGCCCTGCACAGTACTGGTGCAACGCCCCTTTCTTCCAGCGCCTGGTCGCCTGCCACGGAAACAACGGCCCGGACCCCTTTGCGTCATGCAGCACAACACCCAACAAGGGTGTCGTTGGCGTCTTTGTCACACGACGATCGCTCGGACCCAGCGCAACCCACGCAGCCAGAAACCAAACGATCCAGACGAAACCAATTGAAGCGATGCCGCCGCCTTTTTGCCCCCTGGACATTCCACCACCAGAGAAAGCTGGCGAGTAGCGACTGCGTTTGTACCCTATTCTATGCCAAACAGCATACCTTTTGTGCACGAAGTACAACATGTCTGTTGACAAAGTGTATCCAAATGCATTAACGGCCTTCGCAAAAGTACACCATTTGAATATGCCGACAGGGAGCCGGAAATGGGCACCAACGAACCAAGGGCCCAATGCCAATTTGTGGGATTTGCAGACCTCTGCTAGACTCAGTTTAGCTACTATTAGCTAATACTAGTCAAAGGAGGCCGCTCTTGACCAGCAAACGAAAGGTGCGCATGGTGTCCGCCACGGAGGCGAAAAATCGGTTCGGGACCATTATCAAGCAAGCTTATGCCGGCGATGAACACCTGATCGTCGAACGCGGTGGCATCCCGGTGGTGGCTATCGTGCCGATCCAGGACTATGAGCGCCTGATCGCCGAAGAGGATCTGACCACCGAGCTTGCCGCAGGGATTGCCCAAGGCAGTCAAGCAGCCAACGCCCGCGCCCGCCTGCGCGCCTTTCTCGCGAGCACGGCGCAGCAGATGCCGGTCGTGCCGGAAGCAGAGATTGAGCAGGACATTCTCGCGGCAGTTACGGCAGTACGACAAGCGTCATGAAAGTCGTGATCGACACCAACGTTTGGGTCAGTGCGTTCATCAACCCCAACGGGACGCCAGCCAGGATCATCACTCGGCAGCGTTCGATCTGCTGACTTCTACTGCGATCCTGGCCGAACTGGAACGGGTGCTGCACTATGACCGCATCCAGAAGCGCTATCACCTGACCGACGAGATGATCAGTGCGTACTTGCTCACAGTGCGGCTCGACAGTGAACTCGTCGAAGTCACGCAGCAGGTCAACGCCGTCGAACGGGATCCGGACGACAACAGCGTGCTGGCGTGTGCCGTCCAAGCCGGGGCTGACTATGTCGTATCAGGCGACCCTCACCTTGTGGACCTGTTGACCTACCAAGGCATACCGATTCTTACCCCCAGCGCGTTTCTCGCTGTGCTTGAGTGGTATGTATCCTGAGCCTTGTTTTCATCAGCAACCGCACTCATCGCCACATTATTGCCCAGGAAGGACGCCAGCATCCGTTCCGTCGTAGGTCTGGCTGTGCCACGTTTCGGATTACCGGCAAAAACGCCTTTCAACTCAGACTGTTCTTTGGCAAGAGCTTCTCGGGCGAGAGAATCGCCCAAGGCCAGCAGTCGTGCACACAGGGTCAGGAAATGAAAGAGACCCTCCGCATGGTCATCCCGTTGGATGTAGAGCGGCGTAATGGAGAGGAACTTACCCTGCAAACGCCGGAAGATGTTCTCCTCAATGTACTGGTCTCGGTAGGCCAAGACCGCTGTGGAGAGGGAGAGACGCTCCGGCGGCGCATTGGTGGCATAGATACGCCAGCCAGCCTGAAACTCGGCGGCTGCGATTGCCTTCAGGTTGCACCGGACAGTCAAATGAAAGCGCACCTTGCGTTCTGTGTGGGCTGGCGTGTCTAGATGACGGCGCACCTGCCGTTCTTCCACCTCGGCTTGATAGTCCAGGTGAAAGAGTCCCTGCACCCGATACTGCTTTTCGATGCGCTCAATCGCAGCGAGCAAAGTGCCTTCCTCCTTGATGTGACGTTTCCCCCGTTGCCGAGCGGGCGTCAATTGGCCTGGCGCCGCTTCTGCTTTGTCCAATCGTTCTTGCAGACTAGCTTGCACGGTCTTGACATCGCTCAAGGAACGCACTCCCAGCAGCCGTTCCTCCCAAACGACC
>CAIOHJ010000267.1 GCA_903858085.1 uncultured Chloroflexota bacterium
AGTATCCGACAGCTGCTGGCCCACTCTGCAATCGCCCCCCAGGCCGTGGCCGGGATCGGGTTGACCGGACAGATGCATGGTTTGGTGCTCCTCGACGCTGACGGCAGCGTGCTGCGTCCCGCCATTCTCTGGAACGACCAGCGCACCGGCGCCGAGTGCGACGAAATCCGCCGACGGCTGGGCAAAGAACGGCTGGTGGCGATCTCCGGCAACGACGCCTTGACCGGTTTCACCGCCCCGAAAATTCTCTGGGTTCAAAAACATGAACCAGAGATCTGGCAACGAACCCGCCATCTTTTGTTGCCCAAAGATTATGTGCGCTTCAAGTTGACGGGGGGACATGCCTGCGATGTCGCCGACGGCGCTGGCATGCTGTTGTTCGACCTCAAGGCACGCACCTGGTCCGCCGAGCTGCTGGCAGCGCTGGAGATCCCAGAGTCTCTGCTGCCAGAGACCTACGAAGGGCCCGCAGTGACCGGCCAGCTGTCAGCCGCTGCCGCCCAGGTGACCGGTCTGCCTGCTGGGCTCCCCGTCATGGCAGGGGGAGGCGACCAGGCCGCCGGGGCCGTCGGCGTCGGCGCAGTGCGCAGCGGCATTGTCTCGCTGGCCCTGGGCACTTCAGGGGTGGTTTTTGCAACCACAGATGGCCCCTTTGTCGAACCAGAAGGACGCCTGCATGCCTTCTGCCATTCTGTACCAGGCCGATGGCACCTGATGGGGGTGATGCTCTCCGCCGCCGGCAGCCTGCGCTGGCATCGCAATACCTTTGCCCCGGCCAGCAGCTACGACGAACTGCTGGCCCCTGCCGCCGCCATCCCCGCCGGCAGCGAAGGGCTGCTCTTCCTGCCCTATCTGACCGGCGAACGCACACCCTACCCTGACCCGCTCGCCCGCGGGGCTTTCGTCGGGCTGACCGTGCGCCACACTTTGCCCCACCTGAGCCGCGCAGTGCTGGAAGGGGTTGCGTTTGGGCTGCGCGACAGTTTTGAGCTGATCAAAAACGCTGGCAAGGTGGTGGTCGAGCAGGTGCGCGTCTCCGGCGGCGGCGCCAAAAGCCCCCTCTGGCGCCAGATCCTGGCAGACATCTTCGCCGCCGAGCTGGTGACCGTCAACACCACCGAAGGCGCAGCCTTCGGGGCTGCTCTGTTGGCCGGCGTCGGAGCAGGTGCCTGGCCCGATGTCGACAGCGCCTGCCAGCAAACCATCCAGGTGACAGGCAGCACCCCCCCCAACGCACAGACAGCAGAGCACTACGCCCGTGCCTACACCCACTACCGTGCCCTCTACCCGGCGCTCAAACCAACTTTCGACGCCGTCGCCGGCTGATTCCTGCCCGCATTTCCGCCCTGGGGAAAGCTCCCCCCAGGGCGTTCACCCAAAACGCCCTGTAATGTAATCCTCGGTGCGCTTGTCTTTGGGACGCATAAAAATCTGGTCCGACCTGCCATATTCAACCAGATAGCCGGTCCGCGTGTCGTCCACCATGAAAAAAGCGGTGTAGTCGGCAACCCGAGCCGCCTGCTGCATGTTGTGGGTGACAATGATGATCGTATACTGGTTGACCAGCTCCCGCATCAGCTCCTCAATGCGCAACGTCGCGATCGGGTCGAGCGCAGAACAAGGCTCATCCATCAGAATAATGTCCGGTTTGACCGCAATCGTGCGCGCAATACACAGACGCTGCTGCTGCCCACCCGACAGCGAGTAGCCACTCTGCTTGAGCTTGTCCTTGACCTCGTCCCAGAGCGCCGCTCCCCGCAGCGACTCCTCCACCAGCTGGTCCATGTCCCCCTTGAAGCCGTTGATGCGCGCGCCCCAGGCAATATTTTCATAGATCGACTTGGGAAAAGGGTTGGGCTTCTGAAAGACCATCCCCACTCGCCGACGCACTTCGACGGCGTCGACGTCCGGGTCGTAGATGTTCTTGCCCTGAAACAAAATCTCCCCCTCCGTGCGGGCGACCGGGACCAGGTCGTTCATGCGGTTGAACGCCCGCAACACCGTGCTCTTGCCACAGCCAGAGGGGCCAATCAGCGCTGTAATCTTGCACTCCTCCACCTGCAGGTTGATGTCGCGCACAGCCATGAATTTGCCGTAAAAGACGCGCAGGTTCCTGGATTCGACGGCAATCCGTGCCTGCGGGCTCTCGATCGACGACGACGATGAAACTGCCAAAGAAATTGACATCAGATCACTCTCCGAGAATAGCGGTTGCGCAGCCAGATCGCCAGAGCGTTCAAGCTGACCAAAAGCAGCAACAACACCACGATCGCAGCAGCCGCCAGGTGCTGAAACTCAGGCTGCGGACGTGACGTCCACTGGTAGATCTGGACCGGCAGCGAGGTAAATTTGGCAAACAGCCCGTTGGGGTCGACGACCACAAAGGTCGATGCGCCGACGACGATCAGCGGCGCAGTTTCCCCAAAAGCACGCGAGACCGCCAGGATTACCCCCGTCAGAATCCCGGTGATGGCATTGGGCAGGACATGGCTCCAGACCGTCTGCCATCGCGTCGCCCCCAAGCCAAAACTCCCCTCACGAATCCCGCGCGGCACTGCACGGATGGCCTCGCGGCCGTTGATGATGACCAGCGGCAGGACCAGCAGCCCCAGCGTCAACCCGGCTGAAACGATCGTACGCCCGTTGGCCGTCGATGGGTCGCCGACCCCAAACGCCAGCCCGCTGGTCAAAGGCCCCAGAAAACGTACAAAAACCGCCAGCCCCAGCATGCCGTAGATGATCGAGGGGACCCCAGCCAGGTTGTTGATGTTGGTCTCTACCACCCGGTCAAACCAACTTTTTCCGCTGCTGTACTCCTCCAGATAGATTGCCGCAGCAATGCCCAGAGGCACCGCCAGCAAAAACGCGACCAGCGTCACCAGCAGCGAACCAAAGATCGCCGTGCGCACACCAGCATGCAGCGGGTCAGAAGACTGGGGGGAGGTGAGAAACTCCCAGTTCACCCAGCTTTTGAAGATCAGCGCCGTGCCCGGCATCGCCGCTGCAGCCGCTTCGATTTCTGTCCGCCGCAACAGTGAATCGGTCAACGACCAGCTGGCCGCCACCTGGGGGCGCAGCACTTCCGTTTCGATCCGCTCGACCAGCTCCGTCTTCGACAGCTCAGCCAGGGGACGCTGGGCTTCCAACGCACGCAGACGGCCCGCCGAAATGTTGGATGTCAGAATGTCAAGCAAAACCGGTGTCGACTGCTCTGCCAGGCTGCTGCCAAACAGGGCTGTCACAAAAAAATCGAGTGTGCCGCTGTCTACCCCTGGAATAAACCGAAAAATATCCTGGTCGGGCCAGCTTGGGTCGATCTCGTTCCAGCGGGTGGCACTCGTAAAAATCTGTTGGAGCTGGGCACGTGTGAGCTCACGCACAAACTCGTTCTGGCTGCTGACAATCACAGGCAACCCATCGTTGGCGATCTGGAACTCGATCGGAGCCCGGCCCAACTGCAGACAGGCCGCCCGCTCCACCGACTGCATCGGCCGGCTGGCATCCACCAGATCCACCCCCAGATCGGCACAAAACCGTCGAAACCCAGCGTCGGTGCCGATGCTCTCAACTTGAACCTGGCCCACAAAACGGTTGTCGGCAACCAGGCTGTCGGCGACCCGCTGGGTGATCGGTGCGACCGTCGAGCTGCCTGTCACCGACAACTCCCCCTGTGCAACCGGCAACGATTCCCCCGACAGCCCGCTGGCGCGCGTCCAGGCCGCCAGGTTCTCTGTCCGCACAGACTCCCCCGCCGGAAAATATCCAACCGAAGCAGCCACTTCGTCGACCCGCCGCAGATACTCCCCGACAAACAGAGCTGCCTCGGCTTTGCTGGCCAGCGTCTTGGCATCTGCATACAGAAAGAGGGGGCGAGCCAGCGGGTAGCGCCCCTCCGCCACCGTCGCCTCATCGGGGAGCACGCCGTCCACAGAAAGCACCCGCACGCTGTCCGCTTTCTGCTGGTAATAAGCGTAGCCCACAAAACCAATGGCAGCCGGACGCTGTGCGATCCCGTCGACCAACACCACGTCCTCCTCGCTGGGCAGCGTTTTGGGCATCGAGACCATCTGGTTTTTGTGGTAGTCCAATACCAGACTTTCTGGGTCGACACGGTATTCGAGTGCCACATAGCCAAAAGCACCGTCGACAATGTCTGCCACCAGCACAACCAACACCACCATCCCAATCAGCGTAGAAAGAAAAAAGAGGGTTCCCCACAATGCCCCCAGTTGCTTGCGCCAGCGCAAAAATCGCTCGAAAGCCCGCCCCTCTGGGTAACCAACCTTGGACTGTTGCGTTTCAACCGCCATCTTCAATACTCCTCTCGGAAGCGCCGCACAATCCACTGGCTGATGATGTTCAAAATCAGCGTGATGATAAAAAGCATAAATGCAATCGCAAAAATGCTGTCGTAGTCGATCGTGTCGTAGCTGAGGTCACCACCACTGATCCGCACAATGTGGCCAGTCATCGTCTCCGCCGCTTTGAATGGGTTGAGGAAGTTCAACCCGCCGACAGCCTGTCCCCAGTCCCCAAAATTGCGCGGCCCGGCACCCGCCGCAATCGCCACCACCATCGTCTCCCCAACCGCTCGCGACGTCGCTACGATGATCGCAGCCGCAATGCCCGAAATGGCGGCGGGCAACACCACCCGCACCGCAGTCTCCAACCGTGTGGCCCCCATCCCATAGGCCGCTTCACGCAGCGCACGCGGGACCGCACTGAGCGCATCTTCGCTCATCGAACTGATCAGCGGGATGATCAGAATGCCGATCACAATCCCCGCCGAGGCGACATTGAAGATCTCCACCGTGTCTTTGCCAAAAAGGTTCTTCAACAGCGGCGTCATGAATCCCAACGCAAAAAAACCGTAGACCACCGTGGGAATCCCAGCCAGAACCTCCAGCACCGGCTTCAAAATGGCGCGCGCACGCGGGGAGGCATATTCGCTGAGAAAAATCGCTATCATCAGCCCGATCGGCAACGCCACCGTCATCCCAATCACACTGGTCAACAGGGTGGCGTTGATGAGCGGAAAAATCCCAAACCGCAAAATCTGTGGCTGCCAGGCCGTACCCGTGAAAAATTCCAGAAATGTCGGCTCGGGGCGGCGGAAAAACACAAACGCGTCGTAGATCAAAACCACCACGATCCCCACCGTAGTCAGAACCGAAACCGCCCCGGCAACCCTCAACAGCAGCTGGATGACGCTTTCGCCAGCCCGAGTGCGTTTGCGCAGATCCAGCGGCCTGCGTGCGCCAGAGGGCTGACCACCCGGCACACCTCCTCCCCCCCTGCCCATTTCACTCTGTTGGCGGGTGATTGTTTGCCCCACAACGAACCTCCCCTGTTGCACCCGTACGCTGAAGTTCTGCTACGCAAGACATGGGAAGGAGACGGGGGCATCCTTCCCATGTCTTGTCTCTCTCTGCAATTGTACTGTAGACTTTACTGTCCCATGGCACCCAGCCAGTTGTTGCGCGCTGTGTCGAGGGCTTCCCCGGCAGCCGGGAAGTAGCCAACCCCACGCACCTCTTCGTTGACATGGGTCAGGTAGAAGTTGATGTACTCTGCCACCTGCGGCTTGCTCGCCATCACCCCTGCATCAGAGTAGATAAAGAGCGGCCGAGCCAGCGCATAGTCGCCCGA
>CAIOHJ010000268.1 GCA_903858085.1 uncultured Chloroflexota bacterium
ACATGGGCGTCGGCCTGGGCGATATTGCGGGCCATGGCCATCAGCAGGGCGATGGTATGTTCGGCGGCGGCCACGACATTGCCGGTGGGCGCGTTGACGACCACGATGCCTGCCTGGGTTGCGGCGTCGACATCGATGTTGTCGACGCCGACGCCGGCTCGTCCGACGACGCGCAGTCGGGTGCCGGCGCGCAGCAGCTCGGCGGTGACCTGGGTGGCGCTGCGGACCAGCAGCGCGTCGTAGGCGGGGATCTCTGCCAGCAGCTGTGCCGGGCTGAGATCAGTTTTGACATCGACCTGCAGGTGGGGGGCGGCGCGCAGCGCTGCCAGCCCGACAGCGGACATGCCGTCGCTGACGAGGACACGAAATTCGTTCGGCATACGGAAACATTCTCCCAAACTTGAAACGGATCACATCGAAACAGGGGTACTGATGCCCAGGAGGCGCAGGGTTTTGGCCAGGGCGATCTGGGCGGCCTGGCACAGCTGAAGGCGGGCTGCGCTCAAGTGGGGCTGTTCTGGGTCGAGTACCTTGCAATCTCGGTAGAAACTGTTGAAGATTTTGGCCAGGTCGAGGGCGTAGTGGGTCAGGTTGTGAGGGGAGAGCTTGTCAACGGCGACTTCGACCTGTTCTTCGAGTTCGAGCACCTTGCGGATCAGAGCCAGTTCGGAGGGGTGCACGAGCCAGGAGAGGTCGGGGGGGGGCAGCTGGCTTTCTTCTGCTCTGGCCAGGATCGAGCAGATGCGGGCGTGGCTGTACTGCACGAAAAAGACTGGGTTTTCGTTGTTGGCTGCGGCGGCCAGGTCGAGGTCGAACTCGACGGGGCTGTCCGGGCTGCGGGTCAGCAGGTTGAAGCGGACGGCGTCGGCGCCCACCTCGTCGATGACCTCTCCGATAGTGACCAAGGTGCCGCGTCGTTTGCTGAGTTTGACTTCCTGGCCGTTGCGGAGAAGCTTGACCAGCCCGTGCAGGACGATGGTGAGGCGTGCGGGGTCGAGGCCGAGGGCGGCCATGACAGCTGCCATGCGGGGGACATGGCCTTGGTGGTCGACGCCCCAGACATTGACGACGTGGTCGAAGCCGCGCACGACAAATTTGTGATAGTGATAGGCGATATCGGAAGCAAAATAGGTGGGCATGCCGTTGGAGCGGACGACGACCTCGTCTTTGTCGACCTTGGGGTAGTGGGTGGCGAGGAACCAGAGTGCGCCGTCGCGGAGGGCGATATCTCCCTGGCTGCGCAGGCGGTCGAGCAGCTGGTCGACGAGCCCCTCGTCGTAGAGGGACTGTTCGCGAAACCAGCAGTCGTAGTGGATGCCGAGCCTGGCGAGCTCGGCCTGCAAATTGGCGACGACCAGCGCTTCGCTGATCGGTTTCAGTTGGGCAATGGCTTCGTCTTTGGCCAGATGCAGGAAACGATCGCCGTGCTGGTCGATCAGTTTTTGCGCGTAGTCAAACATGTATTCGCCGGCGTAGCCTTGTTCTGGGATCGGTTCTTCGCGGCCGAGCAGCTGGGCATAGCGGGCGTAGAGGGTGGCGGCAAAGAGGTTGAACTGGTTGCCGGCGTCGTTGATATAAAATTCACGTTGCACCTGGTAGCCGGCGGCGGTGAGCACGTTGGCCAGCGCGTCGCCCAGTGCGCCGTTGCGGGCGCCGCCGTAGTGGAGGGGGCCAGTCGGGTTGGCGCTGAGATATTCCACTTGCCAGCGGGCGCCGCCGCGGTGGAGATTGCCGAAGGTATGGCCG
>CAIOHJ010000269.1 GCA_903858085.1 uncultured Chloroflexota bacterium
GGTAGAGCGCCATCGCCTCCTGCGGCTTGCCCATCTGACGAAGCACGTCCGCCATCGAACTCTGCGTGACGGCGATTCCGCGCACATCGCCCAGCGCCTTCTTGGTGGCCAGCGCCTCCTGGTAGAGCGCCATCGCCTCCTGCGGCTTGCCCATCTGACTCAGCACGTCCGCCATCGAACTCTGCGTGACGGCAACATTGTGCGGATTGTCTTCTGCAATATCGAGTTTCAGGGACTCTTCGTAGAGTTCCAGCGCACGGGGCACCCGCCCAATCCGCTGGTAGGGCTGCGCCAGGTGATAGGCCATCAGGCTGCGCGTCGCTGGTGGCAGATAGGGCAGCGCCGCATCGAGGTCGGCTCCCATGTTGATCACCAGCAGGCGCAGCCGGCCATGGCGGTCAAAGTCGTCGTAGGCATCACGCGCCACGTTGGCCAGCGCTCTAGCGTAGCGCGCAAACGTCTCTTCATCTGGCGCAGGCAACATTTCGGCCACGTACCAGCGCAACATGGCGTGCAGGTCGTAGAAGAGCAGTCTGGCGTCGGCGGTCGTGCGTTCGGCCGTTTCCAACAGGCCGAGACGCACCAGCGCCTGGATGGAGCGTTCGGCGCCTTCAGCCGTCAGCGGCTCGACACCTTCCGGGGTTCCCCGAAAATCATCCGCAGTCGGATCGTCGGCGGTCTCGGCGTCCGCCGCAACCGGAACCCCGAGTGCAACCGGAAAAGGTGTGCGGAAGACGCTCACCCGCCGCAGCGTCTCGCGTTGTGCTGGCGCCAGCCGGTCCACACTGTAGGCCATGGTCGCATACAGGGTTGCCTGCCGGCGCGGGTCGGCCAGGCTGGCGGGTGTGCGCTGCTCCGCCGTACGTAGCGTCTCCTCGATGGTCTCCAAAAAGTCGGAAAGTGTCCCCACGCTCTCGCTAAACGCCCCAGCCAGCAGGCGCAGGCTCACCGGATGTCCCTGCACGCGCTGGCTGAGCGCCTGTCGGGCGGCCAGCGGCGCCGCAGCGCGCCGTTCTGGCGGCAATAGCTCCCAAAAGAGCGCTGCCCCCGCCTTGTCGTCCAGCCCGACCAGGTGGATCAGCCGGTTTTTACCCCACGCCTGCGGCGGTTTGATGCGTGTCGTCATCAGCACCGCGCCTGCACCCTCGTGCAGCCGCGCCACGAAGGCCGCCAGCGCTTGGGACTGGCTACGCACCGCGCCCTCCTGCTCCAGCGCATCGAGCAGTGTCTCCAGGTTGTCAAGCACCAGCAGCGACGCATGCCGCTTGAATTGCTGCAAAATCGCTTCCTGCAGCGCCTCCGGCGTGGGGTAGCGTTCGGCGTCGGCTGGATCCAGGCCACAGAAGCGCGCCAGTTGGCTAAAGAAACGAGGGGCAAACTGGTCATCCACGATGCGCTTCATGTTGTCCATGCGCACAAAGGTCTCAAACGAAACACCGAGCACGCGGTCGCCAAAACGCCAGCTTGCGCGGGAGGCGACCGCATGTGCCAGTGCAGTCTTGCCCACACCCCCCAAGCCGTGGATCACTACCAGTGGCGTGCGGTGCGGGCCGGTCAACGCAGCGATCGCCTGGGCGATGTCGTTGACACGGCCCACAAAATGGGCGGCCGGCGGCAGGGCATTGAGGTCAAACACTCGATTCAGGTAGGCTGGGTCCGGGGAGATAGCTGGCGCGCCGGCCGCCAACAGCGGCGCCAGACTCAGCGCAGGGGCGTCCGCAGGCAGGCTTGTATACAGCAGCGGCAGCCCGACCAGCCATGCTGCGCTGGCCAGCAAGGAATTGTTTGCCAGGTCGTCGCGCAGGCGGCGCACTGCCTCCTCGATGCTGCGTCCCTGTAATAAATACGCATACAGCGCACCGGTGATTTCGACAGCCGCAGCGTCGGGCAGCACCGCCCGCATGCCCAGCGCGTAGGGCACACCGCGCCCTGCCAGCCCGCGCGCCAGGTTGCCAAACTCTGTCCACTCCGCGGCTATGGCGGATCGGCAACTGTTGAGCACGACCAGCGCCACACTCGAATCAAGCCGGTCCGCAAAGGCGTCGGCAGCAATGGCCTGGCGACACCCCACCTCGTCCTCGAAGAAGAGCACGCTACGGCCATCCACGCTGTTGCCATGGCCCATAAAGTGCACGATGCTGCACGTATTGGGTTTGAGGGTGCGCCCTAGCTTTGCCAGCGTCGGCGGTCGCACGCGCGTCAGTCGTACCGCCTGCCCAGCCTCGACAACTGCCTCGCGCAGCCTCTTCCACTCGCCTTCGGTGTCCAGGGTCTGGCCATCGTCCACCGGCGCTGCAGCCACAGCCACAATTTCGACGCGCTCCAGTGTCGCCGGCAACGAATAGGTAGTGTTGCTGCGCGCCACCATCCCTGCTGGCAGCCCACGCACCAGGCTGAGCCTCCCTGCCATGAGCCTGTCCCTGCCATCGCGCAGGTACTCCCAGCCGGCCGCACTGATCTGCTCGTTGTCGCTGACCAACAGCAGCCGTGTGCCGGAATCCAGCCCCTCCACTGCTGCACGCACCGCTGCATCGGCAAAGACCAGCGCATAAAGTTCGCGTCCATAGTTGACAGAATCGTTCGCCAAGCGCGCCCTATCGCCGGCAAACGCAGCAAAGTGATCCCAGTCAACCAGGCCCTGTTTCCCTCCCAATAGGACATGCAGATATCCGCCCTGCCGTGTCAAACGAAGTTCGGCCATCAGATTCTACCCCCCTCCCCATGTACAGCGACTCCCCCAATCGCCCCCCCACAAACTCAAGCCGCCAAAATGATCACGACGATCAACGCGGCGAGCGCCAGCGATCCCCCCAAAAACAGCCAGATGCCGGCACAGTACCACCCTCTTTTGTGCGTCACGATCTTCTCCAGCGTCAGACGCAGCCGGTCCAGTCCGGCATGGGAGCGAGAGTAGGGACGAGGCTGCACTGCCACCACGCCGGCGAACAGCGCCAGCAAATACAGCCCCAACGTGGCCAGCGCCAGTCCCTTTGCCAATACATTGCTGGCCAAATAAGGGGGTGGGAAGTCCTTGCCAAAGGCCGTCACGCCAAAGAGCACGGCCAGCATCGCCGTGCTCAACTCGATCACACGCCGGGCAGCCTGGTCGAGGAACTCCAGCTGTCCCTCCTCCAGCTTGTCAAAAAGCGCAATCAGCCGTTCGTCGGCCTCGCTCATGGGGCTGCCGGAGACGACAGGGATGGAGGGAAGGTCGTTCATCGACCGAACTCCGCACAGTCAAGCTCCAAGACGAGCCGCCGTTCGCTGCAGCCCTCGGTGCGGCAAGGTACAAAGAAGCGCTCCTTCCTGTGTTCTCCCACGCAGAATGGCTCGCGCATGAATTCATTTCTTTCGCTGCACACGCGCCGTCGGTCGTAGTAGGAGACATGGCCGTGCCTGCAGCGCACGCCAAACATATCGTTGCGGTCGGCCAGGTTGAGGTCGAGAGCCATTGCGTCACTCCTTTGTCTTACGCCTAGATTTCGCACCTTGAGAATTGAACAGAGGGAGAAGATGCAAAGATGCTCCCTCTGTGGCAAAGTTGAATTGCTTAAATTTAGCTTTGCAGGAGCGCCTTCGCATGTACAAGTATACCACAAGAGCGTCTCGCATCCGAGTTTTCGTCTGGATCGTTTCGTTTCTGGCTGCGTGGGTTGCGCTGGGTCCGAGCAATAGTAGCATATGACAAAGACGCCAACGACGCCCTCAATTCATCCGCCCCGATGGGGCGGGCCCTGTTCCCGTCCCATCGGGACGGTTGACCTTGGGCTCTTATTTCAAGATGTAATAGGTGGCCCGTTTGCTGCCAATCCGAAGAAGCAGGTTCCGCTCAACCAGGTCAGCCAGATCACGACGGATCGTCTCAGCATGCACGTCCGGTGCCAGCGCCTGCAGGTCGCTGTTGGCGATGCGCCCGTGGGCCTGCACAAAGGCCAACGCCGCCTCCTGGCGCTCGTTGAGATGGGCATGGGGCCAACGCTCCTGCTGCGGCTGGCTGCTCACCAGCCCCTCCCCCCGCAACGTCACCCGAAAGCCAGCCGCCGTTTCCACAAATTCCGGCGCCGGTAACCCCGCCTCCTGCATGGCCGCCAACATCCGGTCCACACCATAGCCCAGCCGCTCGATGTAGCCCAGGTCGGTCAACACCGCCACCAGCGCCGCATTGCGGCTGTAACGCTCGTCTTTGATGTTCTCTACCGTCACATGGCCGGGCAGGCGCCCCGGGCTGTACACCTCGATCCGGTCGCTGAACATCAACAGCCGAATCCCCTCCCCCCGCACGCTGTAGTCGCGGTGGGCCACAGCGTTGACGATCGCCTCACGCACCACCGCCAAAGGGTACTCGACACTCTCTTCACGCGCCATGCCGCGGATGCGCATCCCACGACGCATGTTGCCAGCCACAAACGCCTCCGCCTGCCGCGCCTGCTCCGCCAATACCCCCCCGATCTCCTGGCGCACAAATTCGTCCCCCATCTCGGTGCCCGCATACCGCACACAGATGAGCTCGGCGCTGCGCAAAAAACGCTGCGGATTCTGGCCAAAAAGCAGCAGCCCCGCCACAGTGGGCAACGGCGGGTCGACCGGCAACCCGTCTGCCCCACGCCGGGTGACACAGCCGCGGCTCAACAAGGCATCCACCAACTCCTCGTCGGGCGGCAGCCCGATCTGGTTGAAGTACCGCCCAATCCGCCCAGCATCCAGGTCGGCCAGACTGGCCGCTTCCACAGGCTGGCTTTCAAAGCCGCTCTCCACCCGCTCCAACAACAGCTGGCGAAGCTCCCCCGTGGTCAGCGGACGGTTCTGCCCCCCTGTCCGGGTCGGATAGACCCCCCGCACGGTGTAGACGTGGGGCAGCCCCGCCGGCACCTGCACCACCATCAGCACCCCCTCCTCCAACACCACCCCCTGGGGGCTGGGCAGAATCAGCGGCGGGTCGGGCAGCAGGCTGGCCTCCGTCACCAGCTCGCGCAGCGCCGCCAGGTCGTTCTCACTTTGCGGAACCCCCTTGGCGCTCACCCCCAGCAGCACAACCCCCCCCTCAGCATTGGCCATGGCAGCCAGCGTCTCCGCCAACGCAGGCCTGGCCACCTTGGCCGACAACCACGCCACGCGCGACGACATGCCCGCCCCCAACAGGCCGCGCACCTCCTCGGGCCCCAACACCGCCAACGACCGGCTCCCCTTCATGGCCGCTCCCCCAACAACAGAGGCTCCTCCTCGGCCTCCTCCTCGGCCTCCTCCTCGGCCAGGTCGGCAGCCGCTGCATAAAAAAGCAGCAGCACCGAACCGTACCGGCGCCGGTCATATTCGACCAGCTGCGCCAACGCCACCGGCACCTCCTCACGCGGGTGGATCTGAACCACCACGCTCCCCCCACGCGCCAGCAGCTGCGGCCGACCGTCCACCAGAGCCAGCGCCCGGCTCCACAACCCCTGATACTGGGGCGGCGCCACAAATATCAGGTCGTAGGGCTCCCCTGCATAGCGCTGCAGATGGGCAAACCCGTCGCCGAGCAGCAGAGCCGCCCGCTCCGCAAACCCACAGTGGCCCACATTCGCCCGGATCGTGTCGAGCGCCTTGCGGTTCAGCTCGACAAAGTCGACCCAGCGGGCCCCACGGCTCAGACACTCGATCCCAACCCCCCCTGTCCCGCCAAACAGGTCGAGCACGCGCGTCTCTTCCACCCAAGCCCCCAAAATGCTGAAAAGCGCCTCCTTGGCCCGGTCGGTGATCGGCCGCGTGCTCTCCCCAGGCACCATCCTCAGCTTGCGGCCCTTGGCCTGGCCAGCAATTACCCGCATCGCTCGCCTCCTACTGCACAGTCCACAGCTGCCACGTCCCCTCGCTGAACAACGTAAAATACCGGATCGTGGCGTCTTCAAAACAGGCCAGCAGCTCCCCCCGCTCGAAAGGCTGCATCACCGCATGCTGACAGAGCCGCTCCTCACGCTCGATCAACCCCAAAGCCTGCTGCAAACCAGCCACCGAACACCAGAGCTGGCCAAAACCACGCCGCGGCAGCGGCGGCGACGAAGGCGATACCTCCAGCGGGTTGCACGAGAGCTCGGGCTGGCCCTCTTCCCAGCTGTCCCGGTAGGCCTGCCAGCTCCGGTCAGCCAACAATACATAGATCTGCCGACGCTCGCTGACCCAAAGCATAAAACGGTCGTAACCCGGACCTTTGCCAAATTCGTTGATGGCAACCGGCGCACTGCTGCTGTCCGCCACCGGACACCCCAAGGTCCGATACAGATTCGGGTAGCCGGCCAGATCCAGGTCGTAGTCCAGGTCGCACAGGCTCCCCTCCTGATCCACCGTCAGCACAGAAACGGTGGGGGTCGCCAGCAGGCCTGTCGGCTGGGCAGGGAGGGCGACCCGAACCGGCAGCGTCTCCACCGGGAGGGGGGTGGCTCGGTCGACAGAAAGGGTCGGGGGAGGCGCAGGGGAGGGCGGTGGAGCCGGCCGCTCTGGCTCGCCGCAGCCAGCCAGCAGCAGAACCCCCAGCGTCAGCCAGAAGGCCCACCGCCGACAGCCTGCAGCGCAGCTCCCCAAGTCATGGGTTTGAATTGATTTTATCACTGCATCGGTCCCTTGGTTGAATCGACGGGGGTCTCCATCTATTCTTTTACCTGCAACGGGCCCAGCTCGATCGCAAAACTGGCCGGCCCGGCGCTCACCGCCAGCCGCTGGCCCGTGGCCGGGTCGTACAGGCCGACTGCCAGCCTGTATTCGCCCGCCGCCAACGTCTCTGGCAGCCAAAGCCCATATCGATCCACAATCTCTTCGCCCGGCCGCCAGCTGCGGGTCGGGCGCATCCACTGCACCGGCTGGCCGTCGCGCTGGGCCACTTTGTTGCCACCCGCATCGAGCAGGTGGACAAAGACCTGGTAGTCCCGGTCGACCGCCCGCAGGCTCTGCCAGTGCAACGTCAGCAGCAAATGGCCGCCCGGCTCGGCGGCCGGGGTCAACGCATAGCTGCGCAGACGGATCCAGCCGTTGTTTTCGTCCACCGGCAGCCGGGCTGGGTCCCCCCAGAGCGCCCCCAGCCCACTCTCGACCAGCGCTGCCGCCGGCTGCAGCGCATACAGCGCCAGCCGCTGCGGAGCCTCCCCCGCCATACGCTCTTCGGCCAGCAAAAAGTCTTGCACGCGCAGCGGGCGCTCCCAGCCCGACTCTTCCGCCGGCAACACGCCGGGCACAACCCAGAGCCGGCGGTAGGTGCTGCGCAGCCGCTCCAGCAGGGCCGGCTGGGCCCCGGCCAGCGCTGCCCCCTCGAACTCGCCGTACACCGGCAGCCGACCACGGTAGAGGTTGGCAAACGCCTGTGTCTTCTCCGGCTGCAACAGCAGGATCGCGTCCTCCGGCTGCTCTGCACTGCGGATCCGCTCGGCCACCTGCTGGAAGGCCGGGTCGGCCAGCGCCGTCGCATAGTGGGTCAGCAGCCACACCGTCAGCACGGCCAGGGCGCTGCCGTAAAGCCAGTTGCGAAGCCGATCGCCGGTGTCGTCGGCGTGCACGCTGCGCAGCTGCCGGGCCAGCAGCAGCCCGCCAACCAGCAGACCGGCCGCAGCCACCGCCAGCGGCGGCCAGTCGACCGCAGCCCAGCCGACCGCAGCCCCGCCAGCCGCACCGCGCCACCACGCCAGCTGCACCGTTGCAGCGTCGACCACTGTCCCCTGCAGCAGCAGGGGAGAATAACGCCACTCCGTGAAGGTGACCGCGGCAAAGAGCGGCTGCACCCACTCGGCCAGCCGTTCCTGCACCAGCCCATAGGGTACCAACAGCCCCAGCAGCTGCACCGCCAACGAGAGCAGCAGCAGCAGCGCGCCGGCCGCTTTGCCCCCCCAGCCCCTGCCAAGCAGCCAGCGCCAGCCCGGCAGAGCCAGCAAACAGAGAAAAGGCACCGTCGGCACGACAAAACGGGGGCCCCAGCTGTAGCCGCCGTGCCACATATACCACTTGGCGTAGATGCCAAAATAGAGGGCCACCAGCGCCAGGAGGAGGAACAACAGCCGACGCTGGTGGCGCCAGAACCAGAACGCGCCGGGCAGCGCCAGCCACAGCGCCGGGTTGTACCAGAGCACGCCGCGCGCCGGCCCGACCGTCAAGCCATACACGCCGAAGAGCCAGTCCCCGCTGAACCGTTCGGTCTCCACATAGCCTGTGTCCCAAAAATTTCCAAAACGCACCCAGTTCCACCAGAGCGAGAGCAGACCGGCCACCCCCACCGGGATCGCCACCGTCACCACCGGCCGCCAGCAGCCCCAGAACAGCTGGCGCAGCCGCTCCAGGAAGGGGCCCGGCTGCCCAAACGGCGGCAGCACCAGCCACAGCCCAACCCCATAAAGCGGCAGGGTCACCAGGGTGAGCGTGCGGGTCAGATAGGCAATCCCCCAGGCCAGCCCCGCCCCCAGCAGATACTGTTTCCGCCCGGACTGGCCATAGGCGAGCAGGCCATAGGCCGCAGCCAACAGCCCCCAGCCGCTGACGGGGTCGCTGAAAAAGGTCTGGGTGTAGGGCCACGCCATCGTGCACAGACCAAAAAGCAGCGCAACCCCGATCGACGCCGCACGCGACCAGCCCAGCCGCCTCCCCATCCGAAAGAGCAACGCCCCACTCCAGGCGGTCAGCAGCGGGTTGAGCAGCATCGCGGTGTGGACCAGCCCGATCTGGGGCCAGACACTGGCCGCCCACACCAGCGGCGCGGCCAGCAGCACCATTCCCAGCCCCTTGCGGGTGTAGAGGTTGCCGTCCGCGCCGATGTTGCCCTGCTGGTTCCCCATCCACAACAGCTGGTTGTTGTCCAGCGTGCCCCGGCGCACCCAGTTTTCTGCGGTGGCAAAGGTCGAAAGCCCGTCGCTGCTGTCGATCCGGCCCGTATAGGTGACCATCGCGCAGGCCAGCAGAAAGCCAAAGATCAAAAAGGCTGTGCTGCGGTCTTTGGGGAGGAGGTCGCGTCTGTTTTGTTGCATCCTGTCACTGTACATCCACAGACAATTCGATCGAATCGGCGCCGCCGACCCACAGCCGCTTTCCGGCTGCGTCGTACAGACCGACCCGCAGCGTGTAGCGCCCTGCGGCCAGCCCCGGCGGCAGCTGCAGCGCATAGGGGTCACGCACCGGCTGTCCTGCGCGCCAGGTGTTGGTGGGCGCCAGCCCCCGGACTGGCAGGTTGTCCTGCTGTGCCACCCTCTGGCCGTCCGGCGCAAAGAGCTGGGTGAAGACCGTGTAGCTGCTGGACGGCACCTGCGCTGCCTGCCAGTATAAGACCAGATGCAGAATTTCCCCAGCCCGGCCAGCCCCCCACACGGCGCTGCGCAGCTCGATCGGGCCCCGGTCCCCCTCGAATTTTCCCAGCCCCGGCCCGGCCGGCAGGCTGAAGACCCGCGCCCGCACACAGCGGTCCGGCTGCTGCACATCGACCGCATAAAGCCCCGGCTCGGCGAAGAGCCGCTGGGCTGCCGGCGCCCACGGCGGCGCCCCCTCTCCTGGCGGGCTCAGCTCCACCCACCAGAACTCCCCGCTGCGGGCCGCTGCCACCAGTTTTTCTGCCTGAACCTCCTCGAAGGGACGGTCGTCGGGGGTGTAGCCGTCGACGACCGCCACCCGATAGTGGCCATACAGCCAGGGATAGAGCTCGCGCCAGAGCGCGCTGTCTGCCATCAGGAGCGTGCGCGTCGGCCCGCCCGCCTCTGCCTGCAGCTGTTCGAGGGTCGCCCGGCAGGGGTGTTCCGCCAGTCTTCGCTGCTGGTAGGCGTGGGCCGCCTGCGGCGCGCCAGCCCCCAACACGACCAGCAGCCCCACCGTCACCGCAGCCACCCCCCCCACCGAGAGGCGGCGCAGCCGCTGCCCCGCCTGCGGCCAGATCTGGCCGGCAAACTCCACAGCGATCGCCAGCAGCAGCAGCGTGCGCGCCAGCACCGTCGTCACCAGAAGCCAGCGCTCCCCAGGCAGCAGAATCAGAAAAACCTGGCTCTCCAACAGATTGAGCGCCGTGAGCAGCACCGCCAGCCAGACCCCCACCAGGTCGGCGCGCAGCAGCACCAGAAACGCCAACACCCAGACCACAAACTGCGGGCTCCACCCCTTGCTGTACAAAAAAAGCCAGATCACGCTGATCCCCGTGAAGGCAACCGGCGTGCGTAGCCGGTTCCAGTCGTAGCGCCGGGTGTACAGCCAAAGATAGATCGCCCCAAACCCGACCGTGATCGCCCCCCAAGGCAGGCTGGAGCTCCACTGCCCGCCCGCCCGCAGGCCGGACAGGTTGCGCATGTCGACCGGCACCAGCCCAAAGCCGTAGTAGCCCTCCCACAACGCCCAGAGACTCTGCCAGGGCGGGCGCAGGGCGTTGACCGTAAAACTGCTCAACGCCA
>CAIOHJ010000270.1 GCA_903858085.1 uncultured Chloroflexota bacterium
CCGTGCGATAGCCGAGCTCGGCACAACGTACTGCTGTCGCAGCGCTGAGGCTGGTCTTGCCAACTCCGCCCTTGCCTGTGTAAAGCAAAATCCGCATAAAGTTCTGCCATCTTTCGTGATAGGGAGTGTTCGACTTGACAGTCGCCCCACCCCACAACAACTCTCAGAGAGCCAGTATAACATACCGCTCCGGTACGAGCCTCCCCCCAGCAAACTCCCTTTCACCCTACCAATCGTCCAAGAAAAAACGTCCTCCCTCCAGGACTACCCGGTCGTCGACAAAGACAGCCCCTTCGCTGCGGATGTCTTTGACGATGTCCCAATGAATGGCCGATCGATTGTCTCCGCCACACGCTGGGTAGGCACGGCCCAGCGCCATGTGCACGGTGCCGCCAATCTTCTCGTCGATCAGAATGTCCAGACAGCACCGGTCGATCTGAGGGTTGGTGCCCATCGCAAATTCTCCCAGCAGACTGGCGCCAGGGTCGGTCGCCAGAATGTTGTGCAAAAATGGCTCATTGGTGCTGGCCGAGGCATGCACCAGCTGCCCCTGTTCCCACCGCAGATGGATCTTCTCCATCAGCCGCCCCCCCAACACCCCGGGCCACTCAAAGGTGACATGCCCGTGCAGTGTCTCGGTCACCGGCGCGGTGGCCAGTTCGCCGTCGGGCATGTTGAAGGTTCCATCTCCAACCATCCATCTGCGCCCCGCAATCGAAAAAGAGAGGTCCGTCCCTTTCCCGACCAAACGTACGCTCCGTCCTTGCCCCAGCGTCTCAGCCCAGCGCCGCCACTGGCGGGACGCAGCCTCCCAGTCCAACAGACAGCCAGCAAAAAACATCTCCTCCAAAGACTCCAGATCGACCCCTGCTTGAAAGGCAAAGGCCGCGTTGGGCACCCGGACCAGACACCACCGGGTGTTTTGCCAACGCAACGTGGAGATCTGCCCCATGGCCGCCTGGTTGCGCGCCAGGCGGTCCGCGTCGATCTCGTCGTGGATGTGCAGGTTGTAGGCGCCGCGCAACCCATAATAGACATCTGCCCACTCCATCCCATACGCCTCGACAGCAGGGATCCAGCCAAGCTGGTCATCGTTGCCGTAGCGGAGAAGGCTGTGGCGCAACGTTTCAGACAGAAACTGGACCTGAGGATAGGCACCTCTGCGAATGCAGGCTTCGTACAAAGCATGGGTGAGCGGCAAGGTCTCTACCTCCCCCATCGCGATCATCACCCGCTCCCCAGGAGCCACTTTGACCGAGTACTCTGCCAGAACTGTAGCAAGCTGACGCCAGCGCGGGTCCATCTTGCACCTCCTCTCTGCTCGAAACGATTACCGTGCGCGTGCCGCCTGCATAAACTCGGCGACACGCTTCGGGTCGACGTCGCTCCAGATGTAGCCATCCACTTTGAAGGTGGTCCCCACGATGGCGCCATCCGCCACGGCCAGCTGCTCGGCCACATTGGCTGCACGAACCCCCGTGTTGGCAAAGACCACCGTCTCCCCCACCGCCTCCTTGACCGTGCGCAAGGAGGCGACATTCGTTTCAGCGCCCGCAATCAACCCGGAAACACAGAGCGCGTCGGGCTGTGTGTTGAACACAGTCGAGCGGGCAATCGAGGCGAGATCACGGTTCCCCAAATAGACCGCAGCTTCCGGCACGATATTGTAAAAAAGCTTGATCCGTTCCCCCCCCAGACGGTTGCGCAGCCGCACCGTCTCCCCACTGTGGGTGTTCCACAGCCCAAAATCACTGGCGTAGACACCCGTAAAAATTTCGCGCACAAAAGCAGCCCCGGTCGCCACCGCCAGCTCGATCGTCGCTTTGGGATCCCACAACACATTGACCCCATAAGGCACAGTCAGTTCACAAAGCAGTTCACCGATGATGCGTGCCATCGTCACATGGGTGATCGGCTCGACCTGGAGCAGATAGGGGGTGCTGTATTCATTGGAGAAGAGCACCGCATCGACACCGCCACTCTGCAGCGCGCGCAGATCTGCGCGCGCCTTTGTCAACAGATAGTCGAGCCCCTTGCTCGCATCGTAGCCGGGATCCCCCGGCAACGCGCGCAGATGACACATGGCAATGATCGGTTTCTCGACACCAAAGATCTCACGAATCCAACGCATACACCCCTCCTTGTTGAAGCGCTGTTATGGCTTGGGGGTCATCCAGATAAATTGTGGGTAGATGAACTGGCTGGGCACCACACCATGCCCCTTCTCGCTCGTCGCCGTCAGAATACGATCGGGTTGGGTCGAGGTTCGTCACATCTTCGGTCACGGCGATCCGCAAAATGCCTCCCCGCTGCGGTTCATCGGCGTCCATGACAGGCTGTGGGGCCACCGCAGCCTTACCGAAACTCCACATTGATCGGTGCGAAAACTCAAGGCTGCTTGGGGCTCTCCTCCTCTTTTTTGCCTTGGAGCGCAGGCAGCATCGCCACCCCGACACCCACCAGCAGACTTGCATCGTAGAGAATGGTTGCCCCCAGCAGCCCCAGATGGCCAAAAAACACACCGCCGATGATCAGCAGGCTGGGGAAGATGCTGATGGCAAGACCCGCCTTCATGTTCGTGTCAAATTGCCGGGCCAGCGCAAACAGGCCGGGCAGATGTTCGAGGGTTGCGCTCATCAACACGACCTGGGCTGTGTCAGTGGCAACG
>CAIOHJ010000271.1 GCA_903858085.1 uncultured Chloroflexota bacterium
CCTGGCCCACATGGTCTGGAGCGACCCCGACGATGTGGAGCGGCTGCGCGCTGCCAAAACCGCAGTCGCCCACAACCCGAGCAGCAACCTCCGCCTGCGCAGCGGGGTGGCACCGCTCGCAGCCTACCTCGCCGCCGGCCTTCCGCTCGGCATCGGCATGGACGGCTATACGCTCGACGACGACCAGGACTATCTGCGCGAGCTCCGGCTGGCCTGGACCCTCGCCAACCGCCCAGGCGCCAGCTCCCCCACCGTCCCAGCCTCCGCCATCCTCCAGATGGGACTTGCCGGCGGTGCAGCTGTGACCTTTGGCCCAGAAGTCCCTCTCGGCCACCTCCACCCCGGCGCACTCGCCGATCTGGTGCTGCTCGACTGGCAGGCGATCGAAGGGATCTGGGCCGCCCCCACCGCCAACCCCCTCGACCTGCTGCTGCGCCGCGCCAGCCGCACCCACGTCCTGCATGTGCTGGTGGCCGGCCGCTGGGTGGTGCGCGACGGACACGCCACCACCCTCGACGAGGCAACACTCAAAAACGACCTGCACGACCTCCTGGCCACCCAGCCCCCCCAAAAGACCGCTCGCATCCAGGCCGAAATCGCCCACCTGACCCCGGCCATCCGCCACTTCTACAGCACATGGGACCGTGAAAACGATGTCAACTCCGATCTCCGCTGACCCTGCCCCCCTCTTGCCCGCAGTCACCCAGTTCTTGCAGCGCCAGCATGGCCTCTGGATCGACGGCCAACAGGTGCCAGCCCGCACCACCTTGGCCACACTCAACCCCGCCACTGGCCAAATTTTATGTCACGTCGCCGCCGGCGATGCTGCCGACGTCGCCGCCGCCGTCGCCGCAGCGCAGCGGGCCCAGCCGCGCTGGGCCGCGCTGCTGCCCGCCGCGCGCGAGCGGCTGCTGCACCGCTTTGCCGACCTGATGGAGAGAGACCGGGCAGAACTGGCCCAGCTGGAAAGCCTCGACAACGGCAAACCGCTGCGCGTCGCCTACAACGTCGAGACCCAGGTGGCGATCGGACAGATGCGCTACTACGCTGGCTGGCCGACCAAGCTGACCGGCGAGACCTACGCCGTCTCGTCCCCCGGCTTCCACGTCTACACCCGCCGCGAGCCGGTCGGGGTCTGCGCAGCCATCACGCCGTGGAACTATTCGCTGGTAATGGCGACGCAAAAGATCGGGCCAGCCCTCGCTGCCGGCAACACGCTCGTGCTCAAACCAGCCGAGCAGACCCCGCTGACAGCGCTGTGGCTGGGTGAACTGGCGCTGGAAGCCGGGATCCCAGCTGGTGTCCTCAACGTCGTGACCGGCTTTGGCCAGAGCGCCGGTGCGGCGCTCAGCCAACACCCTGGGGTCGCCAAGATCGCCTTCACCGGCTCCACCGAAGTCGGCCGCGCCATCCAACACGCTGCAGCCGCCCACCTGAAACGGCTCTCGCTCGAACTGGGGGGCAAATCGCCGCTGATCCTCTTCGACGACACCGGGGATCTGGACGCAGCCGCCCAGGCTGCGCTCTGGGCCATCTTCGCCAACAGCGGGCAAAACTGTGTAGCTGGCTCGCGCCTCTTCCTCCAGGCCGGGATCCACGACGCAGTGGTCGACCGCCTGGCCGCGTTGGCGGGCCAGCTCACCGTAGGCCCTGGGCTCGAAGCGACCAGCGATCTCGGGCCGCTCATCTCGGCCACCCA
>CAIOHJ010000272.1 GCA_903858085.1 uncultured Chloroflexota bacterium
GAGCAACGGCGATTTCGAGCGGCCAATGCCAGTTGCAGTGCAGTGGGAGGGCGTTCTCCTCTGCCCACCGTCAGCAGCGTCCCGACCAGGTTACGGACCATCTGGCGCAGGAAAGCATTTGCGGTAATGGTAAAGAACAGCGGCACTCCTGGGTAGCTTGTGGCTGATCCTGCATTCTGAGCGATCTGCCAGTGTGCTTCTGTCACTGCCCGTTCGGTGCTTTCCCCTTCGGGAGGCTGTCCAAAGGTAGCAAAATCGTGCTGGCCGATCAAAAAACTGGCTGCTGCATTCATCGCTTCCAGATCAAGCGAACGTGTTTCCAGCCAGGCAAACCGGTCGGTCAACGGCGACATCCGTGCGGCTGGAGAGCCATCTTCGGGCCGATACCACTGCACCCGGTACTGGTAGGTGCGGCTGAGTGCATCGAAGCGTGGGTGGAATCCAGGCGGGGCCTCTCTCACCCTGCGCACCGCCAGCAGCGGCGGCAGAGATGCGTTCCAGGCCCGTTCCAGATCTTTTGCGCTGTGCTCCCAGAGCAGCTCTGCTCGAACAACCTGGCCGTTGGCGTGTACGCCGCTGTCTGTGCGTCCGGCGCCGACGACGCGCTTGCTGCGTTGACAAAAGCGGTCCAGAGCCATTTCCAGATCAGCCTGGATGGTGGCGGCCCCTTGTTGGTACTGGAAACCGTGGTAGTCGGTTCCATCGTAGGCGACCAGCGCACAAAAGCTTCGGGCAGGTGTTGTCACTTGCAGCAAGCGGGTGGTTGGGCCTCAGAGCGTGGCGGTGTTGTCTACCAGCTCCAGAATGACCATATCGGCAGCGTCGCCCTGGCGTTTTCCCAGCTTGATCATCCGTGTATACCCGCCGTTACGGGCGGCGTAGCGTGGTGCAAAGATATCGAAGACCTTTTTGGCAACAGTTTTGTCGTTCAGGTAGGCGACGACTTGCCGTTGGGCATGGACCCGGTTGCCTTCTGCGGTCACGCCCCGTTTGGCCTTGGTAATGAGCCGTTCGGCGTCGCCGCGCACGGCGCGTGCTTTTGCTTCAGTCGTCACGATCCGCTCGTGCAGGTACAGCTCGCGCACCAGGTTGCGGAACAGCGCTTTGCGGTGTGCTGTGTCGCGTCCCAGGTGGTGTCCAAAAACTCGATGGCGCATTCCAATCCTCCTCCTGCTTATTCTTCGGTGTCTTCGCTCTCGGCGAGGGGTTTGTAGGCATCACCGATATAAGCGCTCAAATCGACACCAGGTACGTTCAGGTAATTTTTATCGTGCAGTTTTTCGACCAGTTCGTCCAGCGATTTTTTGCCAAAATTGCGGATGGCGAGCATTTCGTCCTCGCCTTTTTCCATGCGTTTGAGGATTTCGCCGACTTTGGTGATCCCGGCCCGTTTCAGGCAATTGTAGGCACGCACGGTCAGTTCCAGTTCTTCGATCGGTGCCTCGAAGATCCGTGCGGGGATGCCTTCGGCGATCTCTTCGCGGCTGTCTGCCACGAGCACTTCAGCGCCGGCCAACAGGCTCAGGTGTTGCACCAGGATGGTTGCGGAACGGCGCAGGGCATCGTCTGGGGAGAGGGTGCCGTCGGTCCAGATCTCCAGGTGGAGCTTGTCGTAGTCGGTCTGCTGGCCAATGCGGGTGCGTTCGACCCGGTAAGCTGCCTTGCGGATGGGGCTGTAGATGGCATCGACGGGGATTTCGCCCAGTGGCAGGCGGCCGCGGTCTTCCGCCGGGCTGTAGCCGCGGCCGGTGTTCACGATCATTTCAATGTCCAGGTCGACCTCGTTGGAGTCGGCCGTCAACAGATACTGGTCAGGATTGACAACTTCTACATCGGGTGGGCAGCTGAGGTCACCTGCGGTGACAGGTCCTTCGTTGACAATTTCGATGTGGATGCGGACCGGCTCTTCGGTCTGGGCTCGGAAACGGATCTGTTTGACGTTGAGGATGAGCCGCGTCATGTCCTCGCGCACATGCGGGATCGCTGAAAACTCGTGGTGGATTCCGCTGACGCGGACTGAGGTGACAGCGGCGCCTGGCAGGCTGGAGAGGAGCACGCGGCGCAGTGCATTGCCCAGGGTAATGCCGTAGCCGCTTTCCAGAGGGCTCACAACAAAGTGGCCGTAGTTCTGGGAGCTTGCTTCCACCTCAATTTTGGGTAGTACCATGTTTAACAAGGGCATCCCTCCCGGAAGCGTTGATCGGGCTTACAAATGATTCCACGTTCCACAGCAGCGACGAAAAGCTGGAGAAGCTCGCAGCGTTTTGTCCTGTTAGCGATTGTAGTACTCGACGATGAGCTGTTCGTTGAGTGGAATCTCGATGTCTTCGCGTGCCGGTGTGCCAAGAATTTCGCCTTTCATCTCACTTCTGCTGGTGCGCAGCCAGGCAGGTACGCTGGCTCCTTGTTGCAGCTTTGTGCGTTCTTGGAAGTAAGTTTTGCTGCGAGCGCTCTCGACGACTTTGATCACATCGCCGACGCTGACCTGGAAGGAGGGGATGTCGGTTTTGCGTCCATTGACTTCGAAGTGGCCGTGGCGGACCAGCTGGCGGGCCTGGGCGCGGCTGTCGGCGAAGCCAAGCCGGTAGACAACGTTGTCGAGCCGTTTTTCGAGCATGGCCAGCAAATTGACGCCGGTCATCCCGCTGCTGCGGTTGGCCTCTTCAAAATATCGCCTGAACTGGCGTTCAAGCACCCC
>CAIOHJ010000273.1 GCA_903858085.1 uncultured Chloroflexota bacterium
CAAGAGCAACGCCAAATTTCAGAGCGACACCCAGCAGCCCTCCTGGGCGCCTGTGTAGAGTGCCTCCATCACCGTGCTGCGGGCGGCCGCCTCGCGCACGCCGACCAGATTGGCCGTCGCCCCCCCGGTGACCGCATCCAAAAAGAGGTCGAAGGCATGGGGCCAGGCCGACGGCAACTCTGTCCAGGGGCTCTTTCCATCCGCCCCTGGCACATGGCTGCTCTTGAAGTAGAGCTGATCCTCACAGACATAGGCATGCCCTTCGGTGCCGCTGACCAGCACCGTCACCGGGTTTTGTACGTCCACCCAACCGGCCGCCAGCGTGCCCACCACACCGTTCCGAAAGACCAACAACCCTTCCCCCAGCTCGTCGGTCGGCCCATAATGGGCCACCGCCGTCGCCGTCGTCGCCGTAACCCGCGCCACATCCCCCATCAGCCACATCAAAATATCCAACGAATGGGTGCCCAGATCCCCAAACGCCCCCACCCCCGCCTGCGCCAGGTCGGTCATCCACAACCACTCGGTGTCAAACCAACGGCCCAACGAACCACTGTGACAGTTCGAATGGCGAACCCGGGTGATCTGGCCAAAATGGCCCAGCTGAATCTGCTCGCGCAGAAACTGGTGGACAGGCTGCCCACGCATGAAATAGCCCGTCTGGAAGATTACCCCCGCCGCCTCGATGGCGTCCGCCATACGGGTCGCGTCGGCATGGCCCAGACCCAGCGGCTTTTCCACGAAAAGATGCTTGCCCGCCGCCGCTGCCGCCGTCACCAACGGTTCGTGCCGATCCGTCTCCGAACAGACAACCACCGCCGCAATCGACCGGTCTTCCCAAATGGCTGCTGGGTCCCCCACCGGCTGTGCCCCCAGCTCGGCCGCCCGGCGCTGCGCCCGCGCAGCGTCGTGGTCCCAAAGATGGCTGACCCGCACGTCGCTGCGCGCCAGAATCCGCTTGATAAAGTTGGGGGTGTGAATGTGGGCCGCCCCCACCAGCCCCAGATTGACCGCCATCTCAGCCCTCCAGCTTCACTGCGCCAAACGTGGCCGGAATCGCAATTTCACGCCCCTCGCGCTGGCTGCGATAGATGCCATCCAGGATCGACAACACCTGCAGCGACTGCTCTGGCGGCACCGGCGAAGGTTTTCCGCTGTAGACAGCCTCCGCAAAGGCCACACACTCCGCCGCATGGGGCTCCAAGGTGTCTTTGGTCAGCCGCAACGCCCGGTTGTAGAGTTGACGGGTCGCATAGTTGGTGTGATAGACCTCACACTTGGGCCAGTGGCTGCCCCCCTCGGTCCCATAAAGCCACATCTGCATGTCCTCCCCTTCGGTGTCGTGGTGCAGCAGCCAGCTCACCTCCAACATCAGCGTCGCCCCATTCTCAAAACGCACAAACGCCGAGGCGAAGTCTTCGACGTCAAAATCCTGCGGGATCGGCGCATCCCGCCAGACAGCCCAGGCACCGTCGCGGTGCGCCAGTTCGGCACGCGCCACCCCTGTCACCGCCACAGGACGGGGGTTGCCCATCATCCAGAGCGTCAGATCCAAAATATGGACGCCGATGTCAATGCACGGCCCCCCGCCGCTCAGCTCCTGACGAATAAAGGTCGGCGTCGGAATCAACCCGTTGCGCCGCAACATCCAAGCCCGCGCATGGTAGATCTCCCCCAGCGCCCCCGCCTCGATCTCACGCTTCATCGCCTGCGAATTGCCTTTGAACCGAAAATGCTGCGCAGTCATCAGCAGTTTTCCGGAACGGTCGCGCGCCGCAATCATCGTCTGAATCTCTTCCGGTGTCGGCGCCAACGGTTTTTCACAGATCACATGCTTGCCCGCTTCCAACGACGCCAACACCAACGGCGTGTGCAGACGGTTCGGCGTGCAAATGTCGACAATGTCGATCGACGGGTCAGCCAGCAGCTCCGCCGGATCCGAATAGAGCCGCTCGATCCCAAACTGGCTGCCAAAGGCCTCCAGCCCAGGCCGGTAAATGTCCGCCACGGCCACCACCTCTGCATAGGGAGACGCTTCCCAGCCCGGCATGTGTGTCCGCGAAATTCCACCGGCGCCAATGATGGCAACCTTCAATGGTTTACTCATTACGCTCTCCAGTTGTCACTCTGAATCGTTGTCAATTTGAATGAAGGTCAACCCATTTAGTATGCAACACATACAGCCTGGCTGCAAAGTTGGTGGTATACTCCATACTACATGCTCTCGCGACCGGCTCCGTGGGCTGCCCATGTGCCACCTCCTGAGCCCAGCAACCAGATGGACCGCAACCAGATAGACAGCAACCAGATAGACAGCACACGGCTACAACCTGCTCGAGTGGAGAATTTATGGATCAAACAAGCACAATCGGCGAACTGCGCCACGCCGTCCATGATTTCGTCGCTGCACGCGACTGGTACCGCTTCCATACCCCCAAGAACCTGGCCATGAGTATCGCCATCGAAAGCGCCGAGCTGATGGAACATTTCCAATGGCTCAGCGTCGAGGAGAGTGCCGCTCTTTTGCAAAACGACGAGTCGCGCGCCGCCATCGCCGACGAACTGGCCGATGTCCTGATCTACACGCTCAGCTTCGCCAACAGCACCGGCATCGATCTCAGCCGCGCCATCACACACAAGCTGAATCGAAACCAAACCCGCTTTCCAGTCGAGAAGGCCCGCGGGAAAGTACGCTTTGATCCGCCCACCCCCGAGGAGAAGCGTGCATGATCCACCCTTTGCCCAGCCCAAATCCACCGCTGGTGCGCACCGCCAGCGCCCGTATCCCAACCCCCTACGGGGTCTTCCAGCTCTCCCACTACAGCGACGCCCGGGATGGCAAGGAACACCTGGCCCTCACCCTCGGAGAGCTCGCCGGCCGCCACGACGTGCTCGTGCGCGTCCACTCCGAATGCATGACCGGCGACACCTTCGGCTCGCTGCGCTGCGATTGCGGCGAACAGCTGCACCGGGCCATGCAGCGCATCGCTGAACTCGGACAGGGGGCCATTGTCTATTTGCGACAGGAAGGCCGCGGGATCGGGCTGGCAGAAAAGCTGCGCGCCTACAATCTGCAAGACCAAGGTTTCGATACCGTCGAGGCCAACTTGATGCTCGGCCACCAGGCCGACGAACGCGAATACTGGGCCGCCGCCGACATCCTGCGCGATCTCGGCGTGCAGAGCGTCCGCCTCCTCACCAACAACCCCGCCAAAATCGAAGAACTCCGCACCTATGGGGTCCAGATCACCGAACGCATGCCCCTCCCCTCCAGCATCCATGCCGACAACGCTGCCTACCTGCAGACCAAGGTCGCACGCATGCGCCACCTGATGAGCCTGCCGCCTACCCCCGCAGCGCTCCCCCCCCTGGCCCCGGAACTGAGCGAACGGGTCGAACAGCTGCGCAACCGCCCCCACCAGGGCCCTCCCCCCTCCGTGACACTCGCCTACGCCCAGAGCCTCGACGGCAGCCTGGCCGCAGTGGCCGGCCAGCCACTGGCGCTGAGCGGCCAACAGTCTCTCACCCTGACCCACGCCCTGCGCGCAGCCCACGACGCCATTCTGGTCGGTGTCGGCACCCTGCTCGCCGACGACCCCCTGCTGACCGTACGCCTGGCGCCCGGCCCCCACCCCCAACCCGTTGTGCTCGACAGCACGCTGCGCACCCCCCCAAACGCCCGCCTGCTGGCTCACCCCCGCGGGCTCTGGATCTGCACAACCCACCACAGCAGCCCCGCACGTCGCCAGGAACTGGCCGAACAGGGAGCCCAGATCCTGCTCCTGCCCGCCACCCCCCAAGGACAGGTCAGCCTGACCGCCACACTCGCCACACTCCACCTGCGCGGCATCCGCAGCGTCATGGTCGAAGGCGGCCCCACAGTGCTGGCCAGCTTTGTGAAGGAGCAGCTCGCCAATGATGCGGTGATTACTCTGGTGCCCAGGCTCGTCGGAGGCCTGCACCTCTTCCAAACCACCGCAGATTCTCTGCCCCACCTCACCCAGGTCGCCTATACCCGGGCCGGTACCGATCTGGTCGTTTGGGGCGTGCCCGCCTGGGAGGCCGCATGAAGCGGCTGAGCGTGCTGTTTGCCGCCCCCGGCCAGGTCCAGCTGCTTCAAGAAGCGATCCCCTCCCCGCAGCCCGGTGAACTGCTGGTCCAGACAGAGATCTCCGCCATCAGCGCCGGCACCGAACTGCTCTTTCTGCGCGGCCAGGTCCCAGCTGGACTGAGCGTAGACAGCTCGATCGCCGCCCTGGACGGCAGCGTGCGCTACCCACTGCGCTACGGCTATGCCTGCGTCGGGCGCGTCGTCGCCGCCGGCGCTCCAACCGACTGCCCCTGGATCGGCCGCACGGTCTTTGCCTTTCACCCCCATACCAGCCACTTCACCCTCCCCACCGACGCCGCACTCCCCGTCCCCGATTCGCTCCGCCCAGAACAGGCCGCCCTGCTGCCCAACCTGGAAACCGCCGTCAATTTTGTGATGGACGGCCAACCGATGATCGGCGAACGGGTCGCTGTCGTCGGCCTCGGCATCGTCGGCCTGCTGACCGTGGCGTTGCTGGCCCGCTTCCCCCTCGCTCAGCTGCTGGCGGTCGACCCACTCCCCCAACGGCGCCAGCTCGCCCTGTCGCTGGGCGCCCACACCGCCGTCGCCCCCGCCACAGACCAGCCCCTCCCCCCCTGCGACCTGACCTACGAAGTCAGCGGCGCCCCCGCTGCCCTCAACACCGCCCTGGGACTGACCGGCTACAGCGGACGCGTCGTGATCGGCTCCTGGTACGGCACCCAACAAGCCCCCATCGATCTCGGCGGAGCCTTCCACCGCAGCCGCATCCACCTGCAAGCCAGCCAGGTCAGCACACTCGACCCCCGCTGGAGCGGCCGCTGGGACAAAAACCGCCGCATCGCCCTCGCCTGGGAGCTGCTCCACCAGATCCCAACCGATACCCTGATTACCCACCGCTTCGCAGTCCAACAAGCCCCCGCAGCCTATGCCCTGCTGGCGCACAACCCTGCCAATGCTTTACAAATTCTTTTTGACTATACGACTTCACAGACTCCAGGAGAGCTGCCATGTACACCCTAGCTGTTCAACGCGATTTCGTCGCCCAACACTTTTTGGTCGGCGGCGATTGGGGCGCCGAAAATTTCTGGCATTCCCACCACTATCGACTCGAACTGATCCTCGAAGGGGCCAGCCTCGACCCCCACGGCTACCTGGTCGATATCGTCGCCGTCGAAACCCAGCTCGAAGCGCTCGTCTCCCGCTACAAAGACAAAACGCTCAACGATCTGCCCGAATTCGCCGACCTCAACCCCAGCATCGAACACTTTACCCGCATTGCCTGCCTCCAACTCGCCGAGGCGATCCCTGCCCCCAATCTGCACGCACTGACCGTCAAAATCTGGGAAAACCAGATCGCCTGGGCAGCCTACCGCCTCGCAAGGTAAACGCTCCTATGCAGATCGGCCTGGTGATCTACGGAAGCCTCGACACGCTGTCGGGGGGCTATCTCTACGACCGCTGGCTCGTGCGCGCCCTGCACGCCGCCGGGCACCAGGTCACCCTCTACCAGATGCCCTGGCGCAGCTACGGCCACCACCTGACAGACAACCTGAACCCCAGCTGGCGCCGACAGCTCCTCTCCGCACCAGTCGACCTCTGGCTGCAAGACGAACTCAACCACCCCTCGCTTTGCTGGCTCAACCGTCAGCTGCGCCGCCGCCACCCAGCCCCGATCGCCAGCATCGTCCACCACCTGCGCAGCACCGAAGAACACCCCCCCTCCCTGCTCCCCCTCTACCGCACCGTCGAACAAGCCTACCTGAACACGCTCGACGCCTGCCTGGCCAACAGCCACACGACCGCGACCCACGTCCACCGCCTGCGGGCCAGACCGATCCCCTGCCGGGTCGCCTGGCCCGCTGCCAACCACCTCCCCGACCCCACCCCCTTCGACGCCGCTGCCCTGGCTGCCCGCGCCCGCCACCCTGGCCCACTCCGCATCCTCTTTGTCGGCAACCTGATCCCACGCAAGGGCCTGCACCACCTGCTGCAGGCCCTTGCCGCACTCCCCTCCCCCTGGCAGCTCTCGGTCGTAGGCGGCAAACAGCACGGCGATCCCTATACGAAAAAAATTGAGCGACAGCTGGCAGAGCTCGGCCTCGCCAGACAAGTGCACTTTTTGGGCAGGGTCAGCGACAGCAAGCTGGTCGATTGCTACACCACCCACCACCTGCTCGCCATGCCCTCCTTCGAGGGGTTCGGCATCGCCTTTCTCGAAGCACAACGCTTCGGGCTGCCCGTCGTCGCCTTTGACACCGGCGCGGTTCGCGAAGTGATCCTCCCTGAACAGACCGGACTGCTGGTGCCCCCCCACGACAGACAGGCCCTGGCCCAGGCGCTGACCCGCCTGGCCCAAGAGCGCGAACTGCTCCTGGCCCTGGGGCTGGCCGCCCGTCTGCGCTATTCCCTCCACCCGACCTGGGAACAGAGCATGAACAGCGCCGTCCGCTGGCTGGAATCCCTCCCTTCCCACAAAAAAACCGGGTGACTGCCCCCAGCCACCCGGTTCCCTCCCCACCAGCCCGCTGCTCAGGCCAGCGCCGCCTTGACACGCGCCTCGTTCATCGGCAGCTGCCGAATCCGCCGGCCAGTCAAGGCAAAGAACGCATTGGCGATCGCCGGCACCACCGGCCCCAAAGGAGGCTCCCCCACCCCTCGCGGCTTGCCATCCCCTGAATCCACCAGCACCACCGCCACTTCCGGCGCATCCTGAATCGTCAACAGCGGATAGCGGTCAAAGTTGGTCGCCACGACCTGGCCATCCTGGACCGCCAACTCTTCGATCAGCGCCGAACCGACGCCCCACATGATGTTGCCCTCCACCTGGGCAATCGCGCCGTCGGGGTTGACCACCAGCCCACAATCCATCGCCGCCGCAATTTTGTGAACCCGAACTTTCCCGCTGCCCCCATCGACCGACACCTCCGCCACCATCGCCACCGGCGTGCCCACATCGATCGTGGCCGCAATGCCGCGCGCCCGCCCCGCAGGGGCCGGTTTGCCCCATTCCCCCAGCTCCGCCGCCGCCTGCAACACCCGCTTGAGCCGACCAGAATCCCCTTCATCCCCCAGGTTGCGCAGCCGGAAGGCCAATGGGTCCATCCCCGCCCCATGCGCCAGTTCGTCGACAAAGCTCTCCACCGCAAAGGTGTTCGGCAACAGCCCCAGCCCACGCCACCAGCCGGTCCGCAGCGGCATGTCACGCCGATAGGCAACCGTACGCTTGTTGGGCACGTCGTAGCGAATGGTCGCCCCCCGGTAGGCACCGAAGTCCGCCCCCATCACCGCCGACATGAAGGGCGGCAAAAAGTCAAAAGCAACGTCCCCGCTCGCCTGACGGTGCTCGATCGCCACCAGGCTCCCGTCCTTCTCCACCCTTCCCGAGAGCAGATGGTGGGTCAGCGGACGAAAATAGCCGTAACGCATTTCTTCTGCGCGCGTCCACCCCACATGCACCGGCACCCCTGCCGCCTGCGACAGCCGAGCAGCCTCGATCGCAACTTCCCAACCCGCCTTGCGCCCATAGCCGCCCCCCACATAGGTCGGAAGAATCTCGACAATTTTTTCGTCCACGCCGATGGCCTTTGCCACCTGGCCACGCACAAAGCCCTGCCCCTGCGTCGAGCACCAGACCCGCACCCGTTCAGGCTGCACATCCGCCAGCGCAGCTTGCGCCTCTAAAGGCGTGTGCACCGCCAAAGGGGTGCGGTACTCGGCCGTCAGGGTCCCCTCTCCCCCCAACCAACGCGAGACATCCCCAACTTCCTGGATCACCACCCCGCCGCTCCCTCCCACCGTGACCAGCTGCTCCAACTCTGCCTGCTGCCAGCGATGGCCTTCGTCCCAGGTGGCGTCGATCCGGGCCACCGCCGCCTGGGCCGCAGCACGGCTTTCCGCCACAACCCCGGCAAAATCGTCGGCGATCACGACCTGGATCACCCCCTCCACCTCACCAGCCTGCCCGGCTTGAAAAGACTTCGGCAGCGCCACAAGGGTTGGCGGGCGCACCACCGCCCCATATTTCATCCCCTCCACCCGGGCATCCATGCCGTAGATCGCCTGCCCGGTCACCTTGGCTGGGATGTCCACACGCGGCAGCGACTGGCCAATCACGCTGTACTCCTGCCAGCGTTTGAGAGGAGTCACCTCCTGCGGTACCTCCCACTCCGCCCGGCTCGTCGCAACAGTGTAAAACTCGACGCTGCGGCCGGCGTCGGCTGAGTCGGCAAACGACCGGCCAGCCACCACCACCTGGTCAGCAGGTAGCCCCAGCAGCGAAGCGGCCTCGCCCGCCAGCATCGATCGGAAGGTCGCCGCTGCCGCCAACAGCGGTTCGAAGAGCCCGGTGACCGAACTGCTGCCGCTGGTCATCAACGAATCCCCCATGTCGCGCTCCGTGCTGGCCTGCGCCACATCCAAATCCGCCCAGCCGATCCCCAGCTCCTCGGCAGCCACCTGTGCCAGCGCAGTGTGCACCCCCTGTCCCATCTCCACCTTCATCAGATACAGGCGAATGCGGCTGTCTGGCAGCACCTCGAACCACGCCCAGGGCTCCTTGGGGAAAGAACCCGGCGGCCCCTCTGCCCCATCAAAGATTCCTGCCATCTGCAGACGCACCCACGGCACCCCATACGTGTACCCCAGCGCGACCCCACCTGCCACAATGCCCGCCCCAATCAAAAACCCCCGCCGGGTCGGACGCCAGCGTGAACGACCCGGCTGGCCAGCAACCTTCTCCGGTGCCTTGGCTATTTTGTCGCTCATGCCGCCTCCTCACTGCCTGCCTGCACAGACTGGCCTGCCGCCGCCACAACTGCCCGACGAATGCGGTGGTAGCAGCCGCAGCGACAATAATTCTCCGCCATCGCCGCCACCAACTCCTCTTCGGTCGGGGCAGGGTTCTGCCCCAGATAGGCGGCAGCCGTCATGATCTGGCCGCTCATGCACCAGCCACACTGCGGCACCTGGGCATCGACAAACGCCTGCTGAACCGGATGCAGCAACCAAGCACCATCCTCCGCACGGCGAGCCAGACCTTCAATCGTGGTGATCGACTTGCCCTCTACCTCAGCCAGCGGTGTGAGACAGGAACGTCGGGCAACTCCCTCTACCATCACAGTGCAGGCCCCACAAAACCCGGCAGCACAGCCAATCTTGGTGCCGGTCAACCCCAGCTCGTCGCGCAGCGTGTAGACGAGCAACCTGCCCGATCCCTCCGCTACTGTATAATCGGTTCCGTTGATGTGCAGATCCATGAAGCCATCTCCTATCTGCCAAATTTTTTACGAAGACTCAACGTTCGTTTGTATTTAGCAAACACAGCGAAATTTGGTATACCTGTTCGGTATGATAAACGTAAACGACCCTGAGGGCCATATTGAATGGGTAGAGGATGTATCATTGGTGCAGCCTACCGGACGCCGACTGAGGTCCATTGGGGCGCCACCAGGGGCTGCTGCGGTCGTCGATCCCTCTGCCTCCTCCGCAGTGCAGACTCGGGGACACGACTTTCGTTTGGGCAGTTTGTGGCCTTGACATTGGAGGCAAGTATCATGGATACTCTTGTTGTTCGTTGTACACCTTGTCTGATTGACCTGGAATCTGCTGGGATGAAATGAATTTATCTGCGCTTGTGGCAAACACTGGTCGTTCTTTGGCCTCAAAAGAGATCTTCACACGCAAGCACACAAATGCTTCGCAAACGTTGATGTCGCAGCTCCACGCTCCCAATCTGCTCTCGTCAACACCAGTCTGGTGGGAGGAAAGCTCTCTTCAACAAAGTGGGTTACGTCAGAGCATTGAAAATTTGATCGAACAGGCAGCCAGCAAACCTGCCCTCAGTCAGCTGCACCACGCTCTGAAAACGCTGGACAGCCAGTACCAGGGCATCATGCACAAGCATTTTGACCGGCTGCTTGGTGCAGAACGCAACCAACAGATGCAGGAGATCAGCACATCAGGCGGCGGGCTGTTGCTGACAGACTACGAAAAACGTTTGAACCGCAACATCGCCATCAGCACCTTGATCACAGCCATTGCCTCTGTGGCAGCCAGTCATCCATTGGTCGTGGTAACGATTTGCCTGCCGTTGGCGATGTATACCTCTTGGATCATCTTTGAACGTGCCTGGCACAACATTTTTGTCGAACATGCACTCAAGATACCGGTGGTGGGCAGCATCAACGTGATTTGCACCTGGCTGGGGGGCTTTTATGTGGCTGGCGCTTTGGGGATGTTGCTCTATTTTCTCAGCGAAAAATTGGTGATCATTACCCAAGATCGCTCGCATCGCCAAATCATCAATATACTTGGACAGCAGCCGCGCAAGGTCTGGGCGCTGATCGATGGCATCGAAGTAGAACTCCCCTTCGAACAGGTCGAGGCTGGCATGGTCCTTGTGATCGGCGCCGGACAGATAATTCCCGTAGATGGACTGATTTTACAGGGAATGGCCTCGATCGACCAACATCGTCTGACAGGAGAGGCGCAGCCAGCAGAAAAATATCGCGGCGATCGCGCACTTGCCTCTACGATGGTGTTGTCTGGGAAAATTTATCTTCAGGTCGAAAAGACAGGGAAGCAAACCGTAGCAGCTCAGATCGGTGAAGTTCTTAACACAACCGCCGCCTACCAGCTGTCGATTGAATCCAAAGCCCTCCAAGTTGCCAACGCATCGCTGCTGCCCACCTTGATTTTTGCTGGGCTTGCCTGGGTGCTGCAAAGCTTTGAAGGCGCTGTTGCAATTACCAACGCGGCCTTCGGTTTCAACCTGAAGCTGACAGGGCCGATTGCAATGCTCAACTTTCTCAACCTTTCAGCCCATCAAGGGATTTTGATCAAAGATGGACGTTCGCTGGAATTGTTGCATACGGTCGATACCGTCATTTTTGACAAGACAGGGACACTGACCCTCGAAGAGCCCCATATCTCCCAGATTCACCTCTACGGTCATCTGGACAGCCAGACCCTGCTCGCCTATGCCGCCGCAGTCGAAGAGCGCCAAAGCCATCCGATCGCACACGCCATTGTCCATGCCGCCAAAAAAGCAGCTCTCTCCCTGCCCCACATGGATGAGGCCAGCTACGAAATCGGCTATGGAATCAAAGCCCGAATCGACGGCCATCTTCTCCGGATTGGCAGCGACCGCTACATGGCCCTGGAAACAATTCTGCTGCCACCCGCCGTTGTCGAACTTCAATCGACAGCATCCAAGCAGGGAAAATCGCTGGTCATGGTGGCCCTGGACGATACCCTGGTCGGCGCAATCGAGCTGGAACCGACCCTTCGCCCAGAAGTTCACCAGATTGTTGCAGACTTGCACGCTCGCGGCAAACAGATCTACATCCTCTCCGGAGACCAGGAAGAGCCCACGCGCAGACTGGCAGAACAACTCAGGATAGACCACTATTTTGCCAATACCTTGCCACAAGACAAGGCAACCCACGTCGAACGCCTGCAACAGGCCGGACATACGGTCTGTTTTGTCGGAGACGGCATCAACGACTCGATTGCCTTAAAAAAAGCGCAGGTCTCTGTCTCTTTACGCGGCGCCACATCGGTTGCCACCGATACAGCACAGGTCGTGCTGATGGACAGCACGCTCAACCATCTGCCTACCCTCTTTGATCTGGCACGACAGTTCGATGCCAATATGAATCTGGGCTTTGCAATGGCAATGGTGCCTGGATTTTTGATCGTCAGCGGTGTTTTTCTTGCCAATCTTGGCATCGTAGGTTCATTGGCAATCTATAACGTCAGTTTGTTGGGGGGCATCGGTGTCGCTATGTTGCCTGCACTCTCTGCTCGTTCCGCCGAAAACTCTGCATAACACAAAACACTCTCACACAATCGTGCAATTCTCTGCAATATTCATTTTTTCATTGAATCCTTCTTTTTGAATCCTTCCTTAAAAGACTGTTTGGAGGACACCATGAACCCTTCCTACTCCTCGTTGAATCGTCGCACTTTTCTCCAGTTGCTTGGCAGCTCTGCTGCCGTGCTCAGCCTGAATGCCTGCACCTCCCTGCCCACCCAGCCCCCCACCGACCCGGCAAGCCCTGCCTCTCTCCCCCAAAAAGGCGGTACTTTGCGGATTGTACTCCCCGATGACCTCACCTCCCTCGACCCAGCAGTTTCGATTGGCATCGCCGATGTCCAGTTTGCTTTTTTGCTCTACAATACGCTCACCCGACGCAGCGAAGGGGAAGCAGGTGCACCTATCTACCCAGAACTGGCCGAATCTTGGGAAATCAACGAGGACGCCACTGCCTATACCTTCCATCTGCGCCAGAATGCTGTCTTCCAACATGGCACACCCCTGACTGCCAAAGATGTCGAATATACCATCAATCGCCTGCTCGACCCAACCCTGGGCACAGGGATAGGGAACTCCTTGAACATGATCGAAAAGATCGAATCCATCGATGATTTTACGATCTCCTTTCACCTCAAAGAACCCAATGTGAGCTTGCCCTTTACCCTGGGTGGACCCGGTGCCCAGATTCTCCCCCACGACCGCTCCATCGATGAGCTCCTCCAACAGCCCTCTGGCACAGGACCTTTCGTCCTGGCCGAACGAACCCCCGGCGAGCGTATCGTCTTACAACGCAATCCCACCTACTGGGATCCAGAACGCCCCTATTTGGACGAAATTCATCTGGTCGTGATCCCAGAAACGGCCACACAAATTGCTGTGCTGACCAGCGGTGCCGCTGATTTTCTGTACACCATCAGCTTGGAATCCTTGCCTTTGTTGGAAAATGCCCCAGAGATAACGGTGCTCGAAAGCCTCCAGGGAACTTACCCGATCTTTGTCATGCGCACCGATCAAAAACCGTTCGACAACCCGCAAGTGCGTCAGGCATTCAAACACGCCATCGACCGCAACGGGCTGCGTGCAGCCATGATGCAGGGACGTGGCGCCATCGGCAACGATCAGCCCATCGCACCAGGAACACCGTTCTGGGCCGATATTCCTCCGCTGAGCTATGATATCCAACAGGCCAAAAGCCTGCTGGCCGAGGCAGGTTACCCAGACGGACTTGAAGTCGTGTTGTTTACCACAGACATGGGTGGACCCAGAGTCAACGATGCGGCAGTGTCAATCCAGGAAATGCTCAAGGCAGCTGGTGTGACCGTCACCATCGAAAAAATTCCTGCAGGCACTTTTTGGTCTGAAACCTATATGCAGGCTCCCTTTTTCATCAGCTGGTGGCCCGTCTTCAGCGATCCAGAAGGGGTACTGCCTCTCGCCTACAGTTCATCCGGCTTCTACAACGAAAGCGGGTGGAGCGACCCCAAAGTCGATGAGCTGATCGTGGCGGCAAGAGGAACGCAAGACGTCAATCAACGTAAAGCCATCTACGCTGAAATTCAACAGGTGATCAGCGAACAAGGTGGGGTGATCATCCCGTACGTTGCACCCACCCTGCAGGCAATCCGCAACTCCGTACAAGGCCATATTCCAGGAGCTCGCATCGTCGGACAGAATCTCTGGCTGTCAGCGTAACACACCGGTGCACCGCGTGGGGGGGCCTGGCTGAAGCTGCCAAGTATCGTAGCTGCGGTCTCTGCGACCCCACGTCCTGGCCTTGCCTCTGGGCCACGAAGGATGGGGGGGGGGGAGCGCATGGCTCTCGACACTGGTTGTCGATGAACAGCCCCCCCCTTGTGGCCTTGACATTGGGGTCAAGTATCGCGCAAGGGGCCTTTACCACTATTTCCCCAAGACCAAGGTTCCCCACTCCGTCGGGTTGTCAAAGGTGGTGCGGGCCGGAGATGCCGAAAGCACGCTCTGCTGCGCCGGCTCCACCCCATCGTTGTCGTTGACAGCGATGTTGAAACCAAAACGCATCCCCTCCCGCAGGTCGCTCCCACTGATGTCAAAGTAGAGCCAGGGCACCAAAATTTCCAGCCCGTACTGGCCCACACTCACCGCCACCCCCCCCAATGCGTCGACCGGGGCCTCCCCAGCCCGCGGCAGCCAGCGATAGCCGCGCACCCGCTCCCCCATCGCATCGGGCGCCAGACCAATCTGGGTGTCATCGTCGTTGGCCCCGCTCTCCGCAAAATCCGCGTCCAACAACCGGTCAAATTGAATTTCAATGCCATCTCCCTGCCAGAGATTGCTGCCGTCCGGCCCCACTTGCAGCCGATCGTCCTCTACCACCACCGCCAGATACAACCCCTCAGGCGCCCACATCCCCTGAAATTTTGCCCCCAGATCGCCGGAACCCTGCCAATGCTCCTGCCCCTGAACAATCGCCGTCAACAAAAACCACTGGTCCGGCCAGTCGCCAAACTGCCCGTCAAGCGCCTCCGGCTGCCCGCGCCGCGCGACAAAGTTCCCCTGCGAAAATGGCCGCTCCCCCCCCACAGGCACTGTCGTCGCAGGCACTGTCGTCACAGGCACTGTCGTCGCAGGAGCCTCCACAGTCGGCGTCTGGAAGAGCGTCGGCGGCAGAGGGGCAGTGCCTCCATCGCCCACCCCCTTGTGCCATCTGCCGCTGTCCCCAAACGCATACAGCAGCGGCTGCCACCCAGGCTCAAATACATGGTTGTACAGGTTCTCCGCAGTACAACTGCTCACCGCAGCACTGACAAAGGCAAAGCCACGCTCAAAGCTCTGCAGCGCAGCACAAAATCCCTTCTCCGGCGCCACCGCCCACCCCAATTGCGCAAAAACCTCGTCGCGCACCTCCCAGACGTAGCCAAACCCCCGCTGGGGCGCAACCAGCCCGGCAGGAGGCTGGCCACGCCCTGCCAACTCCCGCCCATCCCAGGCTTCCTCCGCATACACCCAATTCCCTTCCGCCCCCATCAGATAGGTGAGGTTGTTGTCGCTGCGCCACAACATCGCCCCACGCTCAAACGGCTCGTAGGCAGCCCAGACGATGCGGATCGGCGCTATCGGACACCCCAGCAACCCAGGATCGAACAGAGCCACCAATTGTGAATCCAACGGCTCTGTGCAAACACGGGTAGGCACCGCAGCAGGCGTCTCCCCAGCAGGCGTCCCTGCCGCAGGCGTTTCCCCAGCAGGCGTCCCTGCCGCAGGCGTCTCCCCAGCAGGCGTCCCTGCCGCAGGCGTCTCCCCAGCAGGCATCCCTGCCGCAGGCGTCTCCCCAGCAGGCGTCCCTGCCGCAGGCGTCCCCCCAGTGACCACCACAACCGGCACCGCGGTGGCCGTTCCTGGGTCGATCCGCGCGCGCCAGGTCAGCCACCCCACCCCCACGGCAAACGCACACACAAACAAAACCAGCAGCCCGCCTCCCCACAGCCAGAGACGACGAGGCTCCAGGGAGTTGTTAGAGTCTTCCTGCGGCACAATTTCAAAATCTTCAGGGTTGGCCACACGCCGTTCCTTTCTAACGCTGGCGCAATGCAGCCAGCAGTTGCTCCCACCAAGGCCCCCAAATCGCCTGCTGTTCCACCAGCACAACGGCCAGCACAACCAGCATCCCCACCAGAACCGCCAGCCAGATGGCAGGCGAACGCCAGCTCGGCAGAGGAAGAACCCTCGGGGCTGACAACTCCCCCAGCTGCACGCCGGATGGCTGCACGCGCACGGCCACCTGTTGCCCAACCCAATCGCTGTACACCACACTCCCACTGGCCCGCACCAGCCATGCCCGATCTTGGTCGCTGAGCCGCAGGGGCCTGGCCAACCCCGTAATCTCTGCCAGCAACGTCAGCGTCTCCACCCCGCAGATCCGCACACGGCGTACCTTGCCAATATGATACCCCTCCGGCAGATCCGCTGGCGTCAGACAATGACGGTACATCGACGCAGAGAGCCGCTCCAGATCCGAGCCAGGCTGCGGCTCCGCAGCAATTCGCTTCGCCTGTGCTCGTCTGTTCATTGCAACGCCACAGCCATCATCTCGTCGATGGCGCGGCGGTCGATGGCCCCCGGCCGCACAGCCAGCACACGGCCCCCCGCATCCAAAAACAGCGTGGTCGGCAGCCCGTTGACCCCATACAGATCGCTGATCTCCCCTTGGGGGTCCATGACCACCGGCACCTTCATGCGAAACTGTTCGGCAAAGCTGCTGACCTGGACAGCCGATTCGCTGACGTTGACCGCCAAAATGGCCAGCTCGGGATACGCCTGCGCAGCGTCCAAAAGTTCTGGGATCTCCGCGCGGCAAGGCGGACACCAGGTCGCCCAAAAGTTGATCAACACTGGACGCCCCCGGAGCTCCGCCAACGTCGTGTATCGTCCGTCCGGCAGCAACATCGCAAAATCAGGCGGACTCTCCCCAAGGCGGGGCGCCTCCCCTCCTTGCACCAGAAACCCCAGCGGATACCCGCTGCCAATTCCAACGGGAAAGTCACTCAGCGCCACCCGCTCGGCTCCCGCCGGCAGATTGGGATGGGAGTGGCCGCCGCAGCCGGCCAGCACCAACAGCACCCCCACCACAACGCCTCTAAGACAACGCTCACTGGCTCGCCGGCCGAGCCCGTCTTTTGGCCCAATTGCGCAACCCATCCAGCTCCTCCCGCATCATCGCACTCAGCGGCACTGTCTCGTTCAACACATCCAGCAAATCCCCCAACACAAGCGGACGCCCCGCGTCAAACGCTTCGTACAGCCCAGCAACCACCGCCTGCTCGATCTCAGCCCCCGACAACCCTTCCGAAGCCATGGCCAGTGTCGTCAGGTCAAACTGGTCAGGATCCCGGTTGCGACGGGCCAGGTGTATGCGCCAGATCTCAGCCCGTTCCACGGCAGAGGGCAGGTCCACAAAAAAAATCTCGTCAAATCGCCCTTTTCTCACCAGTTCGGGCGGCAATGTGCCGATGTGGTTGGCTGTGGCCACCACAAACACCGGCTTCTGCTTCTCCTGAAGCCAGGTCACAAAACTTCCAAAAACACGCGCTGCGGTCCCAGCATCGCTGATGTTGCTCGAACCAACGCCCGCAAAGCCCTTTTCAATCTCGTCCACCCACAACACCGCAGGGGCAACGCTCTCTGCGGTCCGAATCGCATGACGCAAATTTTCCTCGCTCGAACCTACCAGCGAAGAGAAAAGACGGCCTGCATCCAGCCGAAGCAGCGGCAGACGCCACATGCCGGCCACCGAACGGGCAATCAACGATTTGCCACACCCCTGCACCCCCACCAACAAAATTCCCTTGGGCGCAGGCAGCCCAAAGGAACGCGCCTCGTCGGTGAAGGCACGCACCCGTTTGCGCAGCCACCCCTTGAGCGTCGTCAACCCGCCGACATGTTCGATCAGTTCGGTGTTGTCATAGTACTCCAACAACCCACTTTTGCGGATGATCTGCTTTTTCTCGGCAGTGACCGTCTCCACCGCCGAACTGGACAGAACCCCGCCAGCCTGCACCACAGCCTTGGCCAAGGCGTTGCTCGCTTCGCTGTCGGTCAACCCCAGACAGGCCTGCACCAGCCGGGCCTGCTGCCGCCGATCCAGGTCGGGGCTGACCCGCTGGGTCTCACGCAGTTTCTGAACAATCCCCTCCACCCGCCCCTGCAGCTGCACAACGGTCGGCAGCTCAAAGTCGAGGACCGTCACCTCTTTTTCAAGCTCCGGCGGTATCTTGAGCACCGGCCCCAACAAGATCACCGTCTTGGCGCTGGCCCCAAGCAGAAAAGCCAGCTCGCGCAGCCGCCGCACCACCACCGGATCCTTGAGAAACGGATGAAAGTCGCGCAGAACCCACAGCCCCCCCTCTTTGTCTTCCACAATGCTCTTGAACAAGAGCAATGGGTCGCGCCGGCTGCTATCCTCCCGGTCCGGCACCGCCTGGTTGACCACCCCCACCGTCGCACTCCAAAGCCACACCCGCTTTTGCTGCGCCACCGCCAGGTCCGCAATCTCCTGCTGCGCACGCTGCTCCTCCGCAGTCACCACCCACAACAACGGGTAACGAGCCCGAATGTAACAATCCAGCTCCACTTTCATGGCTGCTTCACTGCCTTGTACGCCGCCAACACCCGCTCCCGTGCCCAGCCATGGTCGACAATCCGCTCCGGGTAGTCCCTGCCCACCAGACAGCGGGCGCGCAGCTGCTCGCTGTGCGCCATCCGCCACGGCTCATGAATGTACTTTTCCGCCACCGCACCCAGCTCCGGCACCCAACGCCGGATATACCCGCCCGACGGGTCAAATTTCTGCCCCTGAGCCACCGGGTTGAAGATCCGAAAATAGGGGGCCGCATCGGTCCCTGTCCCCGCCGCCCACTGCCACCCCCCGTTGTTGGCAGCCAGATCGCCGTCGACCAGCCGCTGCATAAACCAACGCTCTCCCCACCGCCAGTCAATCAGCAGATCTTTGACCAGAAAAGAAGCCACCGCCATCCGCGCCCGGTTGTGCATCCAGCCGCTGTGCGCCAGCTGACGCATGGCCGCATCGATGAAAGGATACCCTGTCTGCCCCCCACACCAGGCCCTGAACTGCTCCGGATCGTTCGCCCAGCCAATCTGGTCGTAGACCGGGTGAAAGCTGCCACGACAAACATGCGGAAAATGATACAGGATGGCAAAGTAAAAATCACGCCAGATCAGCTCGGTCAACCAGCTCTCCACCCCCCCACGCGCCCCTGCGTGCGGCGCCTCTTCCCTGGCTGCATAGGCAGCCCATGCCACCCGCCGCGGCGAGATCATCCCAAAACGCAGGTACGGCGACAACCCAGAAGTGCCATCCACCTCTGGCAAATTGCGCCGCTCCGCATATTGGTACAACGGCGGCGACACCCCCTCCACAAAGGCCGCCAGACGCCGCTGCGCCTCGGCTTCCCCCGCCACAAAAGGAGCTTCCCCCCCAGCCTCCTCCGGCAGCCGTTCGCCCGCCAAAGGAGGGGGCGCCACCAGCTGCGCCGGCGCCTCCACCAGATCCGACCGCTCAATCGACGGGTGGCTG
>CAIOHJ010000274.1 GCA_903858085.1 uncultured Chloroflexota bacterium
CTGTTTGGGGCTTGAATGCGACCCCGGCCCGTGTAAGCCCAACGACTACCTGTACCGCATCTAACCATGCCAACCGTCGATATTTCAGCTGGCCTCCTGCCGCCTCCATCCTGCTACGCGTCTGAGCAGGATCGCCTGGACGCCTATGCAGCCGCATTGATCGGAAATCTCAACACGGGCGACGAGTGGGCGGTTCAGGAAACTCCACCCGTCAATACGGGATTGTACTGGCTGAGAACAGACACGAATGGGCGACCGGTAGAGGTCTTGAAGTTTTCGACTGCGGATTCCAACTGGATCCGAATGCAGAGCGAAGTGGTTTTCGGAGGAGTTTCAACAGGCGCGGCCAATGCTTACGCCATAGCAAACAACCCGGTCTACCCGACTGCGCTTTCAGCTTACAGGACTGGCCAGATTTACACGTTCCTGGCAAATCACTCCAACACCGGCGCAAGCACACTGAACGTCGATGGGCAGGGAGCGAAGGCGATCACCAAGGATGTCGCAACTCCGTTGATTGCAAACGACATCCTTTCGGGTCAGGTGGTTTCGGTCCTGTACGATGGCACTCGGTTCCAGTTGCTCAGTCAAAAGCGCGACATGACTCGCCAGAGCTTGCGCCAGTTTTTGACGTATGTGACGCCGACACCGGTGGCTCTTTCCTCCTTCGCCAGCGATGTGCTGGTTCCTTTCACACATGGGCTTGTAGATCCAATCAGTGGCGCTCCGCTCATGCCGTTCATGGTGCGAGTCGTTTTGGTGAGGAGCGCAGCTGGATCCGTCACGTTTGGTGGAGTCAGCGGTTTAACAACTTACACGTGGTACAGTGGGCAAGAGGTTGATTGCCTGCATTTTGTAAGTTTTGGAACCCCACCATATGACAAACTTCCATCATTCAGGTACGTCTGCGACCCAACGAATGTTTGGGTTTCAGTCAATCTTTTGGGCCTCATTTCAATTCCATTTTTCACCAATCCAGGGTCCCCACCTCCTCCGTATGGATCCCTTAACCCTGCGGACTATCAAGTCAAAGTCTACGCGACCGCCCTGAATCCCGCTTACACTCCGCCATGAGAAAGACCCTCGCCCAGGCCAAGAACTCCACGATCCCGCAGGCTGTCGGACTGGCCACCTGCGACGATCGCTTTGTGCAGCTGCTGAACGAGGCTCAGGCGCGCCTGGCCGACATGGGCAAGTGGTGGGGCACCTACAAGAAGCTCCGCATCTGCGTCACCGCTGGCTGCATCACCTGGCCTCGCGAGGTCAAGACGATCGAGGCGATGAACGTCTGCGGGTACAACATCCCGATCCAGAACCAGTGGTACGAGTTCCAGACCGACGAGCGCGCCCCGCGCACCGGCTGCGGCCGTGAGGGCTGCGAGCAGGACCAGCTGCTGGATCGCGGCATGGTGACCCAGTTCCGGGATTCGGTGGGAAACTGCTACATGAGGGTCTATCCGCAGCTGTCGGCCGATGCTGGCAAGCGGGTGCTGCTTCAAGGGCTCGATCCAAATGGCAACCCGATCCGAACGCTCGATACGGTGACCGGCGAGTACGTTTGGGGCGAGTACGTCACGTTGCCGAATCCAGCGGTTCAGGCGTTCGTGACGACCACCAATCTCTTCAAGCAGCCCGGATTGACCGGCGCTCAAAAGCCGCTGACTCAAGGGAGCCTGACGATTCAATCCGAGAACCAGCTTTCCGGTCTTCTGACCCAGGTGGCCGTCTGGGGCCCGAGCGAGGAAAACCCTGAGTACCGCCGCACCTACCTGATCAATATGCCCGAGGTCTGCGGTGGCACGAATGGCTGCAATTCGAGTCAGGACAACTGCTGCATCGATCACGGCGACGGCTGCGTCCCGCCCGAGGAGAACTGCACCAACACGGTCATCGAAGCCATCGTGCGCCTGGAGTTCATACCGGCGGTCGTGGATTCGGACTGGCTGTTCATCGGCAACCTTCAGGCCATCAAGCACATGATGAAGGCCATTCAGAAGGAGGACCGGAACCAGTACACGGAAGCCGAGCGCGAGATCCAGTTGGC
>CAIOHJ010000275.1 GCA_903858085.1 uncultured Chloroflexota bacterium
CCAGATCGACTACGCACAGTACGTGAGAATGCGCCGAAAACTGGCCCAGCACTGACCCGGCCCCCTCCGCACACACAGCGGAAAATAACCCCGCCAACTGTGGGACTGTGTGAGAGCGTGCTGTGGGATAAAGGTGGGATAAGAGTGGGATAGAGGTGGGATAAAAGTGGGATAAGAGTGGGAAAGGGTGTGGGATAGAGGTGTGGGATAAAGGGGGGATAAAGATGGAGCCGTGCTCAGCTCACCGCCAGAAGCTCCAGCGTGCGCAGCAGCACCTGCCGCCATTGGCCAGATTCGTCGATCGGCAGATAGATGGCCCGACGTCCTACCCACGGCGCAGCTCCTGAAACCACACCGTTCCCGTCGGCCAGACGCAGCCGCCGCTCCAAGGTGCGCCGCTCCACACCCTCCAATCTGTCACCCAATCTGTCGCTGTACAACACCAGATTGTCCAGATCCCGACCGATCCGCTCGACCCCCGCTCGCGCAGCCAGACCTTTGATGCGAATCTGAAAAAAGAGATCTTCGATCTCCTCCGGCACCGAATCTGTCTCGCTGTCTTTGCCGAAGCGATCCACCAGTTCAGCGCGCATCTCATCCAACGCCGCAACCTGGGAGATCCCCGCAATCCGGCGGTAGAACTGCAGCCGCAACGCTTCGTCGGCAAGATAGGTGGCTGGAATGCGCGCGTCGAGCGGCAAATCCAGCTGCACCGGCGGCTGCAGCGGATCCTCCAGGTCGAAAGGCAACTCTTCGCGGGACGGCACTGCCCGGTTCTGGGCTGGCGGCGGGGCCCCCGCTGCCGGGGCGGCCGCCTGGAGCGCCTTCACAAAGTGCTCTTTTTTGCGCCGCACCTCGTTGATGGCCTGCGCCAGCAACCGCGTGTACAGGTCGAAACCGACGATATCGATGTGCCCGCTCTGCCGCGCCCCCAATAGATCGCCCGTCCCTCGAATCTCCAGGTCGCGCATCGCGATCCGAAACCCAGCCCCCAGCTCTTCGCTGCTCTCCAGCACCGCTTCCAACCGACGACGGGCATCGTAGCTCAACACCGTGTTCCGGTTGTAGAGCAGATAACAGTGGCCCCGCTGGGCGCTGCGCCCCACCCGCCCACGCAGCTGATAGAGCTGCGCCAGCCCAAAATGGTCGGCCCGGTGGATGAGGATCGTGTTGGCGTTGGGAATGTCCAACCCGTTTTCGATGATCGTGGTGGCGACCAGCACGTCAACTTCTCCCTCGGCAAACCGTACCATCACCCCCTCCAACTCCCGCTCGGACATCTGCCCATGCCCAACCGCCACCACCGCCTCTGGCACCAGATGGCGGATCCGGTCGGCCAAGGTGTGAATGTCGCGCACCCGGTCGTTGACCACAAAAACCTGCCCCCGGCGGTGCAGCTCGCGCTGGATCGCCTGTTTGACCAGCGTCTCGTCGTACTCCGCCAGCACCGTGTGGACCGGCTGACGCTCCTTGGGGGGCGTGTGAATGGTGCTCATGTCCCGGATCCCGCTGAGACTCATGTGCAATGTGCGCGGGATCGGCGTGGCACTCAACGTCAAGACATCTACCTGGCTGCGCAGCTGTTTGAGCTGTTCTTTCTGGGCAACCCCGAAACGCTGCTCTTCGTCGATGATCAGCAACCCCAACTCCTTGAACACGACATCCTTGCTGAGCAGCCGATGCGTGCCCACCACCAAATCCACTGTGCCTTGCTGCAGCCCGTCAAGCACCTTCTGCTGCTGGGCAGCCGTGCGAAAACGGCTCAAGACCTCAACCCGCATCGGGTAATGGGCCAGCCGCCGACTGATCGTTCGATAGTGCTGTTGGGCCAGCACCGTCGTCGGCACCAGAAAGGCCACCTGTTTGCTGTCCTGGATCGCCTTGAAGGCCGCCCGCACGGCAACTTCAGTCTTGCCATACCCGACATCCCCACAGATCAGCCGATCCATCGGACGGTCGGACTCCATGTCCCGTTTGACTGCCTCGACCGCCACCAGCTGATCTTCGGTCTCCTGATAGGGAAAGGCCGCCTCCATCTCCTCTTGCCAGGGCGTGTCCGGGCTGTAGACATGGCCAGCCACCAGCTCACGCTCGGCATACAGCTGGATCAGCTCCTCGGCAATCTCGGCGACCGCCCGCCGGGCACGTTCTTTGACCTGCTGCCAGTCCGCTGTACCAAGGCGGCTGACCGCCGGTGTCATGTCGCTGGAACCCACATAGCGGCTGAGACGGTCAGCCTGGTGTACAGGCACATAGAGCTTGTCTTCGCGGGCGTAGCTGACCAACAGGTATTCACGTTCGACGCCGCTCAACGTCATCCGCGTCAGCCCCTCAAAGCGCCCAATACCCTGTTCGATGTGCACCACAAAGTCGCCCGGCTTGACATCGGCGAAAAAAAGCTCCGGCGCCACCTTGCTGTGGGGTTGCGGGCGCGCGCGCGCCTGGGCTTTGCTCCAGCCAAACAGTTCAGCATCTGTCAGCAGATGCACATTGGCCGCGGTGCCACCCTCCCCTTCCACCCCTTTCAACACAAACCCTTCCCCCAAAATGCCCTGGAGCAAGCTCACCCCCGCCGGCGGCGGGGCCACCTTCATCTCGCTCTGCACAGGGGTGGCCAGCTGAAGGCCGGCCAGCAGCTCCTGCATCCGTGCGGCCTGGCGGGTCACCAGCACCAACGCATGGCCGGCATCGTGCACCTTGCGCAGTTCGACTGCAAGCTCTTTGAGCTGACCACCAAAACGCGGGCCAGGTGCAAAAGAACGGGCCAGGGGTGTGTTGGCCCCGGTGCTCTTGCCGAACAGGTCGCCATACCCCAACAGCGCTGGCTGCCGCTCCAACAATTTGACCCGCAGCTCCTCGGCGGTGAAGGTGCTGCGGGCAAACCCCTGCGGCAGCTCGCCAGCATGGGTCAGCTCGACGTACAGCTCCTCTGCCTGCAAGTCCAGTTCGCGCAGCGTAGCCAACAGATCGAGGGCGTCGTCGACGATCAGGAGCGCATCGGAGGGCAGATGCTCCAACAGCGAAATCGCCGGGCTGTACACATACGGAAGATACCATTCAAGACCCTGAAAACTGCTGCCCTGCGCCAGATGCTCGACTTCCAGCCGGATCGCCTCCCGCACCGCCAGCAACAGCGTCGGGTCCAGCCACAAGCCAGCCTCTTTTCCCGGCGCCCCCTCCTCCCGCAGGTCCCCCCCCCGCACCCCCAGACGCTCGACAGCCGCAGGCCCATACTTGCTCAGCACCTCGCTCCCCGGCCCAATCTCAACCGACTCGACCGTCCGCAGGGTGCGCTGGCTGGTCGGGTCGAAGAGCCGCAGGCTGTCCACCTCCTCCCCAAAGAGGTCAATGCGCAGCGGGGTGGACAGGTTGGGGGGCCAGATGTCGACAATCCCACCGCGACGGGCAAATGTCCCTGGCTCTTCGACCACCTCCACCGGGGTGTAGCCGGTCTGAACCCAGCTGGGGGTCAAAAGATCGAGCCGCGCCCGAGCGCCCACTTTGAGCGTGCGCAGCGCCAACCGCAGTTCACGGGCAGGCAATGTCTTCTGGCTGAACGCCCGCGCGCTGGCGACGATCAGCGGCGGCACCGCACCGCGCACCTGCAAAGCCGCCAGAGCAGTCAGACGCTGCTGGCGCGTGCGGCCGCTCCAACGAATGCGCTCGTAGGGGAGCGCATCAGGGTCCGCCAACAGCAAAATCGGCGGCCCCCCCTCTTCGCTGGGGGGAAGCCAACAGGCCAGCTGCTCACAAAGCTGCTGCGCCCTCTCGCTGCGCGCAGTGAGCAAAACCACCGGACGCGCCTGCGCACGCCACAGACCGGCGACCACCAAGGGGCGCGCCGCCGCAAAGAGAGACTGGGGAAGCGCCTCCCCCCCCGGCCGGGCAAACGTTTCCAACCACGCACGAAAGGCCGGAAGACGCCCCAGCAGATCGGGCAAACCAGACAAATGCATCCGCTACTCTCCAAGACGCAGACAACAGAGCGGCCCGTGCACACTACCCGTTGTAACGATTCATCGCGCTGCCAACTCCCTCAAACAGCCAGCAGAGCACAGCGTCCACCACACGGTCACGCAACGGCGAAAAAACCAGATCTTCGTCGGGGGTGAAGTTCTGCAACACATAATCGGCCGGGTCCAAAAAGCGGGGGGGGCGGCCAATCCCAACTTTGGCCCGGGCAAATTCCTGGCTGCCCAGCCGGTCAATGATCGACCGAATCCCATTCTGGCCGCCCGAAGAACCGCCAGCACGCAGCCGCAGCTTGCCTGCCGCCAGATCAAGGTCGTCGTGGATGGCCAGGATGTCGGCCGGCTCGACTCGAAAAAAACGGGCCAACGCCGCCACCGCTTCGCCGCTGCCATTCATATAGGTCAACGGCTTGACCAGCAACACCTTCTGTCGAAGACCCTGGTGCTCCACAACTCCACTGCCCGTCGCCGCACGCAGCTGCATCCGATCGAGGGGAATGGCCAGACGCCCTGAGAGCCGATCGACACATTGAAAACCGATGTTGTGGCGGTTGCGGCTGTACTGCGGGCCCGGGTTGCCCAGCCCCACCACCATCTTGATCTCTGCCATCTCAGCGGAAACGCTGCCAGGCCCACCCCAACAGGCGCCGGCCAAAAATCAGCAGCCCTGCCGCCAGAAAGGTCCCGGCGCTCAGGCGCACACCGTTCCAAAACTGGTCTTGCAGCCGCTCCCATGCAAGGGCTTCCCCCAGCTCGCGCGTCAAACCGCCACTCACCGCCGTCACAGCAGGCTCCGGACTGGCCGGCGTCGGGGTCGGCAACAGCCCCCCAACCGCTGGCTGCTCGACAGGCAGCGGCGTCGGTTCGTCCCCTTCTACCTGCGGTTGGGCAACCTCCCCCAACACCGCTGTCGGCTGCGGCGCCGGCGTAAAGGTCGGCGTCACAGTCGGCGTTTCCGTCGGGGTCCCCGCCACCACCACTGCCGCCGGCGCCAGATTGACACTCAGATTGGGCACGAAAAACTCTGCATAGTTGCCGTCTGCCTTGACCACACGCAGCCTCAACGTGTAGGTGCCCGGCGGCAACGCACCTGCCTGCCAGATCCCCAGCTGACCGTTGGTCACCGGGGTCGTGCCCCCAGCAAAGTAGATAAAAGCATCGTCCCCGCTGGGGTCTTGTCTGAAATGCACTTCATATTTTTGAAATGTGTCGATCGTCGCACTGCCAAAGATGGGCACATCCCCAGCAATCGCAGAGCCAGGAGCCGGCGATGTGATCCCAGGCTGCGCCTGCAGCGCTGGCGCCCCCCCGAACAACCCAGCCAACAACCCAGCCAACAGGCCAGCCAACAGCAGCTGCCTGCCCCCCCCCTTGCACTTCTTCATCCCCCACTTGCCTCCGTGCTTCTCATCCATCAAGGCTGGCGCAGGTACTGGAGGATCGCCAGCAGATCAGCGTCGCTCAGATCCGGTCGCCCACCGCTGGGGGGCATGACCAGACCGCTGGTATTGGCAGGGTCGTTCAGCTCACGCCCCTGGCGGGTGACCGCCAGCACTTCGGCATCCGTGGCGGCGGCCAGAAAGTCAGAGCCCCGCAGCCGATTGCCCAGATTCGCCACCCCCTGCCCGTCGACACCGTGGCAGGCAGCACAGGCTTGCAGGTAGAGCTGTTCGCCGCGCCCCCCCTCGCTCACCGGCTCCGCTTCCACCTGCGGCGGAGCCAACACCAGCGTCGGAAAGGGGCTGGGCTGGACAGCCGCAGAAGCGATCGGCTCCCCGCTGAGAAACAACACCGCAAAAATCCCCAACACCGCCGCGATACTCCCCCCCACCGGCAGCCAGGGAGCCCGCAAGGAAGAGCCAGCTCCGTCCTCGGCGGCTGGCTCCCCCTGGAGCAGCGCAATCACACTCATCAGCGTCACGATCAAAAACGCCACCAACGCCAAAAACGGAATCGTCACAAAACCGAACCAGTTGATCCACTGCGTCGTGCACGCCACCCCCTGCGAACAGGCTGCCGCCCCCGCAAACAGATCGGTCTTCTCCAACAGATAGTGATAGGTCGACATCCCCAGCCCGTAGAGCGAGAGGGGCAACACATAATAGGGCAGATGAGGGTCACGACGCAGCAGGCCCACCGCTATCACCGCCGACAAGGGATACATCAGGATCCGCTGATACCAACAAAGCACACAGGGCACATAGCCCCGCACCTCGCTGAAATAGAGGCTCCCACAGAGCGCTGTCCACGCCGCCAACAACGCCAGATACATGCTGTGGCGGTTCAACCAGAGCGAAATGCGTTCCATCAACTGACCTTGCCGCCCTTAGCTCTTGGCCGCCAACGCACTGTCGATCGCCGCCTGGATGGTGGCATAGCTGGACTCTTCCAGCAGCGTGCCGTCCACAATGACCGAAGGCGTAAACCGCAGCCCCAGCTCGGTTGCCTTCGCCAACGACGCGTTCAATGTCGGCTGATGCTGCTGGCTGTTCATACAGCCTTGGAACTGGTCGACATCCAGCCCGGCGGTGCGGGCAAATTCGGTCAGCTTTTCGTAGGTCGCCCCCCGCTGCTGCTCGACCGAGATCACCTGGAAGGCCTTGTCGTGGTACGGCCAGAACAGATTCTGGTCTGCAGCACA
>CAIOHJ010000276.1 GCA_903858085.1 uncultured Chloroflexota bacterium
CGAGCGCCCGGCGGGTCAGGAAAAGGTCGGTCAACAGCATGTTACTGTCCTTTCACGCGCACTTGGCCGGCGAAACTCACGGGCAGTAAGGGCGCAGGCGGCGAAGGGGGTGTGGTGATGCACGGCGCAGTGCTGCTCGACAGGCACAGCAGCGGCTGCCCCATCGACTGGACGCGCGTTGTGGCCGTGGGCGGCAGAAATGTCGCCGTGATACACGGCGTCGGCCCTGGCCCGGCGGGGGGCGGGATCGTCATCGGGCACCCCGATACCACAAAGGGGGGCGGCGACAGCGGGATGGGTACCCCCATGATCTTGACGCGCGGGTTGGGGGCCGTCGGTTTGGCCTGCCCGCCATGGACACAGGTGACAAGACAGTTCATGTTCAGCAGATACCCAGCCATCAGGTGATCTCCAAGGCGCCATTGTTGATGTTGACCGTCGGGCCGCTGAGCGCCACCTTGGCCGCTGCGTTCTTGAGTGTGACACCCGCCGTTCCTTCGACAGTCACCTGGCTGGTGGCTTTCACGTCGATGTTCTGCTGCGCACTCACTTTCAGATTGCTCTGTGATTTGATCTCGACCTCCTGACCGCTCAACACCAACTTGCCCTTGCTGGCGCTCACTTCCACATCTTTGTCCGCACTGATCGTGATCTTGTTCCCTTTCACGTCGATGATCAGGCTGTATTTCTCATGGACGAGCGCAATTTTGTCGTCTTCGACGGTGAGGACATTTTTCTCGTTCTTGCTCGTGATCAAGATGCGCCCTTCGGCGTCCACTTTGATGCTGCCCCCCTCTTTGATCGTGTGCTGGAGCAGAAATTCGTTCTTCTTGTTCTTCGGCGGGCGATCCTCGTCGTTGTAGAGGCGTCCTGTGATGACGGGCGCATTGATGCTGCCGCCGATGAAGTTGACGAGCACCAGGTCGCCCACATTCGGAATACAGGCCAGCCCCAGATAGGGCGTCGCTACGGGCACGTTGCGCAGCTCGAGCGGCTGTCCGTCCGGTCGCCTGTGCTGCTTGAGCTTGACCGAGCAGTGGTAGTTGTCTTTGTCGTCGTCCGCAGCATGCGGAAAGACGGCAGTGACAATGCCCAATTCAGTGGTGTGAATCCGCTGCACTTCGTGCTCGGCCACACGTTTCATGACGCCGACGATGCTGTCCATGCTCACCTTTCTACCGCTTTTCCCAATCGATATCGGTGATAAAACCGATGGTGCCGTTCAGCCGATGGCGCACGCCGATGACACGCAGCAGCCCTGGCTGGGCACCGGGGGCGTCCACCAGCCGGATGGCGTCCCCCAGCCGGATGGCGGAGGTTCCGACCAGCCGTACATGGCCGCGCGCCTTGACGCTGTAGCGCTGCCACTGCCGCCGCGCCACTTCGCCCGCCAGGTTCTGGTTGCGCGCCGTCGGATCGACCAGCCGCAACACATTGCCCCGCGATTGGCCGGCTCTGCCTTTGACCTCTTTTTTCGTCAGCCACGGCGCAGCTTCGTCGCTTTGCCCCTGGCCGGCTGGGCTTTCGCCGTAGACTTCGACCCCCACAAAGGGCTCCGGCACATTCTCCCAGCTGTACTCCAGGAGGCTGGCGCCGTAGCGACAGTCGTGGACTTTGGTCGGCTTCCAGGCAGCAAAGGTGGCGCGGTCGTCGGCGTCAGCATAGAAATCGAAGCCGCATTGTTCGGCCAGGCTCTGCAAGTTGGCCCACGCCGACCGCCCGGCGCTCAGCGTGTAGCTGGTGAAGCGCACACCCGGTTCCAGCCTTCCCGCTTTGACTTTGACCCGCCCCAGCACGTTGTCGACGATTTCGCGCGCAGTCTGCTTTTCGTAGACCAGGTTGATGTGTGTCGCTGCCAGCAGGGCGAAGGAACTGAGCGCTTCCACATGTACCTGCGTCAGCCCCGCTGCCAGGCTGTGCACGCGGCCGCTGAAAATGCGATTCACCTGCGCATCGTAGCCGATCTCCACCTTGACCTCGTCGCCTGGCTTGGCTGTGATCCCCGCCGCCGCGTCCGCCACGATCCGACCGCAGTGTGCAGGGATGCCCAGCGCACTGCGCACATCCAGCGCCAGCATGCGGCTGTTCTTGCCCAGACGCAGCGTGCTGTTCCCGATGGTGATCTTGCCGGCAATGTTCTGCATGGCGCTTCGCTGTTCCTTTTGCTCGCCGTGCGCTCAAGCTGCTGCCAGCTGGCGGTCAAAGGTCACCAACAGCCGCCCGTAGGCCGCACTGAGCCGATCCAGCCCCAACTCCAGATCCTCGTCCAGGCCATCCAGCTTGACATTCAGCACTTCGAAGATGCTGTCAATGTCGAAGTACTCCTTCAACACTTGCGTGACCTCCAGGAACGCGTCGTTCAGGGGCCCTGCAATCAGCTGATCGGGCAGGTTGCGAATTTTATCGACGACGCTGACGTAGGTTGCATCCAGCACGGCGACGGTCTCCTCTGGGTACAGATGGGCGATCTGCTCGACAGCGTAGGGGTGGATCGACTGGATGCTCATGGTGATGTCAGCCGGACACTCCGCTTCCAGCAGCACGCGGTTCAGCCGCAGCAGGTCGGCATGCTGGCTGCGGTTGCGGTAGCGCTCTTCGGCGCGCCCGATCTGCCGTTGCAGCGCACCCAGCCGGCGTGCTTGTTTGGTCAGCGCAACTCGCTCTTCCACAGCGACGCTGCCATCCGCCAGGGCTGCCTGCTTCTGCGCTTCCAGCTCTTCCAACTGTGCTGTGATGCGCGCCTTGAGGTCGTCCATGTAGACGGCGTCGTCGATCAGGGTGCTCTGTGCCAGCGCCCGGTTGAGCGCATTGAGCACCGCAGCCCCAGCGCCAGGGGGCAAGGCGGCGCCCGGCTCCTGGTGCACGCGCTCCACGCCCGCTTCCAGGATGCCCAACTCCTCTGGCGTCAATTGTGCCTGGAGGAAGGCGCTCAGCTTCACGGCATCTGGTGTTTCTCCCAGAACGATGCGTTCCGCCACGCGCACCATCCCCACGGGCGGGTTGTACACCGGCTCGGCGGCCGCAGCGGAAAGCTCCTGCGCCGGCACAGGTTCTGCGTCCGCGACGGCATCCGCAGCAGCGTCGATGCTGTCAGCGGCGTCAACCGCATCGGCAGCATCGGTAGCCGGCTCGACCGGCGCCGGCCGAGCGCTTGTGCTGGCTTGATCTGCCTCTGCCGAGTCGTTGACAAAATCACCCACGGCAAAGGCGTTGAGAATCCAGGCCGGGCTCAGTTGATCGACGTTCCACCGCACGCGCGCATACAGGGTCTCCAGCGTACCGGTCAGCGCTGCGCCGGAAACTTCGATCGACCTGATCAGCTGGGTGAGTAGACTGCTCACGCTGATCTGTGTCGTCGTCAACACGCTGGCCACGCCGGCGTCGATGCGGGCAGGCATTGCCACGACGGTGTCGACGATCCCTTTGATCGCCACGACCGCCTCCTTGAAGGGCGCCAGCTTGGCTTGCAGCAGATCGACCAGGCCGCGCGTCGGATCGCCGATTTGCAGGCGGAAGACGGTGACAGCCATCCCTTGCAGCGCAGCGGCGTCGATCTGTTGGAGCGCGTCGACCCGCGCCGCCAGTGTGCTGTTGATTGCCACCAGGGACGCCTTCAGCCGGGTTTTGGGCAGCCTGCTCACCGCAACCGTGGTGGCCTGCAGCTGGAGTACGGGCG
>CAIOHJ010000277.1 GCA_903858085.1 uncultured Chloroflexota bacterium
CACTTCGCCCTACGAACAACCCGTCCTCCAGCCACTCCGTCTGTACGGAGGGCACTGCAAGGCGGGCGAAGTGTCACTTCGCCCTACGAACAACCCGTCCTCCAGCCACTCCGTCTGTACGGAGGGCACTGCAAGGCGGGCGAAGTGCCCCTTCGCCCTACGAACAACCCGCCCTACCCCGTCTGTACGGAGAGCACCGCAAAGAGGGCGAAGTGGCACTTCGCCCTACAAACAGCCCGTCCTACCCCGCCTGTACAGAGGGCACCGCAAAGAGGGCGAAGTGTCCCTTCGCCCTCCTTGTTTATCCGGACAGTGGTCTTTGAGGTCGACGGTGACCGATGAAGGGTGGTGCGCTGGATCGCACAATTGGGCGGCTCCCTGAACCGGAAAGGCAATGGCCCACCCAGCGTCACCGTGTTGTGGAAAGGCTTTCAACAGTTGGTCGAGACCACTGCGATGTACCAAAGTATGCGTCCCCGATCGCTTGCCGCCAGTTCTGTCCATCAGAACAAAAATTCTGGGGAAGGAGATGCCGTCAGGGAGGGCTGCCAGGCTGCACCCTGTGTGCTGGCTTACTTGTGCTGTGTGCCAGCCTCCGCTATACTCTGCAAGGGCTACGCTGTCGAAAAGACGCGACAGGCAGAGGCCGCACATCACAACATGTATCCAGAGTATCTCCCATCCTTCCCTTCTGGGCAGGGGCAGTTCGGAGGTTTTGATGAACAATGAGTGCCTGCTTCAGGATCGAGCTGAAGCAGCCCAACCGGTGACCCAGCCAACCACCCCACCCCTGGTCTGGACGGTCTATGCGCCCCCGTCGGGCACGGCGGGATTTCGCGCCCTCGAGCCCGAATGGAACGCGCTGGTGCGCCGCAGCCGCTTCAATTCGATTTTTCTGACCTACGAGTGGCAGACCACCTGGTGGGAGGCTCTGGGCCAGGGGGATCTTTGGATCGTCGCGCTGCACTGTCCGCGCAGCGGACAGCTGGTCGGCATCGCCCCGCTGTTTCTGCACACCCTGGCCAGCGGCAAGCGCCAGTTCAACCTGGTCGGCTGTGTGGAGGTCAGCGATTATCTGGATCTGATCGCTGCCAAGGGGTGGGAAGAAGCGGTCTACAGATCGCTGCTGGCCTGGCTGCAAAGCCCGGAGGCCCCCTCCTGGGAGAGCTGTGTGCTGTGCAATCTGCCAGAAGCCAGTGTCACCTATCGCACCCTGCCCGAGCTGGCTGCGGCCAGCGGCCTGCGGGCCGAGGTCACCCAGGAGGACACTGCGCCGCAGTTCCATTTGCCGCTGCGCTACGAAGCATATCTGCAAGAGCAGCTTGACAAGAAACAGCGGCACGAAATCCGGCGCAAACAGCGCCGCGCCGAACGGGAGACCCGCTGCGATTTCTACTATGTCGGCGCCGATCAGTCGCTGGAAGCAGAGCTCGACGACTTTGTCGCCTTGCAGCGGGCCAGCCGGGTGGACAAAGCCGATTTCATGACCCCACAAATGCACCGTTTTTTTCTGGCGATCGCACGCCGCATGCAGGAGGCAGGCACCCTCCGCCTCTTCTTTTTGACCCTGGACGGTGCCAAGGCTGCCACCCTCTTCGCCTTTGAATACGACCGCCGTTTTTGGCTGTACAATTCGGGCTACGACCCCGATCTGCATGCACAACTCAGCCCAGGCTGGGTGCTGCTCAGCTACACCATCCAGTATGCGATCGCTGCCGGCTGCCAGGTCTTCGATTTTATGCAGGGGGACGAGGAGTACAAGTATCGGTTTGGCGCTGTCGATTACAAGGTGATGCGGGTGACGGTCCGCCAGCCGTCCCAGGAGTCAACCCATGTCTGACCACGAGCACGTTCCCCCGCCGGCGGCTGGAGAGCCGGCGGCAGCAGAGGCGAAGAATGCCCGCGAGGCAGGACGCCGCCGCGCATACCGTTCAGCCTCTGCCCGGCCTGGCCGGCGGCCAGCTGCTGCCCGAGAAAGCGCTTTCCACGCGCTTTTATGGGTGCTCGACGGCGCCACCGGCCTCGTCGAAGAGCTACGCCACAACGACCTGGGACTCCCAGAGGCGTTTTGGATGCATGCCTATGCGGCACGCCGCGAAGGGCTGCTGGCCTTGCGCTCCTTGCTCGACGAGCTGATCGACGAGGCAGCTGCCCCGTCGCCCACAGAAGCCCCCCCCGAACAGCCCCCCCAACGGCGTAGCGGGATTCAAATCGATTTTTGAGCCTTGTGCGGGGATGTCTACTGGCTGACGCCGTCAGTTTGTTCGCTGCTCAGGTCGGCGGGCAGCGTCCCTGCGACCTGCACCACCTGCTCCCGCTCCACCACCACCTGCCCGGTTCGCCCACCTGGGGCGCGGCTCACCCAACGCCGCTGGGCCACCATCACGTCGACATGTCGTTCGTCGCGCAGGCTGGAATGGTAGGCGGCAAGCTGGGCAGCCCGCTGCAGGTCTGCCTCTTCGACCGGCCGCCCGGCGCTGCGCACGACCACGTGCGCGCCGGGTGCGCCGCGCACATGCAGCCAGAGGTCGGCAGGGTGGGCCAGTTGGAAGGTCACCTGTTCGTTCTGGCGGGCGTTGCGCCCGACCAGGATCTCGAGGCCGCTCGGGCTCCGCAGGCGCAGGGGTCCGCCCGCCGGGCGGCGAGGAGCACTCGACGGCCGGGCCGGGCTCCGCAACAGGCCAGCCGCACGCAGCTCGGCGAGCACGGCGGCCAGCTCTGGCTGGCTGGCTGCTCGCTGGGCATCGAGCGCCAGCTGGGCGAGCCACTCCTGCTCTGCCTGCAGCTGGGCGCGACGCTGCGGGATGATCGTCGCCGCCCGGTCCAGCCGCGTGGCCCGGGCAAACATCGCCTCTGCCTGCTCGACCGCCGGCCGCTGCGGATCGACCGCCACGGTGAGCAGCCGATCGCCTAGATCGACGACCAAGGCAGACTGGCCGGCTTCCAGCTGGGTTGCCAGGGCCAGCAGCCAGCTGGCCTGGGTGCGCAGCTCTGCAGCTGCGCCAGGGGGCGGTTCGTCCCCCGCCAGCGCAGCCAGCCGGCGCTCCAACTGGCCGCGGGCACGGTTCAGCTGCGCCAGGACCTGGCTGCGCAGCGCAGCGTACGGATCCGGCTGCAGCCGCTCCGCCTGTTGCCCGTAAAACTGCTCCAGCGCAGCGCTCAGCGTCGGCTGGCGGACAAAAGAGCCGCGGAAATGGAGCGGGTAGGCAGCAAAGCCAACGACCTTCCCAGCCTCTTCGACCGTGCCCGGGCACCATTCGGCGGTATGTAAGGGCGCCCAGAGCTCCTGCAGCGCCTGGACCACAGCCAACAGTGAGCTGCCGGCCGCAGCCGCCCCGGCGTCGCCGTGCACCCGCCAGGCGACCTCGCGCGCGGCTGTCGGGCTCAGACCGGCTACCCCAGCGACCAGCGCCTTCCAAAGAGCCCCTGGCTGTTCGAGCTGCGCAGCCAGCCGGGCAAAATAACGCTCGCTGCCGTCGTCGAAGGGGGGAAGCCCGGCGGGGGGAGAGGGGGGCACATAGGCACGGCCGGGCTGCAGCAGCCGGTCGGCGCGCGCCGTCTGATGGTGCAGACACTCCAAAATCCGGCCAGCCGGGTTGAGCAAGAGCGCATTGGGCCGGTGCCCGATCAGCTCCAAGACCAGGGTCGTGGCGCCGTGCTCCGGGTGAGCCAACGCCAGCCTGACCAGCCGTTCGCAAGGGTCGGGCTGCTCGATCCCGGCCAGCTGCGCTCCCCGCCCATATTTGCGCAGCAGCAGCAGCAGCGGGGTATCGGGATCTGCCCCGCGCCGCAGCTTGTAGGAGACAGTCTGGAGCCGCGCCTGGCCCGGGTGCAGTGCCACCAGCAGCTGGTGACGCGTACCAGGCGTATAGATCTCGAAGCCAAAGGTCTGGCTGTCGACCCGCAGCAGCTGCTGGATGCGGCCGGCAGCCAACGTGCGCTGCAGCTCGGCGACCACACAGGCCAGGGAAAGCGCGTCAAAATGCATATCGGCTCAGTCCGGCTCCAACCCCTGCTGCTGCCAGGCATGCGCCATGATGGGCTCCCGCTTTTCCATCGTCCCCCCCTTGGCAAAATAAAGGCCGAGGCTCTCGTACCAGTCCCGTTTGGGGCTCATCGCAGCGTAGCCGCTTTCGAGCTGGTCGTCGGTAAAATCGGCCGGGTAGCTGTTCTCGAAAAAACAGAGCTCGCGCGGGAGACGCGGCTTGACCGTCGGTGGGTAGTGCACCGGGTCGATCACCCCGATACAAAGGCCGTAGAGCGGCAGCACCCCTTCAGGCAGCTTCAGCGCAGCAGCGATCAGACCGGTGCTGTTCTGCACAGCCCCGATGTAACAGGTGCCATAGCCGAGCGCCTCTGCGGCCACCACCATGTTCTGGGCAACCATCGTGGCGTCGGTGGCACCATAGAGCAGTGCAATGCGCTGGCGCATGCCCCACTCGCCGCCGCGCAGCGCAACCAGCCGCTCAAGCCGGTAGACATCCAGACAGACGACAAAAAACTCGGCCGCCTCGCGGATATGCTGCTGGTTGGCACAGAGCGTCGCCAGGTGGTCGCGCAAAGCGGTGTCGGTGATGCGCAGCAACGCATACATATGCCCCTGGGCATCGGTCGGCGCACGCCGGCCAGCCTCTACGATCCAATCCAGGTCGCCCGCAGCCAGCGGCTCTGGGCGAAAAAAACGCACCGAACGATGGCCGGCAAAGACAGCCAGCGCGGGGGGAACGTCGTCAGACATCGAATCGATCATACGCAGCAGCCCCTTGACAGAGAAACACCAGCCCTGGCAAAAGCCAGGAGAGAGAGATTTGTAGATTGGCGGAGAGCCATGTATGCTATGCGTTGTAGAAAATCCACAAGACGCAAGGAACACTCCTTCGCATATGATAGGGGGCATCTGAAATTCAGCCTAATTTTGTAAAGAACGTGTGCGGGTCGGTGGCGAAAGGGCAGACGCAGCGGACTTAAAATCCGCCGGGGGCAACCCCTTGTGGGTTCGAATCCCACCCGACCTACCTTGGGGGAGGGCCAGATGAGTGAATCGAGAGGATGCAATGCAGTACCCGAACAAACACTCGGACGGGCCAGGCTTTGGTCTGTCCACTCCCCTGGGAGAATGGCTGTGGGCGCGTGCCGGTGTGCGGCTGGCAGCGCTGGTGGTAGGGCTGGTCGTGGGGGTCTGGTGGGGGCCGGTGCCCTCTGCCTGGGCACAAGAGATTGTGCACGTGGTGGCAGGGGGCGAGAATCTGTCGACCCTGGCCCGCCGCTACGGCTTGTCGCAGCAGGAGCTGGCTGCCTACAACGGCATCGCCAACCCCAACCAGCTCTGGGTTGGACAGCAGCTGCAGATTCCGGGCAGCAGCTACGACCCAGCACTTTTGTCGCCAGCCAGCTCCTTTTTGCCTGGAGAGAGCGGCTACCATCTGGTGGTGGGCGGGCAGACGCTCTCTGAGGTGGCCAAAGCCTACGGGCTGACGACCGGCGACCTGATGCGCCTCAACAACATCAGCGACGCCAACCTGATCTGGGTCGGGCAGCAGCTGCGTGTGACGGCGCGCGTCGAACCGGTGTCTGCCAGCGTGGCCTCTCGTCCGGCAGCAGCCGACGAAATCTACGTGGTCCAAGCCGGGGACACACTGGCGGCGATTGCCCAGCGCCACCAGCGCACGGTGCACGAACTGCTGGCTGCCAATGGGCTGCCCAACCCCAATTTTGTGTGGGTGGGCCAGCGGCTGCGCCTGCACGCGCACAGTGCCAGCCAGGGCACGATTGGCCCCCTTGCGGCACCCGCCGACGGCCTGCGCTGGATCGAGGTCAACCTGAGCAGCCAGACCCTGACCGCCTGGCAGGGGGATGTCCCGGTGCTTTCCACCACCATCAGCAGCGGCAAAGCAGGCACACCGACCGTGACCGGGCGCTTTGCCGTCGGGACAAAATACCCTGCGCAGCGGATGGTCGGACCCGGCTACGACCTGCCCAATGTGCCGTGGGTGATGTATTTTCATGGGGCCTATGCGATCCACGGGGCCTACTGGCACAACAACTTCGGCGTACCGACCAGCCACGGCTGCGTCAATATGCGCCCCAACGAAGCCGAGCTGCTCTATCATTGGGCCGCGCCGGGCACCGAGGTGTACGTCCACAACTGACCCCAAAAGCCGCAGGGGTTCAGCCCCTGCGGCATGTCACAGGTGTTTTCACAGCGGCTGGCAGGGAGCGTCGGTGAACGACCGCACCCTGCCATGCCAATCACTTGGCAGCCGCTGTTTTGTGGCGTAGAATGGATTATTATGCAGACTTATTCTCACCTGCTGATCACAGCGCTGGCAGGAGACCGTCTCAGCAAAAGGGGGGTGCCTCTCCACGCCAAAGCCTTTCTGGTCGGTTCCTTCCTGCCTGACCTGCCTCTGATCGTGCTGACCCTTGGCTTTTTCGTCTCTTCCCGTTGGCTCTCTCCCCAGCCCCTCCCGGAGGAGCAGCTCTTCGGGGAGCTGTACGACAGCCATTTCTTTCACGACCCGCTCTGGATCGTCGGCCACAACACGTTTCACGCGCCGTTCCTCCTGGCCGGGTTGCTGGCGGTCGGCTTCTGGGGAAGCCACCGGGGCCAGCGTTGGGGGAAGCCGCTGATCTGGCTGGCGTTGGGCTGTGCGCTGCACACGCTGCTGGACATCTTTACCCACCACCACGATGGCCCCCTGCTTCTCTTCCCGTTCGACTGGCAGTTCCGCTATGCAGCGCCAGTCAGCTATTGGGACCCGCGCTACGGGGCCTGGTGGTTTTCCCCACTCGAACACCTGCTCGACCTGGCCATCCTGGTCTTCTGGATCGGGGGCTGGTGGCAGCGGCGCCGGGCTGCCCGCTCGGCACAAGCCTCTCTGCACGGAGATCCTGTATGATCCGTTTCGCAACCCGCCGGCCGCTTGTCGGTCGCCTGGCCTGCTGGGCAGTCGCCTGGTGGCTGGCAAGCACCCTCCTGTTCGTCAGCACCGTCGACGTGCAGGCCGAGGAACCTCGCACGCCCGCCCACGCCCTGACGGCCGACGCGTCGGCCGGGCCATTTTTCCCGATCGTGGCCTCTCTGCCCCGTCCCGCCGCCAAGCCGCCGCTGCCCTTTGCGGGCCCGCTGGTCGGCCCGTTGATCAAACGTGTGTCGATGAACGATCTCGACAACCGCACGACCGCCTTCTTTCCTACCCAGGCTGACCTGGCCCGGCTGACGCCGATCGAACAGCCCACAGAAACGCGCTGGATCCGCGTGGATCTCAGCGAACAGTTGGCGGTCGTCTACGAAAACCGACGTCCCTTGCGCGGGTTTGTCATCTCTTCAGGGCTGCCGGGCACCCCCACCGTAGAGGGAGAGTTTCGAATCCGCACCAAGGTGCGGGTTCAGACCCTCTCCGGCGGCAGCGGTGAAAACGCCTATTCGGTGCCCAATGTCGAATGGATCCAGTACTTTTACAGCGACTACGGCTTTCACAACACCTACTGGCACAGCGACTTTGGCAAACCGATGAGTCGCGGCTGCATCAACATGACAACCGCCGATGCCAAATGGCTGTTCGACTGGGCTGGCCCAACCTGGGACGGAAAAACCAACTGGTTTTCCAGCACAAAAGCCAACCCCGGCACCTTGGTGGTTGTACACGAGTAGAGCTGTCTGGTTTCTGATTGGCTACAGGAAGGGCCGGAGATGCGCAGGGTGAACCTATGCAGTTCGAACGCTACCTGAACAGTCGTCTTCTGGCCCAGCCGCTGCAGATCCTGATTGTCGACCCGGATCTGCCAGCCCGTCGGCTGATCCGGCTGATCCTGCAGTCCGAAGGGCATTTTTTTCACGAGGCGCTGGACGGCGAGGAGGCGATCGAACAGTTTGAAACGATTCGCCCAGACCTGGTGCTGCTCAACATGGTGCTCCCGCGCCTCAGCGGGCTCAAGGTCCTGGCCGAGCTGCGCCAGCGGGACCCGCTGGCGGGCATCATCATGGCCAGCGCGCTCCCCTCCGAACATCTGGCTGTCGAATCGCTGCTGGGGGGAGCCGACGATTATCTGGCCAAACCCTTTCGGCTGCGTGCGATCCAGATGAGCGTGCGCCGGGTCATGGAGCGTGTCCAACTGCGGCGGCGGAACGCCGACCTGCAGAGCGAGCTGCTTTCAGCCAACCAGCGGCTGCGTCACTATGTGGCACAGCCGCTGGTTGAGAGCCTGCTGCGCAGCCCGACCCCGCCCCAGTTGGGCGGGGTGCGCACCCCGGTCACCACCCTCTTTTTGGACTTCGCCGATTTTACCGAACTGGCCGCCGAGCTCTCCCCAGACCAGGTCGTTCAGCTCCTCAACACACAGTTCGCCTTCCTGACCGAGATCGTGCTGGCCAACGGTGGTTTTGTCGACAAACTGATGGGGGACGGGTTTATGGCCCTGTTCAACGCCCCCGCCGCCTGCCTCGACCATGCCCAGCGCGCAGTGCTCAGCGCTGCGGCCATGCGCCGGGCCATCCAACAACACAACCGCAGCGGGCAACACTCCCTGGCGGTCCGGATCGGGATCCACACCGGCGAAGCCATTGCTGGCAACATCGGTGCTGCCCAGCTGATGAACTATACGGCGATCGGCGATGCCGTCAACCTGGCCAAACGGATCGAGGAGAGCTGTCTGCCCAACCAGATTTTGGTCTCTGTCGACACAGGTGTCCAGCTGGACCGCAGCGCGCTGGCCCAGGAGCGGGTCGAGCTGCGCCCGTATGGCTCCTACCAGCTCAAAGGACGCACCGACGGTGTCGAACTCTTCGCTGTCTGCGACAACGGCACAGACAGCTGGCCGTCATAACGGGTCGGCGCTCGCCCCAAAAATTGTGCCACCGCCCGCTGGACACGTGGGTCATAGACCATCCACCCATGGGCCGGGCTGAGGATGCGCCGGGCATCGCCGACAGGCAAAACAGCGCTGGTGGCCGGCAGAACTGTCAGGTCAAGGGGCGTCCACACCGACAAAAATGGCCGGCTGGCCAGGTCGTCCAGGTGGCTGTTGAGCGACTGCAAAAAGGGGCTGCGCACCTGCATCTGGCGCAGCGCAGGTTGCCAGGCCCAGCCTGCGCTGACCACCCCGCGGTGCGGGGTAGAAATCGTGACAAAACGGCGAATCCGCTCTCGGCCGCCCAGCCAGTGGAGGATCACACGGCCGATCAGCCCGCCCATGCTGAAGCCGACCTGGTCGAAGGCGGCTTTCGGCCCGAACCGGGCGTCGATCTCGGCCAGCGTCTGGACCGCCAGCGTCTCCAGCGGCACCGAACCGTCGCTGGGCTGGGGAGAGATGGTCACCACCTGCCGTCCCGCTGCGCGCAGATGGCCAGCCAGCGCGTCCAGCCTCTTTGCCTGATCCAGCCAGCCAGGAATCAAGACAACGGGCGGGGCTGGCGGCTGCGCCGCAGGCCAGCCGCTCACGGGGTCACCACCAGGGGCAGCCAAACCATCTCCACTGTCCCAGCCGACTGTACCAGCCGCAGGGCGTCGAGCCGTCCGTGGCCATACACCGGATTGGGGCTCTGGGCGATTCCGGTGCAGCCGGCCTCGGCAACGGGCTCGGCAGTGGAGAGGAGCAGCAGTTCGGTCGCCTCGACCTGGCCGATCAGCTGGGGGGCCAGCGACCACAACAGCGCCACCGCACCCGCCACATGGGGTGCGGCCATGCTGGTGCCGCTGAGGTAGACATCGACCGACGGCTGGCTGTTTTGCATGACCGCCGAGCGCACCCCGACCCCTGGCGCGCTGAGGTCGGGTTTGAGCCGCCCGCTGCCATCGGCGGTCACCGGGCCCCGGCTGCTGAACCCTGCGATCCGCCCGTTGCTGTCATAGGCACCCACGCTGGTCACTGCGTCGTGCATCCCGATCGGCGTGTCGATGGAAGAACAGCCAGGGCCAGCATTGCCCGCCGAGGCCACCACGAAGATACCGGCCGCCCGCATCGTCTCGACCACCTGGCGCAGGCTGTCGAGGTCGCACCCCTCGCTGGGCGGGCAGCCCCAGGAGTTGTTGATGACATGCGGGGCCAGCTCCGGGCGACCCTCGACCAGCGGGTCACCCCCCTGGGGGTACGGGGCCAGAAAAAATTCAAAACAGGCTGTGTAGCTGGCGGGGGTGCCGACCCCATCGCGCATGTTGCGGCAGGCGATCCACCTGGCAGCGGGTGCCATGCCGAGCACGGTGTCCCCCATCGACGTGGCATCGCCGGCCACCGTGGCCAGGGTGTGGGTTCCATGGCCGTTGTCGTCGCAGGGGATCTGGGGGTCAGGCGGGCATTCGGTGTCGTAGAGGGGGTCGCGGCCCCAGCCATCAAACCAGTTGTAGGGGTGGGTGGCCGTCAGGGTGGCCGTGTTCCACCCCCGGTAGCCCCGCTGGAGCGCCGGGTGTTCCCAGGCCACACCGGTGTCCTGGCCAGCGACGACAATGCCTTGCCCGCGAGCGCCCAGTTCCCAGACTGCGTCGGCGTGGGTGGCGGTCAGCCCCCAGGGCAAGGTCGCCGTGCCAGGGTGTGGGGCCAGCTCGCTGTGCTGCAGCCAGCGCGGTTCTCTGGCCGCGCCCCGCACCGCCGGGTTGCGCGCCAGCCGGGCGACCTCGGGCCGGGCAGCCAGGGCGTTCGCCAGCGCAAGGTCCCCTTTTACCTCCACCATGTTGACCAGGTAGTACGCCCGATAGCGCACCCCCTGCTGCTCCAGCCAGCCGTGCAGCCCCGCCTGGGTGCGCCGGGCGTGTGCGGTCAGGGCACGGTACAACGCCTGGCGGCGGGCCAGGCTGTCGCCGCTGCCCGCCGGCAGCGCCAGCTGGTCTGACAGGATCACCAGAAACGAAACCGGGCCAGCCGCCCCTTCCAGCTCGTGCTGCAGCGCCTGGCTGATCCTGGCTGGGCGCTGCTGTGCCAGCGCGGGGGGAAGCGCCCAGCCCAGCGCTGCCAGCACCGCTGCCAGCGCAACAGCCAGCAAAGCCTTCGACCCCTTTGTGCACGCCATTTTTTTCACCTGCCCCTCCATTGAGAGCCATGTTACTCCCCGCAGCCGGTTCTTCACAGATAATACTCGAAAAACATGGCAGAGCATAGCAGAGATCGGAGAAAAAACGATGGCAATCGCAGTGGGAGAGCTGGCCCCTGAGTTTCGCGCGACGACCGAGAGCGGGGAGACGGTGCGGCTGAGCGACTACCGAGGCCAGCGGGTGGTGCTCTACTTTTATCCGAAGGACGACACGCCGGGCTGCACAACCCAGGCCTGCGGTTTTCGTGACAGCTACCCGACCCTTACGGAACGCAACGCAGTTGTGCTGGGCGTCAGCCCGGACAATGCCCGCTCGCACCAGAAATTCAAGACCAAATTTGACCTGCCCTTCACCCTGCTGGTCGACGAGGCGCATGCGATCGCCGAAGCCTACGGCGTGTGGGTGGAAAAAAGCATGTATGGGAAGCATTTCATGGGGATCGAACGCAGCCATTTTGTGATCGACGAACAGGGGCGGGTGCTGGATGCCCAGGTCAAGGTCAACCCCGAAGAGAGCGTGCGGGCTGCGCTGGCCGTGCTGGCGGACGGGTGAGCGCCCTGCGGTTCAGCCTTTGATCCCGGCCAGCGAAATGCCGGCCAGAAAATAGCGCTGGGCGGCAAAAAAGACGGCGATCACCGGCAGCATCGTCGTCAGCGAGGCGGCCATCAAATAGGCCCAATTGGTGGTGTAGGTCGAGCGAAAAAACTGGAGACCAAGCGTCACCGTGTAGAGATCGGGGCGTTGCAGATAGATGAGCGGGGCCAGAAAGTCGTTCCAGCTGGCCTGAAAGGTGAAGAGGGTGACGGTCGCCAGCGCTGGGGCGACCATCGGCACCAGGACCCAGGCCAGGATCTGCAGAGTGTTGGCGCCGTCGATGCGTGCGGCGTCTTCAAAATCGCGTGGGATTGTCAAAAAAAACTGGCGCAGCAAAAAAATGTAGAAAGGGCTGCCCAGGAAGGCTGGCACGGTCAGCGGCAGGAAGGTATTGATCCAGCCCAGCCGATGAAAAATGACATAGAGCGGGGTCATGGTGACCGGATAGGGGAGCATGAGGGTGGCCAGCATGACGACAAAGAGTGTATCGCGGCCAGGGGCCCTCAGCCGGGCAAAGGCATAGGCGACGAGCGTGCACGAAAGCAGGTGGCCGACAATCGTGAGCAGCGTGATCACGGTTGTGTTGCTCAGGTAACGTCCGAAGGGGAGGGTGGTCAGCGCCTCGCTGTAGTTCTCCCAGCGGGGTGGGTTGGGGAGCCAGCGCGGGGGCGTCTCGAAGATCTGCCAGGTTGGCTTGAGTGAGGAGGAGAGCATCCAAAGCAAAGGGACCAGAAAGAGCAGCGCCACGCCCCAGAGGAGGGCCAGCAGCAGCCAACGGCGCAGACGGGCAGAAGAGATCATGGGGTTTCCCCCTCGTAGTAGACCCACCAGCGGCCGCTCCGCACGACGAGCAAGGTGAAGGCCAGGATGAGCGCAAAAAGGACCCAGGCCAGCGCCGAGGCGTAGCCCATCTGGAACTCTTGAAAGGCTTTGCGGTAGAGGTAAAGCACCAGAAAGAGGGTGGCGTCGAGCGGACCGCCGTTGGTGGCCACAAATGCGCTGGTAAAGGTTTGAAAGGTGGCAATGACGCTCAGCACGAGGTTGAAGAAGATTGTGGGGGTCAGCAGCGGCAGGGTCAGGCCGACAAAGCTGCGCCAGGCGCCGGCGCCGTCCATCGCAGCGGCTTCGTAGAGCTCGCGCGGGATGCCGCGCAAACCAGCCAGGTAGATGACAGCGGTCCGCCCCAGCCCCCACAGGCTCATCATCCAGAGTGCGGTCAGTGCTGTGTGCGGGTCTGCCAGCCAGCGGGGCCCTTGAACGCCGAGCTGCGCCAGCCCGGCGTTGATCAGACCGGCCTCGGGGTGGAAGAGCCACATCCACACCACCACAAATGCCACCCCCGAGAGCACGGAGGGCATGTAGTAAAGGGTGCGCAGCAGCCGGATCCCGCGTGCGTCGACCTGGTTCATCAGCAGTGCCAGCAGCAGGCCGCCGACCAGCTCGGTGGGGACGTACATCAACGTATAGCGTGCCGTGACAGTGAGCGACTGCCAGAAGAGACGGTCATCGAGCAGGCGTGCGTAGTTGCGCAGGCCCACCAGCTCGGGCGGGGAGAGCATGTCCCAGCGGGTGAAGCTGATGCCCAGCGACACTGCGATCGGGATCAAGGTAAAGGTCAGCAGCCCGACCAGCCACGGGGAAATGAGCAGGTAGAAGGTCACTGCCTCGCGGCGCCGGGCCCGGCCTGGATGAGGGTGTTGCATGGCAACAGCAGGCTGGGAAGGGCACTGGGGGCGCCCTTCCCAGCGAGATTTTTATGGGCGCAGATCGTCGAGGGCGGTCTGTGCGTCCTGGGCAGCGGTGGCCAGCAGGGCCGCAACATCAGCGGTGGGGTCGAGGATCACACTCTCCAGCACGCGGCGCAGCGCCGGGTCGGCTGTCTGGCCCCAGAAGGGGGTGAAGACATAGGCGCGATCGGCCAGGTGGTTGAGTTCGGCCAGCCAGACTCCTTCGATCGGGTCGGCGGCCAGCCCCGAGCTCTCGGCGACGCTGGCGACGCTGGGCAGGGCCCAATCTTTCCAGACCTCGGCTCCTTGTGCGCCGACGTAGTAGCGCAGGAAACGCCATGCAGCCTCTGGCTGCTCGCTCAAGGCGGAAATGCCGAACCCGCCCCAAAAGAGCACCCCGGCCCGCTCGGCGCCGGCCGGCAGCGGTGCCACGCCCAGCTCCAGATTGGGGTTTTGCAACATCCCTGCCTGTGGCCACCGCCCGAACAGCCGCATGGCGGCCTTGCCGTTGTCAAACTCGCTGTTTCCCCCGCCAAAGGCGTTCATGTCTGCCGGCAGCGGTGCCACCCCATATTTGTGATAGAGATCGGCGTAGAACTGCACCGCGCGCTGCACCTCTGGAGAATCCAGATAGCCGGCAAAGGTCGTCCCTTCAGCGTCGATCAGCTGGCCGCCAGCCGCCGCCACCCAGTACTCGAAGCCGGTGGTCCACGGGCCAGGCAATTGAATCCCCCACTGCTCGACCGTCCCGTCTGCGCTGGTGCGGGTCAGCTGCTGGGCGGTAGCCAGCAGATCTTCCCAGCGCCAGCCCTCCTGCGGATAGGCGACGCCCGCTGCGTCGAAGAGCTTTTTGTTGTAGTAGATCGCCAGCGGGGAGAAATCTTTGGGCAGCAGATACTGGGCATCGTTCCACTGGCCTGGGGCCATCACCCCGGGCAGGTAGATGCTGGTGTCGAGCGGGTACTGCTCGCTGGCGATAAAATCGTCCAGCGGCAGAAAAGCCCCTTTGTCGACAAACATCGGCACGGCGTCGTCGCCGATCTGCAGCAGATCAGGCGGGTCGCCGGCGGCGATCTGGGTCAGAATGCGGGCGTAGTAGTCGCCGCTGCCGACTGGCTCCAGCTGCACCTGGATGTCGGGGTTTTCGGCCTCAAACTGTTCGATAATGCGCAGGTGGGGGGAGAGCCCCTCGCCGCTGTCGCCGGTGCCGACCCGCAGCACGATCTTCGCCCCTTCTGGCTGGGCCGTGGGCGTCGCCGTGACCACCACCGTCTGCACCAGCCCTCCTTCGGTGGCGACGCAGCCGCTGAGCAGCAGCCCACAGAGTGCTGCCCACAGAATAAGCACTGTTTGTTTGGTCATCGTTGAAACCTTTCTCCTGTTCAGGCTATTTTCGGGAACAAATCTTCTATCCTTCCCAGAGGGAAACTTTCTGGACTATTCTCTCACAGATCAGATGCAGTTGCAAATGTTTGCAATAGTGGCCGAAGGTGCGGTTCAAAGTTTTGCAGCGGGTGAAACAGTTGCTGATGCGGCCGATTGGGACCCTGCGCCCCCCTTCCTTTCCAGAAGCTCAGAAGGCCAGGATCACTGCGAGCGGACACACCGGAAGCCGAAGAAGAAGTCCCAGTAGTCGGGGTCGGTGCTGAGCCGGTAGACGGAGCGCACGCCGTCGCCGCTGCCCCACGACCCGCCCCGCAGCACACGGTACTTCCCCGTCGCCGGCCCCTGCGGGTTGGCGCTGGGCGACGTACTGTAGTAGTCCTCGCCGTACCAGTCGTTCACCCACTCAAACACATTCCCTGCCATGTCCATCACACCGTACGGGCTGGCGCCGAGATGGGCGCCCACACGGCTCGTGTCGTTGACACAGGAGTAGTTGTAGTACGCCCTGCTACAGTCCGGCGCCTCGTTCCCCCACGGGTACTTGCGCGTGTCGCTGCTCCCCTGCGCCGCCTTCTCCCACTCCGCCTCCGTCGGCAACCGCTTGCCCGCCCACGCACAAAACGCACTGGCCTGGTGCCAGTTCACGTTGATCACCGGGTAGTTGGCGTAGGTGCTCGTCCCATAGGCTGTTGGCAGCAGTCGCAACCGCCGTGTAGGTGCCCGTCACCGCATAGCTGCGGGTCACACTGGCTCCGATGCCTGTCGTGCCGTCGCCAAAATCCCAACTGTAGCCAACGTTGCTGCCTGCTTTTGTAGGGCGAAGCTAAACTCATCCGCCCCGATGGGGCAGGCGAACGAAAACCAGCGGTTGACGGAAGAATTGGCAGCGACGCAGGAGGCGCTGCGTCAGGTGAACCGCTCAGAGCCCCGACCGTAAGGGAGGGTCTTTCTCTTTTTTGTATTCCC
>CAIOHJ010000278.1 GCA_903858085.1 uncultured Chloroflexota bacterium
CGATTAAAACGTTTTAACCCATTCTACGCCCGGCGCACCCAGCTGTCAACACCCCCCCACTCCCAGCCCTTTTTCAGCGGATGGTGCGCGCTGAGCCATCCATCGACAGGTGTGATACTATCACCGACAGACATGCTCGCCATTGTTGTGCTGCTGCCCGCAGCACGCCAAACAGGGAGCCCCCCAATGCAGACGACCGCCCGTGTGCCCTTCAGCAGCCTGAAAACCGAAGGTGGGCTGCTGCCCGCAGAGCTCTTGCAGCAGCTCGCCGATGCACGCGAGCTCGTCGGGCTGCAACCCGACTCCTACCACCTGCTGCCCGGCAAACGGCCGAACAAGGCGGTCAACCGGGCCTGGAACCGCTGCCGCAGCGCATGGCAGCTCTTCGACGAAGCGCGACGCACACTGCCGCCCGAAGAGTCGGGCAGCACGCTGACCCGCGAATGCTGGCTGCTCGTGCTGTTCCAGGAACTGGGCTACGGACGGCTCCAGCTGCAGCGCAGGGGGCGGCTCAGCGACGACGGCACCCCCTACCCCATCAGCCACCTCTGGGAAGAAACCCAGATCCACCTGCTCTCCTTCCGCCAGCCCCTGGATCGACGGGCTGACTCCACCCCAAGCTTCAGACGAAACCCCCACAGCCTGATGCAGGAGCTGCTCAACCGTTCGCAGCGCTGACGAGATGCCGAGCTCACCAAATCCATCTACCTCAGGGTTCCTGTCCTCATCCGAGAGGGGCCGCCAGAACAAAATCCCTGGAAAATACACTTTGCAACAATGTTTCACATGTCCAGCGACTCCCCTCTGTTCCGCATACAGGAAGAGCTGGAGGCGGAGGGTGCCAGACGGGACCGCAACGTCTATCAGGCGCTCCAACGCTATCTGCCCTTGTACGAGGCCAAGCTCTTCCACCATTTCGACCACCGGTGGGCCACCTATGAGGCAGCAGGCGAGACGCGAAACTTCACACCCACCGAAAAACAGGACGAACAGTGCGTCGTCCTCCCTCGCTACTGGGTGGCACACCAGGAGATCCAGAAACGGATCGACCCCAAGAGTCGCTGGCTCCTGGCGTTCCGGGATGTTTGTCGCAGCACCGACGAACGAACTGCCATCTTCACAGCCATCCCCGCAGTTGCTGTGGGGCACACAGCGCCGTTGCTTTGTTTGCCGGGGAGGCTGGAAACTGCGGCAGGATTGATGGCCTGTCTGAGCAGTTTTGTACTTGACTACACCGTGCGACAGTTTGTTGGCGGCACACATCTGTCGTACAGCTATCTAAAGCAGCTGCCGGTCTTGCCTCCTGAGGCCTATACCAGGCCTTGTCCATGGGACAGGGGCTGTACGGTTGCGAGCTGGCTGCTGCCGTGCACCTTGGAGCTGACCTACACGGCCTGGGATTTGCAGCCATTTGCCCAGGAGTGCGGCTATGACGGCCCGCCTTTCCGCTGGGAGGAAGCGCGGCGGTTTCTGCTGCGCTGTGAGCTAGACGCCGCCTGCTTTCACCTCTACGGTGTCGAGCGCGAGGACGTCGCCTACATCCTTGACACCTTCCCGATCGTGGCGCGCAAAGAGCGTGCGATCTACGGCGAATACCGCACCCAGCGGGTGATCCTGGAGATCTACGATGCGCTGGCCGCAGCGATGCGCACGGGGGAGCCCTACACAAGCCCGCTGGAGCCGCCCCCCGCCCAGACCGACGGCGGAGACCAGACGCTCAAAAGCCAGGTTTTTTGAAAAAAGCAGACGACAGCGGATGCAGACGGGGAGCGGACAGCTTGTCCGGTGTGGCCTGATGTAGCACGCCTCAGCAGACTTCTCTGCCTGAGCAGGTACGCTTGTTGAATCATGGCCTGGTAGTTACCCGGCGTGATAAAATTGGAATGGATGAAGGCGGGAGCTGGCCGAGCCGGTGGAACACCTGCATCTCTGATAGCTTCCCGAAGGGGGAACCCTGAACACATATTTTGATGGAGGAACAAAATGACAACGGTCACAAAAAACACGATTTGTCTCTGGTATGACGGAGGCGCCGAGGACGCGGCGCACTTCTATGCGGCTACCTTTCCAGACTCTTCAGTCGCCGCTGTGCATCGCGCACCGGGTGACTATCCGTCCGGGAAGCAGGGGGATGTGTTGACAGTCCACTTCACCGTGCTGGGCATTCCATGCCTCGGCCTCAATGGCGGGCCGGACTTC
>CAIOHJ010000279.1 GCA_903858085.1 uncultured Chloroflexota bacterium
ACCGCCTGTACCGAGAGCACCGCAAAGAGGGCGAAGTGCCACTTCGCCCTACAAACAGCCCGTCCTCCACCGCCTGTACGGAGAGCACCGCAAGGAGGGCGATGTGTCCCTTCGCCCTCCTTGTTTATCCGGACAGTGGTCTTTGAGGTCGACGATGACCGATGAAGGGTGGTGCGCTGGATCGCACAATTGGGCGGCTCCCTGAACCGGAAAAGCGATGGCCCACCCGGCATCACCGTGTTGTGGAGAGGCTTTCAACAGTTGGTTGAGATCACTGCGATGTACCAAAGTATGCGTCCCCGATCGCTTGCCGCCAGTCCTGTCCATCAGAACAAAAATTCTGGGGAAGGAGATGCCGTCAGGGTGGGTCTTTCTCTTTCTTGCATTTCCCCGCCATCGGTGCACCTTGTTGCTGCACGACAGGCGGATCGCCGCCCCTGCATACGTTGGATGCCAGAGGAAGTTTGTGCTGGCGTGTCGAAGCGCCCTCCCGTACAGTCAGGGCTCTGAGCAGGCTGAGGAGAGCACCCTGCCCAGCTCGCCTCCTTGGGAGAAGCTTCAGCGCTGACGGCTGTGGAGCCGTTCTGGCGGCTTTGTGCAACTTCTGGGCAGAGGGTGCGTATTGGCAGGAGAGGGGAAACCATCCAAACCACCCAAAAGGAGCGCCGCGCGTGTCGTATCTATCAAAAGGCCCAGTCGTTCTCCGGCAGCAGCCGGGCTGTCTGATTCAAATTTTATGGTTTGTTTTTATCGGGTTCTGGCTGGGGGCGCTGGCCATTAGCGTCGCCTATGTTCTGTTGCTGTTGGTTGTGACCATCCCGGTAGGGATTGCGCTGCTCAACCGGGTGCCGCAGCTGATCGCGCTGAGGCAGCCCGACCGTCTGGTGACCGCCTACGGGGAGGTCAAGGTCAGGCAGCACAATTTTTTCTTGCGTGCGCTCTGGTTTCTGTTGGTGGGCTGGTGGCTGGCGGCGGGGGGACTGGCGGTTGCCTATCTGCTCTGCGCCTCCATCCTCGGCATGCCGCTGGGATTCATCATTTTTGACTGGGTGCCGGGGATGCTCACGCTGCGCCGCAGCTGAAGCAGCCTCCTCACTCACTCTGCTCGGCGTCCAGCTGGGCAAAAAACGCTGCCATGACTTTCTGGCGGCGGGCGCCGAGCAGACGTGCGCTCTCGGTGTAGAGCGAATCCAGCAGCTTCTGCAGCTTGAAGACATACTCGTGCACGGGTGTATAGTCGGGGGTGGTGCGGTCGTTTTCAGAGGCATCGATCTGAGCGGCGGGTCGGGTCCACAGGCGGCTGCCGTGGGCCCCGGCATAGGCGAAGGCGCGTGCCACCCCAATGGCCCCGATGCTGTCCAGTTTGTCGGCGTCGTACAGGCAGCGTGCCTCCAGGCTGCTGGGGAGGACTGTGCGGTCACGATAGCGGTGTGCCTCAATACAATGGACGACCTGCTCGACCAGAGGGGGAGGGAGGCCGCGGTCGAGCAACAGGTCGCGTGCGCGCTGGGCAGAACGCAGATGGTGGGCCGCCCGCTGGTTGCCGGCGGTTTCGGCGGGCAGATCGTGCAGCAGCGCTGCCAGCTGGACCACAGTGCGGTCAGCGCCCTCGGCCTCCGCAATGCGGTCAGCCAGGCGGGAGACGCGCAGGACGTGGTCGAAGTCATGCGCTGCGTCGCCGCCGGTGTAGAGGGCGCGGGCAGCTTCGGGCGAGAGCCAGGGATTCATCGGGCAGGCTTCCCGGGGTTCAGGAGATTTTGTGGCGGGACACGTGGCTGGCCGCGCGCCCAGAGCAGCCCCCCTGGGATGCTGACCAGGTAGCCCATGAGCTGCTGCAGCAGGCCAACCGCAGTGCCCAACTCGTAGCCAGCCCCCATGAACAGGAAGAGCCCGGCAAAAGAGATCTGGCGAATTCCCAAACCGCCGGGGGAGAGGGGCACGACCAGCAGGGCAAAGACGATGATCGGGTTGACCACCAGAACCTCTACCAGCGAAATTTTCCCGGGCTGGACCGCATGGGCGATCAGCCAGATATTGGCGCTGGTCAGCAAGACGATCAGAGCGCTGCCCGCAGCAGCTACCGCCAACGCGCCGGGATGGGCGCGGTAGACCGCAAAGGCCGCTGCGAGCTGTTTCCAGAGGGGAAGGGTGCGGTGGTGGAGCGGCAGCACCCGGAGCAGCCGCTCCACCACCCCTTGGAGTCGGCGGCTGATCAAGGTCGCGACGACGCCCAGGAGAGCGGCCGTCGCCAGCGTGCTGCCGACGGCCGCAAAGCGCATGAAGAGTGCCCCCTCCGGGGAAAAGGGGCTGCCGTCCGGTTTGCCCCAGATCAAAACAGCATTGGCCGAGAGCGCTGCGCCCAGCATAAAGACCATCAACCCGATAAACCGGTCGATGAGCACGCTGGCGGCTGCATCAGCCCGGCGCTGTGTATCTGCCGCCACTGCATAGCCGCGCAGCAGATCTCCGCCCACCTGGGCGGGAAGAAAATTGTTGAAAAATTCGGCGATCCACTGATAGGTCAACAGACGGCCTGGCGGGAGCTGAATGGCTGCGGCGCGCAGCAGGATTCCCCATTTGACTGCGCTGAGCGCCACGGCGCTGGCGTAGGTGGCGGCGCCCAGCAGGAGCGGCCCCTTGTTCGCCCGCAGGAGCTGCTGCCAGAGCGCAGCGGGGTCCGGCACTCTGGCAACCAGCCAGGCCAGCAGGCCAGCTGCGACAGCCACTTTGAGCAGATCGATCCAACGCGAACGGGTCATGGTCTCGGCACAGCGCGCTCAACGCTCCAGCTGGGTACGGCTTTTGACCGAAAAAGACTCCTGGCCCGCCGAATTTTCGCGCGTTGTCCGCACAGCCTGCACATTCTGTTTCTGGGTCCAGGCCATGTTCCAGACAACATGGCGGTCGCGCCTGACCGCAAAATCATACCAGCCCAGCAGACGGCTGATCCCTTCAATTCCAGCCAGCAATCCGAGCACCCAGGTCAGCTGGGCAATTCCCAGCAGCTCTTTGAAGGCAATACGTGCCACCCGGCTGTTGTGCATGCTGCTGACCTTGTAGCCATATTTGTGTTTCAGATAGAGGTGGCCGGCATGGTTGCGGCGGCGCTGCCGCACAAAATCACCGACGGTCGTAGGTCCGGTGTTGTAGACGATGGCATCTGGGGCATAGCGCACCTGCATGCCGTGCTGTACGACGATCGCCTCGACAAAGGCTTCGTCCATGGCCACGTCGGGGGGAATCTGGTCGAAAAGCCGCCGGAATGCGATCATCTCCCCCAGCCGTGGGATCTCCAGGCAGAGTTCGTGCTCCATGCGCAGACGCAGGTGGCTGAGCAGACCGACAATGTGGTCTGGGGTATCGACGGCCATTTTCTGGGCGCCCACCATGCCGACCGTCGGATCTCGAAACATGCGCACCATGTGCTCGACCGCATACTCGTGGGGCAGGGTATCGCCGCTTTCCAACAGACAGATTTCACAGCGGGCCGCCTGCAAAAAGAGGTTGATCGCGCTGGTTTTGCCTTCACGGCGGGGCTGCTCGATCAGCTGGATGCGGCTGTCGCGGGCCAGGTGTTCCTGGACAATCGACACGGTACGGTCGGTGCAGGCGCTGGCCACCACGATGATTTCGACGATCTCGACTTCGTGCAGGTGCTGGTCGGTCAGCGCTGCCAGCAAAGAGCCGATATTGGCCTCCTCGTTGTAGGCGGTCACCCCGACGCTGCAGCAAATTTTTTCGCTTGCCGTCATAGACAAAAATTCCTCGTTCAAGCTGTGAAGCCTCTTCGTTTCCCCAAAGCGGTTGCTCTCCGATTCAAGCGCTGACCAGCTTGACCATGGTGACACCGTCCCCACCTTCTCCGGCGTCGCCAGAACGCACGGTGGCGATCAGGGGGTGTCGCTTGAGCAGGTCGCGCACGGCGGATTTCATGGCACCCGTGCCGTGGCCATGGATGATGCGTACGAACGGCAGCCGGGCCCGATAGGCGTCGTTCAGATAGCGTTCCAGCTGTTCGAGCCCTCCCTCCACACGCTCCCCGCGCAGATCCAGTTCGATCCCCGGGCTGGGGGCTGGGCTGCTGTGGAAGGTGACTGCGGGCTGTGCGGTCTGTCGGGGAGCCTTTTGGCGTAGCTCCAGCCGTTTTACCGGCAGTTTGAGGCGAAAGTTGCCCAGTTGCACGTCAGCTTCGGCGCTGGCAGGGTGCAGGGCCAGCACCTCGCCGCTGGCCTGCAGGCTGGCCACCCAGACAATGTCCCCAATCTCCAACGGACCGCCGAGCCGTTCCAGGCCGCTGCCAGGCACGACCACGCGTGCGTCGACGGCTTCGCTGTTTTGGCGGCGCTGGGCCAGCTCTTTTTCGGCGCGCGCCAGAAACTCTTCATGCGCCGCCGACGTGCCCTGCCCGAACCCACCGCGCGCCTGGCGGCGCAGCTGTTCGATCTCCTTGCGGGCCTCGTCTAGCTCGTTCTGCATCAACGTGCGACTCTCGGCGATCACGGCGCGGCGCGCTTGTTCGATCTGGGCGAGCTGATGGCGCAGGTCGTTTTCGAGCAGCTGCCCCTGGCGTTCTCTCGCACGCGCCCGCTCAGCCGCCTCGAATGCCTCCCGCTTGGCCTGGCGGATATCGTCCAGCAGTTTGTCGGCTTGCAGGGTGTCGGGGCGCACGATCGACTCCGCCTTGTCCACGATCGGGGCAGAGAGACCGAGCCGGCGTGCGATCGTCAGGGCATTGGAACGTCCTGGCAGCCCGATGCTCAATTCGTAGGTCGGGCTCAACGTTTCAACGTCGAATTCAACCGAGGCATTGCGCACCCCTGGGGTGTTGTGGGCATAGAGTTTGAGGTCGCTGTAATGGGTGGTGGCAAAGGTCGTGATCGAGCGCTCGCGCAGATTCTCGAGCAGCGCCATCGCCAGCGCCGACCCTTCTTCTGGGTCGGTGCCGGCGCCCAGTTCGTCGAGCAGAACCAGACAACGGGGGGTGGCCTGGGCCAGAATTTCAATGATGTGGGTCATGTGGCCTGAAAATGTGCTCAGGCTCTGTTCGATACTTTGCTCGTCGCCGATATCGGCGTAGATTCCCTCAAAGACCGAAAGCTTGCTGCCCGGGTCGGCCGGGATCATCAGCCCCGCCTGGGCCATCACAGCCAGCAGGCCAACCGTTTTGAGCGAAACCGTTTTCCCGCCCGTGTTGGGCCCGGTGATCACGATCAAAAAGGTCTCTGCGTCCAGGTAGACGTCGACCGGCACGACCGTGCGCGGGTCCAACAGAGGATGGCGGGCACGGTGCAGGTCGATCACCGAACCCGGGTGGGGAAAAGACGGGGCATTGGCGCGGTCGGTGGCCCCTGCCTTGCGCGGCTGGAAGGGGGTCAGCTCCGGCAGGGTGGCATCCAGCACGTAGGCATACTTGGCCTTGGCAAAGGTGAAATCCAGCTCAGCCAGCACCTCGGTGTTGCGGCGCAGGGAGGGCGCCTCTTCGGCAACGGCGACGCTCAGCTCCAGCAGGATGCGGCGGATCTCTTTCTCCTCCTGCAGTTCCAGCTCGCGCAGAGCGTTGTTTTGCTGGACGACTTTGAGCGGTTCGATGAACAAGGTTGCCCCGCTCGCTGACTGGTCGTGGATGATGCCGTCGACATTGCCTTTGTGTTCGGCGCGCACCGGGATGACATAGCGCCCCTGCCGTTGGGTCACCAGCGTTTCCTGCAGATAGGGTTTGATGTCGCTGCTGTGGACCAGACGGTCGAGGGTGCTCATCAGCCGTTCCTGCGCCACACGCAGCTCGCCGCGGAGTCGAGCCAGCTCCGGGCTGGCGCTGTCCAGCAGCTCCCCGCGATCGCTGATGCAGCGTCCGATCTCTTCGACCAGAGGGTCGCAAGGTTCGATGTTGAAAGCCATTTCGGCCAGGTGTGGGAAGGTTTGCTCGAGCCGGACCAACAGGGTGCGGAGCTGGCGGGCCCGCTGCAGCGTAAATTTGATTTCGAGCAGGTCGGGCGGCAACAGCACGGAGTAGCGCGCTGCCCGATCGAGCAGCGGGCGCAGGTCGCTGACCCCCCCAAAGCTGATGTCATCCTTTTGCCCGAGCAGCTGGTAGGCTTCATGGCTTTGGATCAGCCAGCTCTGCGCCGTCACCAGGTCGGTGCTGGGCAAGAGCGCTGCGGCCAGCGCAGCACCGCCGCTAAAAGCACAGTGCTGGGCCAGCCGCTCCAAAATTTTGGGATATTCGAGAACACGCAATGTGCGTGAATTCATAGCACCTCTCGCCCCCCTCAGACGCCGATCTGCATCTTATCACAGCGCTGTCGGCTTGCCCTAATGGGGGAAGAGAGGAACGGTCGGGTTCTGCCCGTTCCATCCAGGTCACCCATTCTGCGGGGGTAAAGAGGCACCCACGCGCACAGCGTCGCACATAATGCGTCCCTCTTCGACGACCAGGGCGACGGCGCCGCCATCGAGCGGGCGATCGCTGTCTTGGACACTGAAGAGCAGGTGGCCGTCGATCGAGGCTTCGATCGACGTGCCGCGGGTGGAGAGCTCAAATTCGTGGACGGCACCGAAAGTCCAGCCAAAGGCACACTCAGCCAGCACGGTATCGCCGTCCAACGCCTTGACCAGACGGGCCTTGCCGTCGTTGCAGAGCAGGAGGGCGTAGTAGCGCCGCATCCCCTGTACACGCACCGCCAGCCCGGCTGTCTTCGCCAGGTGGAGGGTCAGGGTGGCCTGGGCACGGTAGTCGGTCCACTCACGGGTTCCCTGGCTGATCAGCCCGCGCCCGCTGTTTTGGACCAGCCGAAACGCTTCTGGCCACCAGGCGTCGTATTGGTCGACGCCGTTGACCCAGGCCCGTCGCCACATCACCCCATCGCCGCCCGGGTTGGCCAGCACGCACTCGGGGGGTCCCTCCCAGGTCAGCCATTCCAGATAGAGGGTGCCGTCGGCACGGTGGGCATGGCTGAGCTCGACACCGACCGCACAGATCGGCAGCCCTTGGGTGGCAGGGAGCAGCCAGGTGAGTTCAACCTGCTCCCCCGGTGCCAGCGGCTGTTGGGGGGCGCGCAAGATCTCCTGGGTATCGTCGGCCTGGTAGAACGAGACATAGAGGTTTACCTGGACGGGGGCAGCGTTGCCAGCGTCGGCGCGCAGCTGGGCGCGCAGCCGCTGGCCGCTGTACAGCGTCGGCGAGGCCAGGAGTGCATAGCCGCGTTTGATAAAATAGTCGGCCACCGAGCGCGAGGGGATAAAGGTGGGGGTGGCCACGCGCGCCGGGTGTCCGGGGGCCACGCCTTTGTAGTGGATGGCCAGGCACCCTTCCTGGCGGGGGCCGGGCACCTGTTCGACGCTGGCGCTCCCCTGTGTTTCGGGCTCTGCCGAGGGCCCAAAGCCCTGCACGGCACCGGGCAGGCTGAAGTGAAAGCGGGCCCCCTGTTTGGGGGAGACCGGCGCCTCGCCGGCCAGGGCTCGCCCGATCTGGACGATGTGGTAGCTCTCGGTGAGGGCATCGGTGATGGCGCGGCCGCCGTCGGCTGTGGCCAGATACATGCGGTCGGCGACCGGGCCCCGCCAGTCAGGTCCGGCGTCGATGGCAGTCAGCCCGTTTTTGATGCCGAGGATACAGCCGACGTTGCCCGAGTTGCAGTCGGTGTCCCAGCCGCAGGTGTTGACGATCATGAGCGATTTTTGGAAATCGTCTTCCCCATGCAACAGGGCATGGATGATCAGGGCGTGGTTGGGCACCATATGGCAGTTGCCGCCGTACTTGTCGTAGCCGTAGTGGGCTGCGATCTGGGCGCGTGTCTTGCGCCAGTCAGGCTCGGCCGCGTGCCATTCACGAATCTGACCGATCATGCGGTAGATCAGCGACTGGTTGGGAATCAGCGAGAGGGCGGTATCGAGCAGGCGGTTGAGATCTCGCTCGACAAAGGCCTGGGCTTCGAGTGCTGCCACGACTTGGGCGCCGTAGATCGCCTCCCCGTCATGGCTGACGCTGGCGGCTCGGCGGGCCAGGTCGGCAGCCAGCTCTGGGTCCCCGGGTGCCACCATGGCCCAGCCATCGATAAAGATCTGCGAACCGATCTGCTCGGCGACCACCTGACCGTTGAGCGCCATCGAGCCGCTCTGCGGCGCTGGGATCCCCTGTTTGAGCCGCAAAAAGGCGGTATGCTCGGTCGAATTGCCCATGCCCCCCCACCAGAGGATCGTGCGCTGTTCGATGATATAGTTGAGCCAGCTCTGGCCGATCTGGGCGGCTGTCAAGTCGCGGCGGTTGGCGTAGTCGGGCAAGGCACGCAGGAAGGTGAAGGTCCCCGAAATGTCGTCGTCGGTCACGATCAGGGGCACGTTGCGTTTTTCGTGCACGTAGTACCAGACCTCCCCCAGCTCTTGGAGGATGCGGTCGTAGCTCCACCCCTCAAAAGGGCGGCCCAGATAGACGCCGATAATCTTGCCCAGCACGCCGGCATAGACGCGCTCTGCGTAGTCGGATGGCAGCTGTGTCACAGAAGTTTGTACCTTTCAGAATCCATTAGCCTTTGAGTCCCCCGCGCGCCAGCCCTTCGATAAACTGGCGTTGCAAGGAGAGAAAGAGAAGAAGAACAGGCAGAATCATCATGACGGAGGCGGCGCTGGTCAGCCCCCAGTCGCGCTGATAGCGGGTCTGAAACGCCAGCAGACTGGTCGAGATCGGCTTCAGCGCTGGGTCTTGCAGAAATGTATTGGCAAACAGAAATTCGTTCCAAACTCCCAGCCCTACGACCAGCACGACGGTGAGAAAGCCGGGCCAGGCCAGCGGCAGGATGACGCGGGTCAGCACCTGCAGGTCGTTGGCGCCGTCGATGCGGGCCGCCTCCTCAAAGTCCATCGGGATCGAAACCAAAAAGGAGCGCAGGAGATAGGTGGCAAAGGGCGAATAGAGTGCCGCATAGACGATGATCAGCCCGGGCAGGCTGTTGATCAGATCGAGCTGTGCCCACATAAAATACAAGGGCACGATGAACAGCAGGGCTGGCACGCTGGTGCCGACCAACAGATAGAAGCTGAGGGCACTGGCCCCGCTGAAGCGAAAGCGTGCCAGGGCAAAGGCGGCCAGCCCGCCGACGACGACGACCAAGAAGATGGTGCCGCTGGTGAGGAACAGCGTATTGGAGAGCGTCGTCGAAAACTGACCCTGCACCCAGGCATCCACATAGTTGCTCAGACGGGCGGCGGTGGGCAGACCAAAAGGATTCTCCTGGATCTCCACCGTTGTTTTGAGCGAGTTGAGGACGAGCAGCACGATCGGGATCACCGAAAAGATGGCCAGCCCCCCCAGAAGGATGTAATTGGGAATCAAGGATGCGGTACGGCGCCGACGAAACATCTTACACCTCCCAGCCAAGCCGTCGCAGAACGACGAACATGCTGATAAACAACGCAGAAAAGAAGGTCATGGTCAGCGCGATCGCCGTTGCATAGCCGACGCGCAGCGAATAAAAGGCGGTCGAATAGGTGAGCGTCCCCAGCACCTCGGAGGACTGCGCCGGGCCGCCGTTGGTCAAGAGGTAGATGTAGTCGAAGACCAGAAACGACCAGATCATGATCATCAGCAGGGTGAAGACCAGGGTAGGGCGGATACCGGGCAGGGTCACATGCCAGAACTCATGCCAGGGGTTGGCGCCTTCGATGCGCGCAGCCTCGTACAGCTCGGCGTCGACAGCATGCATCGCAGCCAGGTACAGCACAACCAGAAAGCCCCAGAAATGCCAGTTGTCGACAAAGGCCACCGCATAAAGCGAGGTGTCCGAACGGCCAAAAAAACGAATGTCCAGCCAGGGGATCCCCCGCTCGGCCAGCCAGGGGCCGATGCCGAAGACCGGGTTCAGGATCAGTTTCCAGATATAGGCGTTGACGACGCTGGCGATCACGTACGGAATAAAATAGAGGGTGCGAAAAAGCATCTGGCCGCGGCGGATCGTCGACAGCAGATAGGCGCCAAGCAGCCCCATGAGCACCGGGGCAGTCAGAAAGAGCAGAGTCCAGCGCACGTTGTTGCCGATCGCGCGGTAAAAGACGCGGTCGCCGAACATCTCCTGAAAATTGGCCAGACCGACATACTGGGCAGCGCCGATCCCGGTCCAGTCGGTGAAGGCATAGCGAAGGCTGAGCAGCGAGGGGGTGACGATGACGACCAGGTTCAACAGGAGCAACGGGGCCAGAAAGAGCCAGGGACGCCACGGAAAGCGCCGCCTGCGTGGCTGCGCTGGACGACGCAGCCCGGACACAGGTGTGACAGCCATACAAAGATCTCCTTTGTCTCCTGCTGGGCGGCCGCCCAGCAGGAGACGTTGTACTGGTACAGGTCGGCGCAAACAACTCGTTGATATCGTGACGCACGCTGCTCGAGTGTGTAGTCCACAATTCGGCGGAGTGGGTCAGATGAATTCGTGAAGTTCTCTGCGCCGACGTGTGCTAGCGTTCGGGAATTGGGGGGACGGCACCGTCGGCGCGCGCCTTCTCCCACAGTGCCTGGTGGCTGGCCAGATACTCGGCGGTGGTCAGCTCGCCCGACCAGACCAGCTCGACATCTTTCCAGAGCTGGGTCTCCGCCTCAGCCGGCCAGAAGGTCCAGGTTGTATAGCCGTAGCGCCCTTCGCCGGTCACCTGGGAGAACTCGGTCAGGAAACGGACCACACGCGGGTCGGCCTCGCTGGGAAAATCGTCGGCAGAGAACTGGATCGGCACGACAAACTCGCCAAAGCTGAAGATCTGGGCGATGCTGGCGGCCCGCTGCGGGTCGTTGTAGATAAAATCCAACACCTTGGCAGCAGCCTCTGGGTTCTTGGAGGCCGCGTTGATCGAGACGGTGCTGCCGACAGCCAGGTCAAACCCCTGCTCCACACCCTCGCCAAGCGCAGGGAGCAAGGCCCAGTCCCAGCCCTCCGGGTTGTCGGCAAAGTACTCGGTGGCCCCCCGGAACCCCCAGGTCCCGATGGTCATCATGCCTGCTTTGCCGCTTGCCAGCGTGCTGAAAAATGTCTGCCAGTCAAACGAATAGTAATCTTCGAGACTGCCAGCAAAATATCCCTGGGTCGTCATGTCCTCGCGCAACATTTCGATGGCGCCAGCAAAGACTTCATCCTCCCAGCTGCGCTGGCCGGTCAACGCCTCATAGACGGCGTCCGAGCCCGCATAGGCGTTAAGGTAGATGCCCAGCAGATGCTCGTTGGTCGGCTGCCAGCCCACATTCCCGTAGGAGATGGCCAGCAGGCCGGCATCCTTCAACGCCTGGGCCACCGCATCGAATTCCGCACGGTTGGTCGGAGGGGTCAACCCCAGCTCTGCAAAGACCTGGGTGTTGTAGAGCATCACCATCGACTCAAAGGTCAAGGGCAGGCCGTACAGATCGCCGCCCAGCGTCCCCGAGGCGTACGCCCACGGCAGAATCTCTTCTTTCCAACCATACTGCGTCGAAAACTCGTTCAAAGGCAGCACCAGCCCGGCCTGCTGGTATTCGAGCAGAAACCCGGGGCCGGGGGTCTGCACGATGTCCGGCCCTTCTCCAGCCTGAATGGCTGTGCGCAGCAGATCATTCAGATTCTGCTGGAAGACCACCTCCAGCTCGATGTCCGGGTTGGCTGCGTTGAAGGTGCCGACAAACTGTTCGACAAATGCCTCCTGCAAGGCAGGTTCGATGTCACCTTCTGTCCACCAGACAACCTTGGTCTTTTCCCCGTCGCCAGCTGCCTCTTCTGCCGCTGGCTGCCCAGGCTGGACTGCCGGGGCGGCACAGCCGACCGCCAACGACAGCACAACCATCAGACTGCAGACCCGTGCAAGCCCATCTCTCCAGATACCCATCTCTTGTTTTCCTCCTGTGCAGTGCAACCCGATTCCGATATAGATGATTGAGAAGCGCTGGGCCCTGCTGGCAGAGCTCAGGCAGACTCACGAACCACGATGGCAAAGGGCATCTCCACGTTGCGCCCCCAAGCTGGAGCGCTTCCTTCGATCCGATCGAAGAGCAGTTCGGCGGAACGGCCCCCCAACTTGTTCTGAAACTGGCTGACAGTCGTCAGCGCCGGGCTGACAATCTGGTCGGTCGGGATATCGTCGAACCCCATCACCGCCAGATCTGTTGGCACGCGCAGCCCATTGGCTTTGCAGGCCACCATCGCGCCGATCGCCATCAGATCATTGGCGGCGAAGACTGCATCTGGCCGCGGGGTCAGCTGCAGCAGCTGCTGCATACCAGCCATCCCCCCCTCCACAGTGAACGCCCCAATCTGCACATCGCCCTCCCTCACTCTCCGGCCATGCTCGGCCAGCGCTGCACGGTAGCCGACGACTCGCGGCTGACCAGGTCCAGGCTGGTTGGTCAGCATGGCGATCCGCTGGTAGCCGCAGCGGATCAGATAGAGCACTGCGTGGCGGGCGGCTGCGATATTGTCGACATAGATGTTGTCCAGCGGCAGGGCACCGGTCGCTTTGGCGGTCGCTTCCAGCCGAACCACAGGAATCTGCTGCTCCAGCAAAAGAGCCAGATCGCGCGCGTTGCTGTGAAAAAAGACCCCGATCACACCGTCCACCCGGCCTTGGAGCAGCGCACGAACCGCTTTTTTTTCACGCTCGGCCAGCCCGTCGCTGTTGTACATCACCAGATCGTACCCGTTGCGGTCAACCACATCCTGGATACCCCGCACAAAGGCCGGGTAGAAAGGGTTGGCGATATCGGGGATGACACAGCCGATCGTGAAGGTCTTGCTGGTGCGCAGGCTGCGGGCGGCCCGGTTGGGCACATAGCCAAGCTTCTGAATGGCGTCCAACACGCGCTGCCGGGTCTCGTCGGGCACTGTGACCTGTCTGCTCTGGGTGAGCACGTAAGAAACCATTGCTTGCGAGACCCCGGCGGCGCGTGCCACATCCGCCTGGGTCGCCCGCCGGCGGGGCCCCCCCTCTTCCATCGCCCGGCTCCCCCTTCCCGCTCGGCAGCTGTTTGTTGAAACAGCTGATTTATACGTATAAGTCAGAAGTAAAAAACACTATAAAACGGTTTTCCTGGCTTGTCAAGCCAGACGCCAGACCAACAGCAGCAGCGCGCCGCCCAGCAGCAGCGCGCCCCAGTCGGCGGGGCGCAGACGAAGCTCGACAAAACGGGAGCGTCCCTGGGCGCCGAGATAAGAACGGGCCTGCATGGCGACCACCAATTCTTCGGCTCGGCGCAGCGTGTTGACAAAGAGCGGCACCAGCAGGGGCAGGCGGGCACGGGCGACCCGATCGGGGCGATACCAGGGTTCGCCGCCGAACTCCCCTCCCCGGCTGACCTGTGCCTTGGCGACCCGTTCCAGCTCCTCGGCGATGGTGGGGACAAAGCGCAGGGCGATGATATTGGCAAGGGCAAACTCATGGACAGGCAGGCCGATCCGCTGCAGCGGGCCGAGCAGCTGTTCGATTCCGTGCAGCAGATATGCGGCGGTTGTGGTCAGGGTGAGCAGGCTGAGGACAAACAAAAAAAGCAGCAGCCGCAGCGCGCCGAGCAGCACCAGCTCCAGCAGACAGGGGGTCACCCGGACAAAGTGCCACTCGTACCAGACCGTGGAGCACAGGGAGAAGCGGCCTTGAAAGAGCAGCTGCATAACCATCAGGAAGAGTAAAAAGGGGGCGACGGGCAGCAGCCCGCGCAGCACATAGCGGGCGTCGAGCTGGGCAACTCCTGTCACCCCCCCCAGCACCCCCAACAGCAGCAGGGTTGCCAGGGGGCTGGTAGTGCTGGTTGCGGCCAGCACCACCAGCAAAGCCAGCAACAGCTTTGTGCGCGGGTCCAGCCGGTGTACGGGCGAATTGGTGGGGAGGTACTGGCCCACGGTCACATTGCGCAAAAACTCGAATTCGCTCATCCAGGCTCCTTTCCCGGTCCGGCCAACAGCTGGCTGATCGTGGCTTCGGCCTGTGTCAACGTATAGAAGGCTGCGGTGGGGGGCAGCAGCTCTTTGGAGTGCAGCTGTTCGGAGATCTGGGCCATGGCTGGCAGTTCCAGCCCGAACGCTCGGAGTAGGGCGGGCTGGGCAAAAACCTCGGCGGGCGAACCTGTCAGGGCTGTGCGTCCCTCGGCGATCACGGCCAGGCGGTGACAAAGGGAGGCCAGTTCATCCATGTTGTGTGAAACCAGCACCAACGTGCAGCCCTGGGCCTGCAGGTCGAGCAGCTGGCGAAGCAGCAGCTGACGCGCCTGCGGGTCCAGCCCGGCGGTGGGCTCGTCGAGCACCAACACCTGTGGTTCCAGCGCCAGCACACCGGCGATCGCAGCCCGACGCATTTCGCCGCCGCTGAGCGTCCAGGTCACCCGGTCTTTGAATGTTGCGAAGGGCAAGCCCACTGCGGCCATTGCCGCTTGGACGCGGCGGCGCACCTGCGCGTGGGCAAGCCCCAGCGTTCGCGGCCCATAGGCGACATCGTCGCCCACGTACTGTTCAAAAAGTTGTGTTTCGGGCAATTGGAAGACCAGCCCGACCGCGCGACGCACCGCGCGCAGGTCGACCTTGGGGTCAGACAGATCCTGGCCGAGCACCCGGACGCGGCCGGCATGGGCGCGCAGCAGACCGTTGCAGTGCTGGATGGCGGTCGACTTGCCCGAACCGGTGGCGCCGAGCACCCCCACGATTTCGCCAGGGTGGACAGCGAGTGAGACATCGCTCAGCGCCTGGATTTCCAGCGGCGTGCCGCGCATATAAAAATGGGCGACATGTTGAAGCTCCAGCAGGGGAGGTGGCCTGGGCGGCGGCGGCAGGAGAGGGGGGAGACTCTGCGGGGCGGGCTGCAAGGGTCTATATGTCTGGACAGCGATGGCCACCTCCTCTGGGGTCAGCCGATCGGCGGGGAACGCCGGGAAGCGACGATGCAGCGCCTGGGCCAGCTCGCTGGCGGGTGGGAGATCGAGTTGAAGGGCGCGCAGCGCTTCAGGCTGCTGAAAAAGCCAGCGCGGGGGTCCCTGCAGCGCCACCCGTCCTTCGTGCAGCACGACCACCCGGTCAGCGTCGATGGCTTCTTGCATAAAGTGCGTGACGGCAATGACGGTCACCCCCTGCTCGCGGTGGAGGCGGGCAACCAATGCCAGCAGGTCACGGCGTCCTTGCGGGTCGAGCATAGCGGTGGCTTCGTCGAGCAGCAACACCTGCGGCTGCATGGCCAGCACCCCGGCGATGCAGACCCGCTGTTTTTGTCCTCCGGAGAGCAGGTGCGGGGCGCGATGGCGGAAGGGTTGCATGGCGACCTGGGCAAGTGCCTCGTCGACGCGACGGCGGATCTCGCTGCGGTCGAGCCCCAGATTCTCGGGGCCAAACGCGACCTCCTCTTCCACGATGGTCGCCACAATCTGGTTGTCGGGGTGCTGGAAGACCATCCCGACCGTGCTGCGGATCGCACGCAGGTGAGCAGGGTCACGGGTATTCCACTGGCGCACCCAGACATTGCCCTGATCGGGCAGGAGCAAAGCGTTCAGGTGGCGGGCCAGGGTAGACTTGCCGGAGCCGTTGTGGCCCAAGAGCGCGACATACTCGCCCGCTTCGACGGTCAGGTCGACGCCGCGCAGCGCCTGCACTGGCGGGCCTTGACGGGAATAGGTATGGTGAAGATTTTCGACGCGCAGGATCGGGGGCATCTCAGTCGGTCAGCAAAATCAAGTCGTTGCGATGGACCGCCACATCGCCGTAGGTGTAGCCGAGCCGGGCTTCGATCTCGTCGGATCGGCAGCCGGCGATGCGGCGCAGGTCGGCTGCCGCATAGCCGGCGATGCCGCGGGCCAGTTCATTGCGTTCGCCGTCGACGATCAGCACGGTATCCCCGCGCAAAAAGTCACCTTCCACTGCGCGGATGCCGGCTGGCAGCAAGCTACGCCCATTGAAAGCGATCGCCTCGGCAGCGCCGCTGTCGACGGTCAGGCGGCCTGCCGGCTTGGGGCCGGCCAAAATCCAGGCTTTGCGGCTTTCGAGCCGGGTACTGATTGCAGGGAAGCGTGTACCGACGCTTTCACCGGCGGCCACGCGCAAGATGACATCGGGTTCACTGCCGGCAGCGATCACGACGTCGACGCCGGCATGGCGAGCGGTGTTGGCGGCCTGCAGCTTGGTGGTCATGCCGCCGGTTCCCAGCCCGCTGACGCTGCCGCTGGCCAGCCCGCGCAGCGTCTCGTCAATCTTGCGCACCTCGGGGATCAGCTGGGCGTCGGGGTTGCTGCGCGGGTCGGCGGTGAAGAGACCGGGCTGGTCGGTGAGCAGGAGCAACCGATCGGCGCTGACCAGGGTGGCGACCAGAGCGGACAGGTTGTCGTTGTCGCCGACACGAATTTCTTCGGTGGCGACTGCATCGTTCTCGTTGACGATCGGGAGAACCCGGTGTTCGAGCAGGGCAGTGAAGGTATCGCGTGCGTTGAGATAGCGCTGGCGGTTTTCGACATCGCTGCGCGTGAGCAGGATCTGGCCGACACGCACGCTGTAGATTGCAAAAAGCTGCTCCCAGAGCCGCATCAGCTGCAGCTGGCCGACGGCGGCAAAGAGCTGTTTGCTGGTGATCGTGGGGGGCAGGGCCGGAAAATTGAGATGGGCACGGCCGGCTGCAACCGCAGCCGACGTACAGACCACCACATCCACGTTTTGCTCGTAGAGGAGCGCGCATTGGCGGGCGATTTCCACCATCCGTGGCTGGTTGAGCTGGCGGCTGCCGCCGGTCAGCACGCTGGTTCCCAGCTTGACGACAATTCGTTTGTACATCATGCGCTCACTGTCTTCTTTGGATGGGCGGGACAGAGCTTGTCCGCCTTTCGACGGCCTCCATCGCCTGGCTGCTGCCCTTGAGCGGGATGCCCACGAAACTTTTCCGTCGTCTTTTCAAAATACGTCCAAGCCGCCCATTTTGTCAAACACATCGACAGCGCGGTGGGAGGACGATCGCTGCCCCGAGGGTGGCTGCCCGCCTGCGCACCCAAGCGCAGAACTTTGGACCGCCTCAAGGCTCAGCTGTGGTGGAGAGCACTTCGGTCGGCGTCAGCTTCTCTGTGAAGCCCAGCGGCCCAGGCGTGTTCTGCAGCTCGGTATCCAGCTCAGACAACCCAGCGGGGGTATCGAGCAAATCCACCGGTCTCTCGGGGGGCGCTGGCATCACCGCCTGCGACACCGGCGTGCTCTGTGGGAGAGGCTGCACCGGTGCGAACAGCGCATCCTCTGACGGCTGCATGATCAGGGGCAGGTAGATCTGGGCAGCCGGCAACTCCGGCGATTCGGCGGCAGGTGGGGCGGGCTCAGCCGGACCAGATGCATCGGTGGCGGCAGGGCTGCTCTGTTCAGCCGACGAGAAGAGAGAGGCCTGGCTCACACCTGCATCGCCAAAGACCTGCACGCGATGGTTGTTGCTGTCAGAGACATACAGCTGGCCGGTGCTGTTGTCGAACGCCAGGCTCGCGGGTCCGTTGAATTCCCCGTTGCCCGTCCCTGCCACGGGCAACCCGTTGACATCTTTCTTGCCCCACTCGGTCAAAAATTCTCCCATGCGGGTAAAAACCTGGATCCGGTGATTGCTGGTATCGGCCACATAGACCTGGTCGTTGGGGTCAATGGCCAGCCCCCAGGGGCCATTGAGTGCTCCTGGCGCAGTGCCCAACCCACCCCACTGGCGCAGGATCGCCCCAGTTGTGTCAAAGACCAGAATGCGGTGATTGCCTGTATCCGCCAGGTAAAGGGCACCGGTGCTGTCTACTGCAATCTCCCGCACGTTGTTGCTGAGCTGCCCGTTCAACAACGAACCCTCATAGACGAAATTGCTGTTGTAGACGTAGACACTTTGGCCGTAGCGAACCACATAAAACTTGCCGTTGGGGTGACGCACAACGTCATAGATCAGACCGTCAGTCGCATACACTGCAAGTAGATTTAAGGAGTCCACACCTACTGCCCGGACGCTGCTGCCGTTCCCCTCGCCCAGATAGAGGCGGTCGCCCTCCACCATCATTCCCAGGGTATTGCCCGGTTGACTGGCCACGAACGTGCCATTTCGATCAAATTTACGCAGTTTCCAGTAATCGCCCACAAAGACATGGCTGCCCGTGACGGCGATCCCGACTGGCCACTGGAATTGTGCGTTGTCTTGGCCTGGCCCGCTGCCCCATAGCCGCAGATAGGACAGGGGAGACAAGAAAGTAGCGGTGACCAGTTGGGTGGTCGTCATGACACAGATGCCTCTGCCGCTGCACGCACCAGACCAGCCCACAAAATTTGAGCCTGTACCAGGAGCGGCGGTCAGCGTGATGGGCATATTGAAGCTGGCGCTGCACACAGTGCCGCACGCAATGCCGGCCGGCGTGCTGCTCACGCTGCCGTTGCCGTTCAGCCTCACCGTTGCCGTGAAGGGGGGGAGAACCACCGTCACCTGGGTGGTGGCACTCTGGCCGCTGGCCCCGTTGCTGGCCTTCGCCATGACTGTGTAGGTGCCCAAAGCCGTGTAGCTCTTGCTGGCAGTGGCGCCGCTGGCAGTGGCGCCGTCACCAAACTCCCAGGTGTAGACGACATTGGTGGCCGGGCTGCTGGTGGTGGCGGTGAAGTGCACCGTTTCGCCGACCAAGGCTGTGACGCTGCTGGCAGCGACGGCGACAGCCGTGATGGCACTGTCGTCGCGCGTGGCAGCCATGTGGTCGCGAATCTCCTGCACCGTGAGCACCCGGTCATAGAGGGTAACGCCATCCAGATCGCCGCGATAGACCTGATTGGGGTCGAAATTACCGCCCAGTACATCCTGGTCCTGCCCAAATACCAAGATGCCACTGGCGTCCATAGTCGAGCCAGCTGAGAGCGTTCCAGAAGCCACCGCCACCCCATCACGGTACAGGGTAAACGTCCCCCCGTCGCTCTGCCAGGTGATCGCCACGTGACGCCAGGTGCCGTTGTTCAGCGCGCTGCGCGAGAAGGCGCTCACATTTGTGGGCAAGCCGCTGCGATTCAGGTAGGCCGGCTCATTGAAGAATCCAAACAGAAAAGTGTCTGGGTGGGACGCTGTGGCATAAGAGATGTGTGGGATGACCGGTGTTACCGTATCCGTTGATTTGACCCAGTAGGCGACGGTGAGGGCTGTCGCCGGGAAATTGTTGACGACGTTCACGGCGAGCGCGCTGTTGTTGAAACGCAGCACGTTCCCGCGCTGCGCATCGACCTCTACCGTTGGGCAACCTGGCGCAGACGCGCCCGCAGTCGGCATCACGGGGCAGGTTGCATTCTGGCCTGCCAGCGAATAATCGCGCACGAGCGCGCTCACCGCCTCGTTGATTGGCAGGTGCATACGCAGCCCGGTGCGCGGCATCGGCGGCACCACCGTCACCTGCGTGCTGGCGGTCACCTGGCCCACACTGTTGGTGGCGGTCACCGTCGCCGTGTAGCTGCCTGCAGCAACATAGGTATAGGCGTAGGTGGCCGTCGCCCCGCTGCCGCTGACCACTACCGGCGAGCCGTCGCCGAAATTCCACGTGTAGGTCACATTCGTGCCTGCCGTCACCGTCGCAGTCAAACGGGTGGCATTGCCCAGCGTAGTGGGCCCGCTGTTGGCAACAGCCAGGCCCGTGATCGCCCGGTCGATGACCGCAACCAGCGTGCTGGCGGTTACCTGGCTGACGCCGTTGGTGGCGGTCACCGTCGCCGTGTAGTTGCCCACACTGGCGTAGGTGTAGGTGGGATTCGCCCCGTTGCCACTCGACCCGTCGCCGAAGGCCCAGGTATAGCTCACGTTGCTGCCATCCAGAAGGGTGGCGGTGAAGGCAGTCGCGCTGTTCAGCCGCGTCGGCCCGCTGTTGAAAGCGGCCAGGCCCGTGATCGCCCGGTCAATGACTGTGACCAGCGTGCTGGCGGTCACCTGGCTGACGCTGTTGGTGGCGGTCACCGTCGCCGTGTAATTGCCCACGCTGGCGTAGGTGCGAGTGGGATTGGCCCCGCTGCCAGTCATGCCATCGCCGAAAGCCCAGGCGTAGCTCACGTTGCTGCCGTTCGTCACGGTGGCGGTGAAGGCAGTCGCACTGCCCAGCCGCGTCGGCCCACTGTTGACAGCAGCCAGGCCCGTGATCGCCCGGTCGATGACCGCAACCAGCATGCTGGCGGTTACCTGGCTGACGCCGTTGGTGGCGGTCACCGTCGCCGTGTAGTTGCCCACACTGGCGTAGGTGTAGGTGGGATTCGCCCCGCTGCCAGTCGTGCCGTCGCCGAAGGCCCAGGCGTAGCTCACGTTGCTGCCCGCCGTCACGGTGGCGGTGAAGGCAGTCACGCTGCTCAGCCGCGTCGGCCCACTGTTGACAGCAGCCAGGCCCGTGATCGGCACATCGGTGACGGTGATGGCCACCGTCGCCGGGCTGCTGGCCAGCGCACGGCTGTCGGTCACGGTCAGGCGGAAGGTCAGCACA
>CAIOHJ010000280.1 GCA_903858085.1 uncultured Chloroflexota bacterium
AGGCCAGTGCTTCTCCTCCGAGGCGTGGGGCGGACGCAGCGCCAACCGTGGCCAGTGTGCCCAGGCCTGTCGACTCCCCTATGACCTGATCGTCGACGACCAGCACCAACCGCTCGGCGACGCCCGGTATCTGCTCTCCCCAGGAGATCTCTATGCCCTGCACCAGATCCCAGAGATCATCCAGATCGGCGTGCACGCACTCAAAATCGAAGGACGCTACAAAGACGCCGACTACGTGGCGCTGACCACAGCCGCCTACCGCAAAGCGGTCGACGACGCCTGGGCCGGGCGGCCACTCGGCGTCAGCGCAGCCGAAGAGCTCCAGCTGGAACAGGTCTACTCGCGCGGGCTGGGCCCTTACTTCATCGGCGGCGTCAACCACCAGCAGGTGGTCACCGGCCGCACCCCACGGCATCGCGGGGTGCTGATGGGACGGATAGAACGGGTACTGGCGGACCGGGTTTGGGTCAAACCGACCCCCAAACCGGCGGCACAGAGCCCCCTCAAAGCCGGCGACGGGGTTGTCTTCGATGCAGCTGACTGGCGCAGCCCCGAACAGCCCGAAGAAGGCGGCCGGGTCTACCATGTCCAACCTGCACGCGGCAATCTGCTCGAACTGACCTTCGGCAACGGCGCTGTGAACTTCACACGCATCCGCCCCGGCGACCTGCTCTGGCGTTCACACGACCCAGACATCGACCGTCTGGTGCGCCCCTATACTGCGGCCCACCTGCCCCTGCGCACCCAGCCGGTCCACGTGGCCGTGCAGGCTACCACCGGAGCGCCCCTCGCACTCACCTGGTGGCTGGCCGCAGAGCCTGCACGCCGGGTCACCGTCACCTCTCCCGAACCATTGGCCAGCGCCACCCAGCGGGCCCTCGACCTCCCTTCCCTGCGCCAACAGCTGGGCCGGCTGGGTGGCACACCGTACACCCTGGGCGAAGTCAGCGCCCAGATCGAAGGCCAGCCCTTCGTCCCTGCAGCGCTGCTCAACCAACTGCGCCGCCAGGCAGTGGCCCAGCTGCAGCAGGCACAGACCGAGCGAACTCCCTTGGTCCAGGCGCCTCTGCCGGCGCTGCAGGAACTCCTGCCGCCGCCCCGCCCCACCCCAGCCCAGCCTCCCCCAGCCCAGCTGCACCTGCTGGTGCGCACCCCAGCCCAGTTGGAGGCAGCACTGCGCGTCCGCCCCAGCAGCATCACCCTGGACTACCTCGACCTGTACGGGCTGCGCAGCTCGGTCGAACGCGTGCTCGCTGCGGGGCTGGCCGTGCGCGTCGCCAGCCCGCGCATCCTGAAACCGGACGAAGAACGGGTTGTCCAATTTTTGCTGCGGCTGGACTGTCCCCTTCTCGTGCGTTCCGCCGGCCTGCTGCACACCCTGGCTTCCACCCCCCAGACGCCCACCCTGACTGGGGACTTCAGCCTCAACGCAGCCAATGTGCTGAGCGCACAAACCTTCCTGGCGCTGGGCGTGCAGCGAATCACACCTGCCCACGACCTCAACGCTGCGCAGATCGCCGACCTGGCCCACTGCATCGGCTCCGAAAAATTGGAGGTGATCGCCTACCAGCACCTGCCCGTCTTCCACACCGAGCACTGCGTCTTCTGCCGCTTTCTGTCCAAAGGCACCAGCTACAAAGACTGCGGCCGTCCTTGCGAACAGACCAAAGTGGCGCTGCGCGACAGCACTGGACGTGTCCACCCGGTTCTGGCCGATGTTGGCTGTCGCAACACCGTCTTTGGAGCCGAAGCACAGGACGCCAGCCCCCATCTGGAGAGCTGGCGCACCGCCGGCATCCACCAGTACCGGCTCGAATTCGTCCACGAAGAGGCCGCTCAGGTCGAACAGATCGCCCTGCTTTTTCGCAGGGCAATCGACGGCCAGATCACAGCCCCAGAACTCAAAAAACAGCTGCAGCAGGTCACCCCGCAGGGGATCACCGAAGGCAGCCTGTTCGTGCCCCACAACTACACCACCATCCCCCTGCTGATCTGACCGAACAGACCAGGGCCCCCTTCCCACGCGGCTTGGCATTCTGGGCATCTCTGTGTACAATCCAAAAACATCGTTCCACCATCTGACATCTCTATATCCGGAGGAAGTACCGATGAGCCAGCAGACCAAATTTGTTCTTTCTGAACGAGATATTCCCGAAAAATGGTACAACATTGCGGCAGACATGCCCAACAAGCCGCTGCCGCCGCTGCATCCAGCCACCCACCAGCCGATCGGACCTGAGGCGCTTGCCCCGCTCTTTCCCATGGAGCTGATCAAGCAGGAAGTGAGCAGCGACCGTTGGGTGGAAATTCCAGAGGAAGTGCGCGAGATCTACAAAATCTGGCGCCCGACCCCCCTCTTCCGCGCCCATCGGCTCGAAAAAATGCTCGACACCCCCGCCAAAATCTATTACAAGTACGAAGGGGTCAGCCCGGCAGGCTCGCACAAGCCCAACACGGCTGTGCCGCAGGCCTACTACAACATGAAAGAGGGGGTCAAACGGATCACCACCGAGACCGGTGCGGGCCAGTGGGGCAGCGCGCTGGCCTTCGCCTGCAACCTTTTTGGCCTCGACTGTGAAATTTACATGGTCCGGATCTCCTACGACCAGAAGCCTTACCGAAAACTGGCCATGAACACCTGGGGGGCGACCGTCTACGCTTCCCCTTCGGAACGCACCCACGCTGGCCGCCAGATTCTGGCCCAGGATCCTGACTCTCCTGGCAGCCTGGGCATTGCCATCTCGGAAGCGGTGGAGGTAGCGGCCACCCAAGAGGAGACAAAGTACGCGTTGGGCAGCGTGCTCAACCATGTGCTGCTCCACCAGACTGTGGTGGGCCAGGAGGCGATCCAACAGATGGAGATGGCCGGCGATTTCCCCGACATCGTGATTGCCCCCTTCGGCGGCGGCTCCAACTTTGCTGGCATCTCCTTCCCCTTCCTGCGCCACAAACTGGTCGACGGCAAGAAGCTGCGCGCCATCGCTGTCGAGCCAGCCTCCTGCCCCAAGCTGACGCGCGGGGTCTTCCGCTACGATTTTGGCGACACCGTGGGGATGACACCGCTGCTGCCCATGTACACCCTCGGCCACACCTTTGTGCCGGCCAAGATCCACGCAGGAGGGCTGCGCTACCACGGCGCAGGTGTGCTCGTCAGCCAGCTGCTCCGGGATGGGATTATCGAGGCGGTGGCCGCCGACCAGCTGGAAACCTTCGAGGCGGGCATCCTGTTTGCCAAGGCAGAAGGCATCATCCCAGCCCCAGAAGCCAACCATGCCGTCGCCCAGGCGATCCGCGAGGCGCAGATCGCCAAGGAAGAGGGGGTTTCCAAGACAATCCTCTTCAACCTCTGTGG
>CAIOHJ010000281.1 GCA_903858085.1 uncultured Chloroflexota bacterium
CCCTCCGTACCGGGTGCCCCGCGGCCAGCAGCCTCTGCCCGCCGCAGCTGCCCGCTGTGTTCTGGCTTCTGGGGGGCCGCCACTGCGCTGGGCGGGTGTACGTTCTGGGATGTCACGGCAGCCGTCGGGGCGTCTTGGGTCTCGGCATGGCCGCTCATGGGCTCCACTCGGGGGTAAAAGGGGCACAGCGAATGTGTACATCCAGTTTGCCCAGACGCAGCCCCATATCCTGCTCGACCACGGTGCGGGTCACATCGACCACCTCGTCGGTTTTGAGGGGCACATCGATGTGGGGAGCTGCCTCGATTTCCAGCCGGATGTCGACGGTGCTGCCGCGCGGCCGCACGATGGGCACCACGGTGATCACCTCGGCCAGCTGGTCCAGGTGCCACTGCAGGCGCCGTGCCACGCTGAGGATATCCAGCTCGGCCGCACCGCCTTCTGGAGTATGGACACGGACCCCGCGCCGGCGCAGGCTGGTTCCTTCCAAAAAAAGCAAGCCCCCCAGCACCAGCAGGCCCCCGATTCCAAAGGCAGCCTGGCCAATCACAAAATAGACCGGGGTCTCTTTCTGAACAGCAGCCAGCCACGCTGCCAGGCTGGCCAGCGTGGTCTGCAGCCAGTTCAGGGCCGACAAGGGGGCGACCGCTGTGCCCAGGCTGGCCAGCAGCAGGCCTGTCCAGAGCAAAACCGCTACGATACGATTGAAGATGTTCATCCCACTCACCGTGCCTGTGTCGTGACTCTGTCGTGACTGTGATTATAGCGCACTTTTCTGGCCAGCATACATCCGAGGCTGGCCAGCGCCAGAAGCAGCCCCCCTCCCAGGGCAGCCAAAACGACCCCCAGCTGCCAGCCGGTGGGCAGGAAGGTGAAGGTCACCGTGTGCTCCCCAGCCGGCACCACAACCCCACGAAACTGGACGTTGGTGGCTTTTATCTGGGCTGGGAAGCCATCGACGGTCGCCGACCAGCCCGGGTAAAAGCTGTCGCTCAGCACCAACAACGCCGGTGCAGCGCTCTGGGTTCGAATCTGCACCCGTTCGGGCTGGTAGGCGAGGAGTTCTGCCTGGTCGGCCGGCCCGGCCGGCTGGGCCCCGTCGAGGGTGCCTTCGACGGGGGTGAGGGTTCCTGCAGAGGCGCGCACGACCTCGATGGCCGTCTCGAGATCGGCGACCGCCACCGGCTGGCGGGCCAGAAACGCGCGGGGCAGCAGCTCCAAATTGCGGTAAATTTTGACGTCGCCGCTGTGTTCCAGTTGAAAGCGGCCGCGGTCGCTCGGCAGGAGCGCGGCAAACATCCGGGTCCGTGCATCGTAGAGGGTGACCGCCTGGACGGTCAGGGTGATCGGCGCATCGACCGCTCGGATGCGCAGCGAGGCCACCTCGCGGGCGCTGGCCAGCGGCAGCCGGGCCCGGTACTCCTGTCGGCCCCCTTCCAGATCGCGGTAGGCGACGGTCGCGCCGCTGCGGGTAGCCAGGGGGCTGTCGAGGGCAGCATCGGCAAAATGGGCCCCAGGCCCTCCCCCCGCAGTCAGCGGGAGGCGTTCGACTGCGCCGGAGCGCTCTGTCACTTCCAGCCAGGCCACTGTCCGTGCCACCTCGGCCCACGCGGCGCTGTCGCCGGTGACGGCGCCGATCAGGTCGATGTGCGTTGCCTCAAAGACAGAGGGCACTTCGACCTCCAGGGGGCCCTCCAGGGAGGCCAGCGCAGCCCCGATCCTGCGGTCGTAGAAGACATCTTCGAACCAGAGATCGCCGACCTTGTCGGTCACCACATAGGCGACGTTGAGCATGGCCAACAGGCTGCTGGGCGGCACCTGGTCGATCTGTTCGCGCAGGCGGCCATCTGGCACCAGCCGGTCAGGCGGCACCAACAGTTCTGCCAGCCGGAGGTAGCGCTGCAGCGGCAGCAGGCCGCCGTCGAAACCATCTACGGCTGGAATCTGCCAGAAGAGGGGCAGGTTGGGGACGAGCAGTTCCTGCACCTTCTGTGCGATCACCAGCTCCTGGAAGGCCCGGGTGTCGAGCGGGTCGGGGGACTTTTCGACCAACTGCCGGCGGTAGTCGGCCAGATCTCCAGGGTCGTAGGTGATCTTGCTCATGCCCAGAAAGCGGGCGGCCGCCCCGGGAAATTCCCGGTCGGGGCTGGTCAGAAGGTGGGCTGGCGCGCTGCGCACTTCAAAGACAGCCTGCGGTGCGGTCGGATGGCTGTAGGGGAGGCTGCGCGCAGCAAACCACAATTCGACTGCTGCCAGCCCGATCAGCCCGGCCAGGAGCGGCAGCCGACGCATTGGCAGCGCTGCCAGCCCGGTGCCCCCGAGCAGTGCCATGCCGAGGGTGTAGAGCATCATCCACCGCGCGGGTGCCCGGAACAGGTCAAAACCGGGCACCAGCTGGTAGAGCAAAAAATAGAGGGGATTCCAGCGCCCCAAAGCCAACAGAAAGCCCAGCGTCGCCAACAGCAGCCCTGCCCGCCGGGCGGGTCCTTTTCCGCGCCATGCCCCCAGCAGCGCTGCCCCCAGCCCGGTGAGCCCCAGATAGGCCACATATTCGCTGTAGCCGGGGGTGTCGAAGACTGCGCCCAGGTCGGCCAGCCCGTAGCTGGGCAGCAGTGTCCAGCCCAGCGCCAGGGGCTGCAGGCTGAAACTGGTGGCTTCTCCATAGCTCAGCCCGCCGCTGCGCAGTCCCAGCGCGCTCAATTCCAGGGCCGGCAGCAGCTGTGGGGCGGCGATCAGCAGCGCCAGCCCCAGCCCAATGCTGTAGACAGCCAGCGCAGGCAGCGGTTCAATCCAGCAACGGCGCTTTTTGTCTGCTGCCCGGCAGGATCCTGGCCAGAGCAGCCAGAGGGCCAGGCCGCAGAGGTTGACAAAAAGGGTCTGGGTGTGGCCTGCCAGCACCATCAGCGCCACCGCCAGAGCGTACAGGGCGCTGGCACGCAGCAGCACAGACCACTCTGCTGCTCGCCAGCCCAGGGGGGTGGGCAGGCGAGCCTTTGCCCAGGCCAGCACCCACAGTGCCCAGGGCAGCCAGGCGGTGGCGTTGAGCTGGTTGATGTGGGCGACCAGCCCGCCGACAAAGCCGCTGCCAGCCAGGAGCAGGCCTGCCAACAGGGCAGGCAGCCCCCCATAGCCCCAGAAGCGCAGCAACCCATAGCCCCCCAGCCCCAGCAGCCAGGTGTGCAGCGCGGCGCTCCAGTAGATCTGGCCGGTCACCGGCAGACCCCAGCCGCCGGCTGCAAAGAGCGGCCAGTGCAGCGGGTAGAGCACGGCAGCCTGTGGGTTGGCCAGCAGAGGCCCCCCCAGAAACAAATAGGGATTCCAGAAGGGCAGCTCGCCGGCGCGCAGCTGCGCGCCGGTGTAGGACCAGTAGGGATAGAAATAGAGCTGGATGTCGCCGCCCGCCAGCACCCGATCGGTGAAAAGCAACTGGCTGTAGAGCAACAGGACGAACCCAGCCAGCAGCCCGGCAGCGACGCCATGCTGCCAGCGCAGGGGCCCGGTCTTCTTCCCGGTCTCCCTGTTCATGGGCTCCCCCGGACCAGGGAGCGGGTCGGCTCGAAGTCGCCCCGGGCGAGCAGCGTCCAGCCTGTCGGCAGAGCTGGGGGCCAGGCGCACAGACGCCAGGGCTGTGGATGGGGGTCTTTTTCGTCGATCGCATAGAGGGTGAAGCGCCCGGCGCGCAGCAGGGGGAGGGCGCGCAGCCGGCGCAGCGCCAGCTGGACAGCCAGGTCTCGATCCGGGGACCAGTCGGCTTCCACCAGGTAGCGTGGGCGGTGGGGGCTTTTGGCCGCATTGTCCGCCAGATGCACGGTGCTGGGGTACCAGCGCAGCTCCAGCGTGCCGGACTGGACCGGGGCAAACAGGTAGAAGTTGAAATGCCAGCCCAGGATGCGGTGGTAGAGCACTGGCCGGCCGGCGGTGCGCTCTGCCAGCCAGCCAGAGATCTCTTCGATGCCTGTGAAGGCACCGCGGTCCCCCCCCAGCGCCAGCTGGCCCAGGGCTGCCCGGCCGGCCGGCATGGCCAGGAAGCCCAGCCACAGCGCCAGGAATGTGGCGGGCAGCGCGGCTGTGGACAGCCGTCCTTCGGGGGCCAGCGCCCACACGGCCCCAAAGGCCCCCAGCAGCGCCACTGCCGGGGCCAGCGGCAGCAGATACCGGTCCCAGATCTGTGCGGTGGAGAGCAGGTGCAGCGCCAGAAACCCGAGCCCCCACAGCGCCAGCGTCCAGGCCGGTTGGCTCGCCGGGGTTGGACCCAGGGTTGGACTCCGCCCACCGATCCCGGCCGCTCTCCCGGCTTTCAGCCTTTCCCGCTGGAGAGCCCGCCAGCCCACTGCCCCCAGCAGCAGCCCCCACGGCCAGGGGGGGCCAAGCGCTGTTGCGCTCAAGTTGGCCCAGGAGAGGAGCCGTGGCAGCCAGCTCTCGGGCGCGGCCAGCGCCAGCCCGCTTGCGTGGCGGGCGCCCAGATCCCACGGCGACGGCGCCACTGCCCAGCGCAGGCTGTCCCAACAGACGATCGGAGCCACGACCAGGAGCAGCCCAGCCAGCAGGGCAGCCAGCGCCGAGAGGGTGCGGGGTCTGCTCTCGGCGGGCCAGAAGAGGGCGGCCACGACCCAGGGGGCGAACAACAGCCCCTGCTGCTTGGTCATCAGCGCCCCCCCCAGCCAGATCCCCGCCCACAGCCAGCGCCGGCTGGCAGCCAGGCAGAGCGCCAGCAGCCCAGCCAGCACCATCAGGGGGTCGGTAAATGCAGTCGGCGCAAAACTGATGGCCAAGGGGTTGAGCGCCAGCAACAGCGCTGCCAGGAGGGCGGCCTGCTCTCCCCACCAGCGGCGCGCCAGGGCCGCGCACACGGCGATCGACAGAACGCTGACAGCCACGTTGGGGAGCCGTGCGGTCACGGCGGTGGCCCCCAGCCCCTCCAGGGCCCACCCCAACAGCCAGAGATAGAGGGGTGGTTTGTCAGGCCAGACCTGCAGAAAGAGGGGGTCGACTTGACGGCTGTAGAGCGCCCAGTAGCTGTAGATCGCTTCATCCGGGTGGAGGGCAAAGCGATCCAGCAGGGGCAGCCGCAGCGCAAAGCCCACCCACAAAATCCCGGCCAGCAGCCACGCCGAGGGCATGGCACGAGCAGCCCGCATGGCTCAGTCGACGAAACGATATTTCACCAGCGTGCGCAGTGCAGCGATGCCGTCGCGCCAGGTAATCTTTTTCCCCTCGTGGAAATCACGGCCGTTGTAGCTGATCGGCACTTCGTAGATGGTGTAGCCACGTTTGAGAATTTTGGCGGTCAGCTCCGGCTCGATCTCGAAGCGCCGGCTGCGCAGGGGCATCCCGTCGATCACGGTGCGGCGAAAACATTTGTAGCAGGTCTCCATGTCCGAAAGCGAGGTGCCGTAGAAGAGATTGGTGGCCACGGTCAACAGCTGGTTGCCCAGGGTATGGCTCAGGCGCATCGCCGCGCGCGGCCCCCCCAAGAAACGACTCCCGTAGACCACCGCAGCCCGCCCTTCCAGGATCGGTTCGACCAGTCTGACAAAATCAGAGGGGTCGTATTCCAGGTCAGCATCCTGGATGACCAAAAGATCCCCGGTGGCATGGCTGAACCCTGTGCGCAGCGCGGCCCCTTTGCCGCCGTTGGCTGCATGAAACAGGATGGTGAGCTCGGGGATCGCCTGTTGCTGCCAGTTCGCCAGCAGTTCGCGCGTCCCATCGGTCGAACCGTCGTCGACCAGAATAATCTCGCGTTCGAGCACGATGGGCCCTTGCACTTTGGGATTGCTGCCGGTTGGGTCGACAGTCAGCTCCACCGTGCGCACCAGCCGGACGATTTCTTCCAGCGTTGCCCGCTCGTTGTAGACAGGCATCACGATCGACAGCTTCATAGAGGATCGCCGCTCATTGACTACTGCTCGCTGGCCTGATGGGCCAGAATAATGGCCTCGGCCACCGCGCGCATCGGCTTGCGGTTGTTCATGCTCATCTTTTGAATCTTGCGGAAGGCGTCGGTTTCGTTGAGCCCCTGGGTGTCCATCAAGATTCCTTTGGCCCGATCGACCGCTTTGCGGGTTTCCAGCGCGTCCTGCAGGCTGTTGACTTCGCGCTCCATGGTGCGGAACTCGCTGAACCGCGCCATGGCGACCTCGATCGACGGGGTCAAGTCACTCTCCCGGAAGGGTTTGACCAGATAGCCAGCCACACCAGCCTGGCGGGCACGCTGCACCAGATCCTGCTGGCTGTACGCGCTGAGCAGCAGCACAGGAGCCACGCGCTCTTCGGTCAGCAGACGGGCAGCTTCGATCCCATCCATGTCTGGCATCTTGATATCCATAATGACAATGTCGGGGCGCAGCTCGCGCGCAAGATGGACGGCGCTGCGGCC
>CAIOHJ010000282.1 GCA_903858085.1 uncultured Chloroflexota bacterium
GGAGAGGGCACTGGGTCCCCGTGCAGCGCCTCGTACGCCAAGTCCAGTAACATGTGTTCCCAGGTATGCTGTAGCTGCATGGTGGATCCTTTCCGCCTTGATATTTCAACCGGGTCTGTGTTCCGGGTCTGTGTTCCGGGTCTGTGTTTTTGGTGCAGTGATGAGCCATGCTGAACCTGTACCACGGTTGCGCCACCAATGAAGGTAGCACAGACCCCTTTGCTTGTCAAACAGTCGTCCATCCACCGGGTCGATGAAACCTCAAAAAAACATTGAAAAAGATTATACAAATGGTTGACATGCCGAGGGAGGCTGTGGTAGGATGGAGGGAGTCTAGCAGGGCATGTGGGGAAACCCGTTGTGTTGGAATGGACACAGGAATGACATACAGCGACAAAACGCCGATCTACAACTTGAAGGCTGTGGTTCAGGAGACCGGGCTGAAGGCAGACACGCTGCGGGCTTGGGAGCGGCGCTACGGGGTTCCTGCACCACAGCGCACGGAGAGTGGCCACCGTCTCTACTCCGAGTATGACATCGAGGTGCTCAAGTGGCTGATTGTCCGTCAGGAAGAGGGGATGAGCATCAGCCGTGCCATTGAGCTGTTGTCCCGGCTGGAGGAGGAGGGGAAGAACCCTTTGGAGGCGGGTGGGGGTGCGGTGGTGGGGGCTGAGGAGGGGCGGTGGTTGGAGAGCAGCCGTGTCTCCCCTGCGGCTGTCAAGGCGCCTTTGGGGGAAGCGGGTGCGCTGGCCCAGATGCGTGAGGAGTGGATCGAGGGCTGTATGCGTTTTGACGAGCTGCGGGCTGAGCAGCTGTTGACCCAGGCGTTTGGTCTTTTTCCGGCGGAGGTGGTCTGTCTGGATCTGATCCAGCGAGGTCTGCGCGAGATTGGGGCGGGCTGGGAGGAAGGGCGGGTCACGGTACAGCAGGAGCATTTTGCGTCGGCGCTGGCGATCCGGCGGATGGAGTCGATGCTCTCTTCCACGCCGACGCCGACGCGGCCGGGGCGGATTTTGGTGGGTTGTCCGCCGGAGGAGGAGCACACCTTTGTGCCTTTGTTGATTTCGCTGCTGCTTCGTCGGCGCAGCTGGGATGTTGTCTATCTGGGGGCCAACGTGCCGTTGCGCAGCCTGGAGGCGACGTTGGGGGTGCTCAGGCCGAGTCTGGTGGTGTTGACAGCCCAGCAGTTGTACACTGCGGCGGGGCTGATGGAGCTTGCCGAGCTTTTGCTGCGTGTGCGGGTGCCGTTGGCGTTTGGGGGGATGGTATTTACGGAGGTGCCCAGGCTGCCGGAGTCGATTCCGGGGCACTATTTGGGGGACAGATTGGAGCGGGTCATCGAAGGGGTTGAGCAGATCATGGCCCATCCGCGTCCGCAGCCGGCGTTGCACCAGGTGAGTTACGAGTATCGGGAGGCGCTTGACCACTTCCGTTCCCGCCAGGCGTTGATTGAGGCGGAGGTGTGGGAGCGGGTTGGGCATCAGGTGCCCAAGCGGCTGTTGGGGCTGGCCAATCTGAATTTTGGCCGCAACTTGCTTGCGGCGTTGACGCTGGGCAGCATGGACTATCTCGACACCGAAGTCGACTGGATCGAGGGGTTGCTGGTCACCCACCACCAGATGCCAGCGGAGGCGCTTGAGGGGTATCTGAACAGCTACTACGAAGCGGCTCTGCGCCATCTGGATCCGGCGGGCGGTGTCGTGGTCGAGTGGCTTTCGCGGCTTTTGGGGCGATCTGTTCCGCAGCGCCGGCTTCACCGTGAAGTTGTACGAAAATAAAGGAAGACGCAGGCGTGGCGGCTGCGGCAGACAAAAAAGGGAGGAGAAGAGAGATGCGCGTTCTGATTGCAGGGGGAACGGGGTTGATTGGACAGGCGCTCAGCCAGGCATTGGCTGCGGAGGGGCATGACGTAGTGGTTCTGACGCGGCAGCCTGGGCGGGTGAAGAAGGGGGCGGGGGTGCAGCTGCAGCAGTGGGATGGCCGCAGCGCTGCAGGGTGGGGCCATCTGGCCGACGGTGCTGGGGCGATCGTCAACCTGGCGGGGGCTGGGATTGCTGACCAGCGCTGGTCGGCGGCCCGCAAGGGGGAGATTCGGCAGAGCCGTATCGACGCTGGCAAGGCGGTGATGGAGGCGATTGCGGGGGCTGTGGTCAAGCCTGGGGTTTTGATTCAGTCTTCGGCAGTGGGCTATTATGGGACCCAGAGTGGCGATGCTGCGGTCGACGAAGGGGTTTCGCCTGGGGGGGATTTTCTGGCCAAGCTCTGTTTTGACTGGGAGGCTTCGACCGCGGCGGCAGTGCGGCAGGGGGTACGCCGTGCTGTGATCCGCACTGGGGTGGTGTTGAGCCTGGCTGGGGGGGCTTTTCCGAAGCAGCTGTTGCCCTTCAAGCTCTTTGCAGGGGGGCCGGTCGGCAGCGGCCGGCAGTGGTACCCTTGGATCCACCTGGAGGACGAAGTGCGTGCGATCCAGTTTTTGATCGCCAATCCGAAGGCAGAGGGGCCTTTCAACCTGTCGGCGCCCCAGCCGGTGACCAATCAAGAATTTGGGCGTCTGATTGGGGAGGTGATGGGGCGGCCCAGCTTTTTGCCGGCGCCTGGTTTTGCAATGCAGGCGCTCTTTGGTGAAATGGCCGTCATTTTGCTGGAAGGGCAGCGTGCTGTCCCCCAGCGTCTGTTGGAATTGGGCTTTTCGTTCAAGTACCCGACCGCCCAGGAGGCGCTGCGTGCGCTGTTGGGGAGACGGGGGAACGCGGCGTGAGTCTGGGTGAACAACCTGTGCGGTTTTTTGGATCTGCTGGAAAGGAGAAACGAGGGTGCGATACGAGCATCGTTTTGTCGTGAAAGCGCCGCTGGCGGAGGTTGCCAGCTTTCATCGTTCGGCGGCCAGCATGGGGGCCATCACGCCGCCGCTGATTGGGGTGCGTCTGCACAGTGCCCCTGACCTTCTGGCGGAGGGGGATTCGATGGACTTTACCCTGTGGCTGGGGCCGTTGCCGGTCCGCTGGCTGGCGCAGATCGAGCAGGTCAGCGCGGCAGGTTTCAGCGACCGTCAGATTCGGGGGCCCTTTGCGCAGTGGGTGCACCGCCACATCTTTGAGGCGATCGACGGCCAGAGCACCCGGGTGGTTGACCAGGTGACGGCGACGTTGCATCCTCACTGGTTCTGGAAGGGGGTAGGGGGGAGCATGTGGCTGGGGTTGCCTCTCCTGTTTGCCTACCGCGGGTGGAAGACCCGTCAGCTGCTGGAGAAGGCGGCTGTGGGCGCGGCTGTGTAAGACACGCTTTTTGGCCAGAAAAGGTGGTGGGTATGGGGGAGCGGGGACCCGTGGTGGTGGTAGGCGCTGGCATCGGGGGGTTGACGGCGGCGGCGCTGCTGGCCAGAGCGGGGGTAGAGGTGACGGTTTTGGAGGCGCACGTTTACCCTGGGGGCTGTGCGGGCACCTTTTATCACAAAGAGTACCGTTTTGAAGCGGGTGCCACGCTGGCAGGCGGTTTTTATCCGGGCGGGCCGATGGACCTGGTGGGGCAGGCGGCGGGGGTGGAGCGCTGGCCGGCGCATGGCAGCGACCCAGCGATGGCTGTGCATCTGCCGGATGGCCGGGCGGTTCTCCGCTACGGAGATGAGCGTCGGTGGGAGGAACACGAGCGGGCTTTTGGCAAGGCGGGGGAAGCCTTCTGGCGCTGGCAGGAAAACCGGGCGGATGCTTTGTGGGATCTGGCGTTGCGTTCGCCGGCCTGGCCGCCTCAGGGGATGCAGGAGGGGGTCTCGCTGCTATGCGAGGGGGCTGGCTGGCTGGCCAGTGATTTGCTCCGGCGGCTCGACCCACGTCTGGCGGCGGACGCGTTTCGTCCGGTGGCGGCCCATCTGCGTGCGGCGCCGAAAGCGTTGCAGCTTTTTGTAGATGCGCAGCTGTTGATTGCTGCGCAGACGACCAGTGCGGCTGCCAATGCGCTGTATGGTGCCTCAGCACTCGATCTGCCGCGCCGCGGTGTGGTGCATCTGGAGGGGGGGATTGGGGCGATTGCCGAGACATTGGCCGAGGCGGTGCGTCGTCATGGGGGCAAGGTGCTTTACCGCCAGGAGGTCGAGCGGATCGACAGTGTGCGGGGGCGGCCGGCGGCGGTGGTGACCAGGCGGGGGCAGCGGTATGAAGCGGGCACTGTGGTGGCCAACCTGCCCCCTTGGAACATTGCCCGGCTGCTGGGCGAGGATCTGCCCCCGTCTCTCCGTCGGCTGTCGGCTCTGCCGGAGCCGGGCTGGGGGGCCTTCATGGTGTATATTGGCCTTGACGAGCAGAAGGTGGATCTCGGGTCGGTGTTGCACCGTCAGGTGATTGGCCGTGAGCCGTTGGGGGAGGGCAACAGCATTTTTTTGTCGCTCAGCCCGGCCTGGGACAAGCGACGTGCCCCGGCTGGCCAGCGGGCGTTGACGATCAGCACACACACAGCGTTGGAACCGTGGTGGCGGCTTTTGCGTTATGACAAAGGGCGGTACGAGCAGCGCAAGGCGCACTATGTAGAGCGGATGATGGGGTTGGCTGAGCGGGTGTTGCCGGGGCTGCGGGCGGGGGCCAGCCTGGTGCTCTCGGGCACGCCGGTGACCTTTCAGCGTTTTACCCGTCGCATGCTGGGCTGGGTGGGTGGATTTCCCCAGACCAGCCTCTTTCAGAACTATGGGCCTCGTCTGGCTCCTCGGCTGTGGATGGTGGGGGACAGCATTTTTCCGGGTCAGTCGACGGCTGCGGTTGCCCTGGGGGGAATGCGGGTGGCGCGAGCCATCCTGGCAGAAGAGGGTATTTACGACCTTGCCGCCGCACGGCGGGCTTCATCGGTTCGATCGACTGCTTCTGAAGCGGCGGGCTGAGCGGGTGGGGCCAGCGCTGGGCCAGGTGGCGCAGCTGCTGGAGGTAGTGGGAGATGCGTACAGCGATTTGGTGGATTCGCCGTGACCTGCGGCTCGACGACAACCAGGCTTTGGCTGCTGCATTACAACAGAGCGAGTCTGTCATCCCGCTTTTTGTTCTGGACCCCAGGTTGTTGGGGACTGCTGGAGCGGCGCGGGTGGCTTTTTTGTATGCAGGGTTGCGGGCGTTGGATGGGGCGCTGCGTCTGCGGGGCAGTCGGCTTCTGGTTCGGTGTGGCGAGCCTGTGCAGGTGTTGTCTGCCTTGTGTCAGGAGAGTGGCGCGACAGCGGTCTGTGCAGAGCGCGACTACTCCCCCTATGCGCGGGAGCGTGACCGGGCGGTTGCCGCTCTGCTTCCTTTGCAGCTGACTGCCGGGCTGACCATTCGTCTGCCGGATGCGGTTCACAAAGAAAACGGAGAACCCTACACGGTCTTTACCCCCTACAGCCGTCGTTGGCTCAGCCACCCGCCGATTGAGCGGTCGGATCTGGTGGAGGCGCCGGCGCAGCTGGTGGCGCCCCCTCCTTTGGCGGGCGAACGGCTGCCGGAGGAGGCTGGGGGGGAAGCTCCTTTTGTGGCGGGGGAAGCC
>CAIOHJ010000283.1 GCA_903858085.1 uncultured Chloroflexota bacterium
AATGATCCCCTGGGTCAGGTAGATGCTGGCCTGTTCCAACGCACCATTTTCGTAAAGAACCAGTGCCGTCAGGTACCCGGCCCCATCTGCCGCTGGATAGACCGGGGAAAGCCAGACGCTGCCAAAATCATCCCCCCCCAAAGGGTTTACAGGCTCGTTGCGGGTCTCTTCCGGCCCCTCTGCGGCCTTGCTTGCTGCGCTCCGAGCATCCAGCTCTGCTGGGGTCACCACTTCCAGTTTGTGAAAAAGGAAGGTGCCACTGTCGAGCAACCCCTCCGCCGTCGGCACCAGAGCCAGCGTGACCGGCTCCGGGGAGCTCCCTTCCTGGGTGCCGGTCAACAGCACCGCAATCGCCCCCTCGCTGCCAGCCTCCCAGGTGCCTGTCTCGACCACCGAACCTTTGCCCAGATAGAGGCTGACCACCTCGGCCGTGTTGTCAGGATAGAGCGCAACCACCTCCAACAACCCGGGGCCGTCTGCCGCCGGGTACAGGCTGGAAGCCCAGACAGCCAGTGTGCCGGTCTCCGCAGCAGGTGGATCCTCCACCTGGCTGGCCGGGGCTGCCAGCCCGACCCCAGCCCATCCCAGCGCCCACACCACAGCGATCAGCAGGCTCCATGTGCGTATTTTCATTGAAAATTTCTCCTGTCGAAACCAGAGTGCCCACAGCCGACGGCCCGCAGCTGCCCCGATCAAAACTGCCGGGCCTCCCCTTCTTTGCAAGAAGACGCCCGGCAGCCCTGTCCAGTTCCGCCGCCGACCCGCGACAAGTTTCGGTTGCCCGTCAGTCGATATGTACGTGTGCCAGACGGCTGCCCACCTGACGGCGCAGCGCGCTCACAACCAGGGCCACAACAAATGCAGTCGCCTGCAGCAGCACGATGGTCGCCCCGCTGGCGACATCCACATAAAAACTCAGATACATGCCCAGCGCGCCGCAGAGCACCCCCAGCCCCACCGCCAAGACCATCATGCGCCCAAAACTGTCTGTCAACAGCCGGGCTGTGATCGCCGGGATCACCAGCGCCGCCGCGATCAGCGTCACGCCCAGCACCTGCATTGACGCGATGATCGCAGCAGCCAACGACAGGGCAAACAGGGTATCCACCCATTGGGTGCGCACGCCGTAGACCTGCGCCACTTCGGCGTCGAAGGTGGTGAAGAGCAGCTGTTTGTACAAAAACAGGATGGCCACTGCCACCAGCAGCGCGATGGCCGCCACCACACCGACCTGCTCCCAGGTGACCCCCAAAATATTGCCAAAAAGCGCTGCGTCGAAGGACTGTGTAAAACGCCGGTAGCGGCTGATCAGCGCCACCCCCACCGCAAAACTGGCGGTCGTGATCACCCCGATCGCAGCGTCTGCCCCGATCCGGGTGCGGCGCACGGTCTGGTTGATCAACACGGCAGTCAGAAATCCCCACAGCCCTGCCCCCACATAGAAATCCCACTGCATCACATAGGAGACGACAGCCCCCCCGAAGATCGCGTGGGAGAGACCATGGCCGATATAGCTCATGCCACGCAGCACAATATAGACCCCCAACAGACCGCAGAGGGCGCCTGACAGCACCGCCACACTCAACCCCGTGCGAAAGAATTCGTAGGCAAAAGGTTCAATCAGCCACTGCATAGCGCACACGATCCGAAAGAGGGCGGGATGCGTTCTGGCCGCCGACGGTTTCCACAACGGGGTGGCCCAACACCGGCTGCGGCAAAATTTCTTGGAGCGTATGGGCGTGTGGGCGCTGGTGGACCAGCAGCACCCCGTTGTGACGCACCACAGCCATCTCACTCCGATAGGTCTCGCTGAGGATGGCCTCGGTGAAAACCTGATCGGGCGGCCCTTCTGCCACCACGGTTCGGTTCAGACAGACAAGCCAGGGCACATGTGCGGCCGCCGCGTTCAGGTCGTGTGTCGTCATCAGAATCGTCAGCCCCTGCCGGTTGAGATC
>CAIOHJ010000284.1 GCA_903858085.1 uncultured Chloroflexota bacterium
AGAGCGCATTTTTGCGGCCAAGCAACGCCCGTTCACAGACCCCCTCATCGTCCATCTCGCCAGCGTCGAACAGCTGGACGGGGTCGCCCGCACCCCCCCGACCGTCGCCTACAGCCTGGCAGCGCTCTGCTGGCCCGGCCCCCTGACCTTGGTCCTCCAACGGGCGCCCAGGCTGGCCCCCAATCTCGCCGCAGGCCGCCCTACCGTGGCCGTACGCGTGCCAGCCCACCCGGTTGCCTTGGGGCTGCTGCGAGCCTGTCAGCTGCCCATCGCAGCCCCCAGCGCCAATCTGTTCAGCCGCCCCAGCCCCACCACCGCCCAACATGTGCTCACGGACCTGGCAGGCCGCATCGAGTTCGTGCTGGACGGAGGCCCGACACCGATCGGGCTCGAATCCACCGTGATCGACCTGACCCAGGAGCCCCCTCGCCTGCTGCGGCATGGCGGCGCCGACCTGGCACCGCTGCTGCACCTGCTGCCCGATCTGCACATCCCCACCAGACCGCTGATTGCAGCCGCAGCCGAAAGCGCTCCAGCGCCAGGCACACAGCTCAAACACTACGCCCCCCACACCCCCCTCCTCCTGGTCAGCGGCCACGCCGCAGCAGCCCAGAACCTGCTCGACGCCGCCCTCGAAACCCTCTCCGCCAGAGGACTCCGCGCCGGGCTGCTCCTCCCCGACGAAGAGCTGACCCGGTATCCCCACTGGGCAGGGCGAATCGTCGCACTCGGACCGGGCGAAGCCCCAGAGCAGGTCGGAAGAACACTGTTCACACGGCTGCGCCAGCTGGATGAGCTGGCAGCCGATCTGGTGCTGGCCCGCCCCCTCCCCCAGAGCACGGAAGGGCTGGGCCCCGCCGTCCAGGACCGCCTCTTCCGCGCCGCAGAAGGACACACAGTCAACGCTGAAACACCGGCAGCCCTCTCGACCCTGCTGGAACTGGTCGAACAGCTCCTCCCCGGAAGAACGCTTACTTGCCAATCTGAGAAGCGGACAGTATAGTTTACTGGAACATTTGACACGATCGCTTCCTGCTGGCCCACCAGACCCGCCACCTGCCGGCCAGCAGCCCAACAACCGGCGCAAGGAGGAGCTGTTTTATGAGCGCAAAGATTGGAATTTTTTTTGGCAGCAGCACTGGCTGCACGGAACGGATTGCCAACCTGATCAAAGAGGAGATCGAAGCGACCGGCGCGGCAACCTGCGAGGTGATGGTCATCTCCGCAGCCAATGCCAAACTGTTCCCCAACTTCGATTTCCTGCTCTTTGGCGGCTCGACCTGGAACATCGGCGAGCTGCAAGATGACTGGGGGCTGACCCTCCCTACCCTGGGCAACCAGGGGCTCAAAGGCAAAAAAGTCGCCCTGTTTGGCTGCGGCGATCAGTTTGGCTACTCCAACAGCTTTGTGGACGCCATCGGCCTGATCGGAGACCGCATCACCGAGCTGGGGGCGCAGACAGTCGGCTGGATCGTACCCGACGCCAGCTACCAGTTCGAGTTTTCACGCGGTGTCTACGAAGGCATCATGATGGGCCTGCCGATCGACGAGGACAACCAGGCCGCCCTGACCCCGCAGCGCGTCGCCAACTGGACACACTGGGTGCTGGAAGAGTTTGGGCTGGCCCCAGCAGCCGCTGCCTGAGCAAAGGGCTCCAGGGTGGTGGCCCTTCCCCACCACCCTGCCCAGCCAGAATTTCCCCCCTCAATCCACTCGTCGCTCCCCCCAGCTTGGCAAATTCATCCCCAGCTTGGAAGTACCCCTACTGGCAGGCAGCGATTGTCTCCCTACAATAGAGAACAATTCTTTTGTCCTCTCTCCCACCAGAGCACAAAGGAACCCCTTTGACGCAAGAAACGTTTGTGGTATACTGAAGACAGATTGATTTGGTTGAACAGAAGTTGCTCGCAAGACAAAAACGACAGCTTGCCAAACACGAGCAGAGGACGACTCAACAGGAACTCGAATGAATTCAAAACGACTGCGCAGCGGCATCATCTACCTGCTTCTGGTTCTAGCGCTCGGCGCCTTTCTCTACAATTCATTGGTGCGCCGCCCCTCTACAGAAGTCTCCGATGCAACCCTCGCCAAAGTGGCGACCTTGCTCCGCAACGATGATGTGCGCTCGATCGACATCAACCGTGACCGCCTTCTGGTGACGACGCGCAGCGGCGAAGAACTGCAATCTCGGCTGGAAATCGGCTCCGGGCTGACGCAGACGCTGCTCAACCTGGGTGTGACCCCCGAACAGCTCTCTGCGGTCGAACTTCGCGTCGCCAACCCAGATTTCTGGGAGACTTGGAGCGGCGTGCTGGTCGCACTGCTGCCCCTCCTCCTGCTGGGCGCGTTCTTCTTCTTTATCCTGCGTCAGGCCCAAGGGGCAGGCAGCCAGGCCTTCAGCTTCGGCAAAAGCCGGGCCCGCCTGTTGACCGGGGATCGCCCGACAGTCACCTTCAAAGATGTGGCCGGCAACGAAGAGGCCAAACAGGAGCTGCAAGAGGTCGTCGAATTTCTCAAAGAACCACAAAAATTCGCCTCGCTGGGGGCCCGTATCCCCAAAGGGGTGCTGCTGGTCGGCCCCCCCGGGACCGGCAAAACGTTGATGGCCAAAGCGGTCTCTGGGGAGGCCGGGGTCCCCTTCTTCAGCATCTCTGGCTCTGAATTTGTCGAAATGTTCGTCGGCGTCGGTGCAAGCCGCGTGCGAGACCTCTTCGAGCAGGCCAAGAAAAATTCTCCCTGTATCATTTTTGTCGATGAAATCGATGCAGTCGGCCGCCACCGAGGCTCAGGGCTCGGCGGCTCCCACGACGAACGCGAACAGACCCTCAACCAGATTCTGGTCGAGATGGATGGGTTCGACACCGACACCAATATCATCCTGGTCGCCGCAACCAACCGCCCCGATATCCTGGACCCGGCCCTGCTGCGTCCCGGGCGCTTTGACCGCCGCGTCACCATGGACGCCCCCGACATGCGCGGGCGGCGGGCCATTCTCGATGTGCATGTGCGCGGCAAACCGCTCGCCACCGACGTCGACCTGGATCTGATCGCCAAACAGACCGCCGGTTTTGCGGGCGCTGACCTCGAAAATCTGGTCAACGAAGCAGCCATCCTCGCAGCCCGGCGCAACCGCCGCTCGATCAGCACCCCCGAACTCCAAGAAGCCATCGAACGGGTGATCGCCGGACCAGAACGGCGCAGCCGACTGATTACCCCCAAAGAGAAAGAGATCGTCGCCTACCACGAAGCTGGCCACGCAGTCGCCATGCACCTGCTGCCCAACCACGACCCGGTCCACAAAGTCACGATTGTCCCGCGCGGGATGGCTGGCGGCTACACGATGAGCCTGCCCGAAGAAGAATCCAACCTGGCCACGCGCGAAAAATTCCGAGACCAGCTGGTCGCTCTGCTGGGCGGACGAGTCGCCGAAGAGCTTCAGTTCGGAGATATCACCACCGGGGCCAGCAACGATCTGGAACGCGTCACCGGAATGGCGCGCGCGATGGTCACCCAGTGGGGCATGAGCGAACGGCTTGGCCCGATCCGCTACGGGGAACGCGAAGAGATGATGTTTCTCAACCGAGCCTTCAGCGAACACCGCAACTACAGCGACCGGGTGGCCCAGAGCATCGACGAAGAGATCAAGAGCCTGGTGGCAGAGGCACATGACCGCTGCCATACCCTCCTCTCCAGCCACTGGCCTGTGATGCAGCAAGTCGCTGCCCGCCTGCTCGAAGTCGAGACCCTCAACGCCGCCGACTTTGCGGCGCTGATGAAAGGGGAAGTGTCCACAGATCCCCCCCCACAGCCACGCACCAGCAGCCCCACCAAAAGCGCTGGCCCCGTGCGCGGCGACGACAAACGCCCCGACGCCGGCCTCGATCTGAGCGGGCGGGTGCCCCAACCTGTCTAAAAGGTGTCCAGGAGCGACTTCCTTCCCGAGCTGGTCCTGGCAACCCGCCAGGGCCAGCTCTATCTTGCCAGCCGCGCCCTCTGGCTGGGCTGGCCCCTGCTCCGTTGGCTGACCCTCCTCTCAGCCCTCCCGTTCGTGGGCTGGTTGAACGGCTGGGCCTTCCTGCTCTGGCTGGCAGCAGCCATCGCCGGCAAGGTGTGGGCAACGCTCTGCCAACGGAACCACTTCACCCACTTTGCCCCCCATGCCGACAGCCCCCTTCCTGCCCCCCAGCCGCTTACACACAAGACCGCTCTCTATGCCAGCGGCCTCTTGCAGGTCGGCCAGAAGGTACAACACTTCGCCTTCCTGCCCGGCTTCTACCGCACCTTCGCCACCCGCGAACATGCCCTGCTCTGCCAGGTGCGCCCACGCCCCATCTGGCGTATCGCCCGCTGGCCCGAAGACGAAGTGGGCCTCTGGTACGCGTTCTGGACAGCCAGCCAGCTCACCGCCGTCACCCCAGGCCAGATCGACAACGGCCAGCAGCGCTTGCCCGCCCTGGCCATCACCTACTGCCCGGCAGCCCCACCGGACAGCCGCCAGCCAGCAGCCACCACCCTCTACCTCGCCTTTCTGAACGAAGAGGCACGCAGCAACGTGCTGGCCGACCTGCTGGTCGACTGGCCACCGACGATGGAGCCTACCAGATGACCGACACCCCTCTCCACCCGCCAGAAGAACACCGCCAACGCCCCTCCTGGGACGACTATTTTCTGCAGATCGCGTTCACCGTCGCCCAACGCAGCACCTGTGACCGCGCCCATGTAGGCTGCGCCCTGGTGCGCGACCGCCGCATCTTGACGACAGGCTACAACGGCGCACCCGCTGGCCTGCCCCACTGCGACGATGTCGGCCACCTGCTCGTGGATGGCCACTGCGTACGCACACTCCACGCCGAACAAAATGCGCTGATCCAGGCGGCACTTCACGGCGTCGGCACCGAAGGCGCCACCGCCTATGTCACACACCAACCCTGCCTGACCTGCGCCAAAATGCTGATCAACGCCGGAATCCGCCGCGTCGTCTACGCCGGCCACTACCCAGATCCCCTGAGCCGCTCTTTTCTG
>CAIOHJ010000285.1 GCA_903858085.1 uncultured Chloroflexota bacterium
CCGCAGCTGCGTCTCCTTGAAAATATCGTAGCCGAGGAAGGTCTCGTCCGCTCCCTCCCCGGTCAGGACTACCTTGATCCCTTCTGCCTTCACGCGCTGCGCCAGCAGATACATCGGCACAAAAGCAGTGCGAAAGACAGGTACCTCGGCGTGCCAGAGTGCTTGAGGGAACGCCTCGGCGATTGCACGGTGCGAGACCTGCAACGCGGTGTGGCGGGTGCCCAGCTGCTGGCTGACCAGAAGTTGTTCGTTCGACTCGTCGTAACGAGTGTCGGTAAAGCCGATGGAGAAGGTTCGTACCGGGTAGGGCGAGTGCTGAACGGCCAGCAGCGTCGTGATCGACGAATCCAGCCCGCCGCTCAGATATGCTCCCACCTCCACGTCGCTGCGCAGCCGCAGCTGCACGCTTCTGCCCAGCAGAGCGCGTGTCTGTTCGGCAGCCTCCGCCAGCGTTGCGGGTCGGTCGGCCAGTCGCTCTGCAGCCCCTTGGATGTCCAACCGATCGTAGTGAAAAATCTGCGGCACCGCGGTGAGTCGTCCGGGTTGTCTGCTCAGCCGCAATGCTGCACCCGCCGGCACCTGGTGGATATTCTGGTAGCCACTCTGGTGAGGCAGGGGTGTCCAGACTGTCAGGATCGAAGCTATCTGCTCCGGGTCAAAACGCAGCAGGATGTCAGGGTGCGCCAGAAAGCATTTGATCTCCGATGCAAAGACCCACTCTGCCCCACACTGAGTATAGAAAAGGGGGCGTTTGCCATAGCGGTCACGCACCAGCAGCAGGCTCTGCTCGCACCGGTCATACAGGGCGAAAGCAAATCCCCCGTTGAAACGGGAGAAGGCAGCCTCCCCCCATGCGATACAGGCAGCAAGCACGACCTCGGTGTCCGACTGGGTACGAAACTGACAGCCTTCTTGTTCGAGGGCATGGCGCAGTTCCAGGTAGTTGTAGACCTCCCCGTTGTAGGTGATCCAGTAGCGCCCGCTTGCATCGCTCAAAGGCTGCTGGCCGCCCTGCAAATCAAGAATACGCAGCCGCGCAGTGCCGAGCGCCACCTGCTCATCAAAGAAATAGCCAAGCTCGTCGGGGCCACGATGGTGAAGCATGTCTACCATGTGGCTCACGATGCCCGCAAAAGTATCAGCGGAGCGCTCTGGCTGATAAAACCCTACGATCCCGCACACCTGTGCGTTCCCCTCTAGATGTAGAAAGCCACATATCGACCATTTCGGTCGAGCCAGAACAAACTCCAGATCTTCCCTGAGCTCCCCAGAAAAAAGCGCTTTCCCTCAAAAATCATCGAACCCAATGCCAATTTTCTCCATCTGAGAGGTCAGCCTGGCCAGGTCTGGAATCTCCTGCACCCTCGTCAGCGCTTCTGCTCGATCCATCAGCCCGTACCGTACCTGTTCGGCGACTTCCATCACATAGGGATGAAAGCCGTGTTGCCGATAGTGAATCGCAATGCCCAGGTCATTGAGCCGGCAGTTGCTCGAATGACGCCCTGTATCCTGGGTTGGCCGCCAGCCCACTTCCTGGATGACCGCCAGAATCTCCGATTCGCGCAGCGCAAGG
>CAIOHJ010000286.1 GCA_903858085.1 uncultured Chloroflexota bacterium
CCTTTGGCACACGCTGGAGTTTTTATCTGCTGGCGCTGCTGCTGCTGGCCGTCACCGCCGTGAGCGGCTGGCGTGGCCCCTACCGCTGGTGCGCGCCGACAGCAGGGCTGGCAGTGCTCTGCCTGGCCCTCTTTACCCAGCCAGCCGGGATCCGCGCCGCCTGGGATGACGGCCGCAGCGGGCTGCTGCTCTACGAAGACGAAAGCGCACTCAACTATGTCGCAGTTCGCCAGTGGGGCAGCGAACGGCACCTCAAACTCAACGAAGGGATCGGCATCCACAGCGTCTACCACCCAGAAAGTCTGCTCAGCCAGGGCATCTGGGATTACTTTTTGCTGGCCCCCTTCTTCCGCCAGCAGCCACTCACCGATCTGCTTTTGATCGGGGCAGCAGCGGGCACGGTGCCCGGCCTCTACACCCGGCTGTACGGGCCGATCCCGATCACCGGCATCGAGCTGGACCCAGCCATTCTGGCGGTCGGCAGACAATTTTTTGGGGCCACCTGGCCCAACTATCGGGCGATCGCCGGCGACGGCCGTCGCTGGCTGGCCAGTCTGCCCGCCACCACCCGCTACGATGTGATCGCCGTCGACGCCTATCGCCCCCCCTACATTCCCTTCCACCTCACCACCGTCGAATTTTTCACCCTGGCCCGGGACCACCTGGCCCCCGACGGGGTCGTCGTTGTCAACGTCGGCCGCACCGACAGCGACGCAACCCTGGTCGACGCCATCGCCGCCACCCTCCAACAGGTCTTTCCCACCGTCTTTGTGGTCGACGAACCTGGGCCGCCAGCGACCCTGGCCAATTCGCTGGTGGTCGCCACCCGGCTGCCAACCCCCCTGCCCCCCGTCCAGGCCCGGGCAGCAGCCCTGCCCGCCACACACCCCGCCGCATGGCGAGCGTTTGCCCGCAGCGCGCTGGCCCAGGCCCGCCCGGCCAGCCCCCCCGCCGACAGCCCAATCTTCACCGACGACCGCTCCCAGGTCGAGGAGGTCGTCCATCGCCTGATCTTCAATTTTCTGGTGGGAACCCCTCCCCCCCACAAGCCGACAGAACCCTCCCCGTCACAACCGGAGCCTTGAGATGGCCCCTCCCAACGGCCATTGACGTCAGCCAGGAACCGTGTTAGTGTAGAAAGAGAGGGGTCTCTGATTCGTTTCTCTGTTTGCCACTCCACTTGAACCGGAGGTATCTCATGCTAACCGATTACGAAGTACGCCAGGCGGTGGAATTCGAAAGCCACGATGCCCCTGTGCTCAGCGTCTATCTGAATGTCGACCCCTGCCATCGCACGGTAGAGGGCTATCGACTGGCGCTGCGTGGCCTGCTCGAACAAGCTGAAGAGGCCTCTGCCGAAGATGTACGCCGCATCCAGAGCTTTATCGAGATAGGCTACAACCGCAGTGGGCGTGGGATCGTGATGTTCAGCTGTGCGGCCAAGGATTTCTGGTGGGCACAGAGTGTCGCGGTGCCGGTCGAAGACTTTGTCTTCGTCAGCTTCCGCCCCTATGTGCGCCAGCTGGCCAGGCTGCTCGACACCTACGAACGCTGCGGCGTAGCACACGTCGACCAGGAGGGCGCCCGTCTTTACCTCTTCAACATGGGCGAGCTCGAAGCCGCAGACGGCTATCTGGGCACTGAGGTCAAACAGCACCGCTCGGGTGGCTGGGCCAACCCACGTCTCCAACGGCACGAAAACACCCTGGCTCGCCGCAATCTTCAGGAGAGCGCCGAACTCGCCGAGGCCTTCTACCGTGACAGCGGCACCCGACGCTTGTTCCTGGCCGGCACAGAGAAGAACGTCGCCCGCTTCAACGAGCTGCTGAGCCATCGCCTGCGCCGGATGGTGCTCGGCCACTTCCACGCCGACGCCAACGCCACGCCGACCGAGATTCGCAACAAAGCCCTGGAGCTGGCCGCTGCCGCCGAAACGCGTGAGGCTGCGGCGCTGGCCGAAGAACTCCTCGCCACCGCCCAGCAAGGGGGCAACGCCGTGCTGGGCCTGGTCGACACGCTGACCGCCATCCAGCACGGCCGCGCCCGACATCTGGTCGCCCTGACCCACTACAGCGAACAAGCCTATCGGTTCGTCGACAGCGGTCTGGTGGTCCTCACCCTGGGCGAAGAGGGAGATCTGGCCAGCGGACGCATCCAGGATCTGCCCGACGCGGTCGAGAGCGCCCTGCGCCGTGCACTGGCCCAGTCACTCGCCGTCACCCTGGTCGACCAGCATCCCGGTCTCGCCCAGGCAGGGGGGATCGGCGCACTCACCCGCTGGTGAAGAGCCCTGACATGGCGTCTGGCTGTCGGCCAGACGCCATGTCAGTTTGTGTTCTGTTAGAGCTTCGACCATTCGGAAGCTCGGTTACGTTGTCAGGCAGGGCTTCTCGCGTACAAAAGAAACGGGTACTTCATTCATCGAGGAGAGATAGATTGCCATGATGCGATTTGACCGATTTACCGAAAAAGCACAGGAAGCCGCCATGCGCTCCTACGAACTGCTGCAACAGTACAAACATACCCAGGTCGATACCGAACACATCTTCCTGGCTCTGCTGCAGCAAAACGGCGGTGCAGTTCCACAAATTCTCCAGCAGCTCAACGCGCCGGTCGCCGAGATGATCGACAAGCTCGTCAGTGTGCTGGAACATATGCCGCGCGCCAGCACCAATCCCTACGGCAGCACAGCAACAGCCCAGGTCTTCATCACCCCGCGCCTCAAGCGCATCATGGACATTGCCTACGAAGAGGCAATGCGCATGAAAGATGAGTACATCAGCACCGAACACATCCTGGTCGCGATCGCCAGCGAACGCAACACCCCGAGCGCGGCGATCTTGCGCGAGGCCTCGGTCACCAAAGAACGGATCCTGGAAACGGTCGAGCAGATCCGCAAAGGACAACGGGTCACCGAACCCAACGCCGAGAGCAAATATCGGGTCCTTGAAAAATATAGCCGGGACTTGACCCATCTGGCCCAGGAAGGCAAGCTCGACCCAGTGGTCGGGCGGGAGAGTGAGGTGCTGCGCGTCCTCCAGGTGCTCTCCCGGCGCACCAAAAACAACCCTGTGCTGATCGGCGAAGCAGGTGTCGGCAAAACAGCCATCGTAGAAGGGCTGGCGCAGAAGATTCTGCACAAAGAAGTCCCTGAAAATCTGCTGGGCAAACGGGTGCTCTCGCTCGACCTCGGGGCCCTAATCGCCGGCACACGGTTCCGCGGGGAGTTCGAGGAACGCCTCAAGGCCTGCATCGAGGAGATCCAGCGCAGCGAAGGGGAGATCATCCTCTTCATCGACGAGCTGCACACCATGGTAGGGGCCGGCAACGCCACCGGGGCGATGGATGCCAGCAACATGCTCAAGCCTGCCCTGGCCCGGGGCGAGCTGCAGTGCATCGGCGCCACCACCCTGGACGAATATCGGGAGCATATCGAGCGCGATTCTGCACTGGAACGACGCTTTGCCCCGGTCTATGTCGACGAACCCAACCTCGAAGACAGCATCGAAATCCTGCGTGGCCTGCGCTCACGCTACGAGGAACACCACCAGGTCCACTACAGCGATGAAGCGCTGGTCCAGGCAGTGAAACTCAGCCACCGCTATGTCCCTGACCGTCGGCTGCCCGACAAAGCGATCGACCTGATGGACGAAGCGGCCGCCAAGCTGCGCGTGGCCATGTTTCTGATGCCCCCCCGCCTGCGCGAGATGAAGGCAGAGCTCGGCGAGCTCCAGGCCCAGGAAGAAAAAGCCTGGGAAGAGCGGGACTACGAAAATGCCGCCAGGTACAAGGCGGAACGGGTGCGGGTCGAAGAAGCATACAACGAGCTTGTCGTCGGCTGGCGGGTAGAAGCCAACCTGGACGATATTGTCGACGAAAGCGACATCGCCGCCATCGTCAGCGCCTGGACCGGCATCCCCGTCAGCAATCTGCTGCAGACCGAAACCGCCAAGCTGCTCCGGATGGAAGAGCAGCTGCGCAACCGTATCATCGGCCAGGAACAGGCGATCCAAGCCGTCAGCGACGCGATCCGGCGGGCCCGCAGCGGGCTCAAAGACCCACGGCGGCCGATCGGAACCTTCCTCTTCCTGGGCCCCACCGGCGTCGGCAAGACCGAACTGGCCAAGGCGCTCGCCGCCTTTTTGTTTGACAACGACGAAGCCCTGCTGCGCATCGATATGAGCGAATACCGAGAACCCCACACGGTCAGCAGACTCTTTGGCGCGCCGCCCGGCTATGTCGGGTACGACCAGGGAGGCCAGCTGACCGAACAGGTACGCCGCCGCCCCTATCAGGTCGTCCTCTTCGACGAGGTGGAAAAAGCCCACCCCGATATCTGGAATTCCCTCCTGCAGATCATGGACGACGGCCGGCTGACCGACGGACAGGGACGCCACGTCGACTTCCGCAATACTGTCGTCATTATGACCAGCAATGTCGGCGCTGAAGCGGTCAAACGGGGGCCACTGGGCTTCAGCACCCCAACCTTCGACGAGAGCAAATATACCCAGCACGAGTACACCCAGCAGCTCAAACGGCTCTTCCGCCCAGAATTCCTCAACCGCATCGACGAGACCATCATCTTCGAATCGCTGAACCAGGAACAGATCTGCCAGATCGTCCATCTGTTGATGAAAGACATCGGCACGCGGATGGATGAGCTCGGTTTCACCGTCGAAATGACCGAAGCCGCAGCCCGCCACCTGGCCACCGTAGGCTACGACCCCAGCTACGGTGCCCGCCCCCTGCGCCGACTGCTGCAACGCCAGGTCGAAAATGAGCTGAGCAAACGGCTGCTCAAAGGCGAGTACAAAACAGGCGACCATGTCGTCATCGACTACGACCCTGCCGCCGAGAGCGACAGCAAGCTCTCCTTCCAGGTCACCGAGCTGGCCCCGATCGCCGTCGATCTGCCCGTCGATACACCAGCATGACCGACACGCTGAGCAGGCAGAGGGCCCTCTGCCTGCTCAGCGCACAACAGCACCGCTGCGGTGCAAAAGCGGCAGATAGAGCTTCTGCGCCCCCTCCTCCAGCACAAAACGCAACGCGCTGAACGAGACCAGCCGTGGATGGTCCTCGACCGCAGCCTCCAAAACAACAGCCCCCTGCTCGCCAGCAGCAAAACGATAGCTGCCCAGACGCAGCCAGCCGTTGTCGACCGGCAGCTGGTTCTGTACCGTCGTCGTCACCCCCTCAGCATGGTAGACCGTGTAGCGGGCAAACGCTGTGTCCGGGCTCAACGTCAGCCCACGGCAGGGCCACTCGATCGCCCCATGGCTGGGAATCAACGCTTCCACCCGATAGAGCCCCTCTACCGGCAGCTGTGGGCGCCAGACCGCATGGTTGAGCGGTGGAACCGTCTCACCAACCCGCTGGCTGAAGGCCAGATAGGCTGGCTGGCCACGCACCGTGGTGAAAAGATGCCAGCCATCCTCACAGCTGCTGGCCGGGTCAAATTTCGGCTCGATCGACGGCGTCTCCACAACGACCGTCAACGGAGCGACCACAACACCACTCAGATCCGCCACAATGCCTTCGACCACGTTGCTGTCGATCGGCAGGGTGACCTCCCCCCAGGTCTCGGTGTGGTCGCCGGCATACTGGCGGATCCGCTGTTGCTCTGCCCAGAGGGTGGGCGGCAGACAGGAGGACGGAATCTGCCAGACCGTCACCTCCGGGTCAAACGCAGGACGATTCCAGGCAGCAAACCAGACTGCATCCAAAATCGGGCTCCGGTCAGCGTACCGTGCAATCGGGGGGGTGCACGCCAGCGCATACAGGCCCGCCGCGCTGGCGCTGGCCTGGACACGCTCGGTCCAGCCCGCCACAAAGGCCTGGGCCGCAGCGACACAGGCCAGATTCTGGCCGTCGTAGGCCTCCAGGTTGTAGTAAAGAACCGTGCCCGACCCGTCCGCTGCCGCCAGCCCCAGTTCGCTGGCCACCTGCAACGCCTGTTCAGCTTCCGCCCGGCCCTGCGCATAGGCCACCGCCGGGTCGCTGTCGAAACGCTGGCGATACTCCGTGCAGGGGGCCTGTGGCCCCACCCAGGTGGGGATAAAACGCCAGCCCTGCACAGTCAGCGACGCCAACAGTGTGGCGTCGAGCCAACGGTTGGGACAGGCACGCAGCAGACCGCCAATGTAGAGGTTGACAGCCCGATACGGGCTTTCCAGAGCCCAACGGCGCAGGTTTTCTTCGCCCGCCAGCTCACACATGTCAAAGCCAGGGCCGGTCAAACGAGACCTGCGTCCCTCCAGTGCGCTCACCTCTCCCGTACCCCGCACTCCAGCCAGGCGGGGTGCCTCCCCACGCAACACCGTAGACCACCCCCCCTCCTCCTGACGCCGCTGCAAGGTGTTGGTCGCCAGATCCAGCCGCCACCAGCCACGACCTGCCTCTGGCGGTTGCCCCTCCCTCTCCTGCCAGCTGACCCCGCCGTCGTCGCTCTGCCAGAAGATCTCTCGCCCCGCCCCACCCTCCATCCAGCCAGTGTGAGCGGTCACAAAGACGACCGGGTTGCCGGCCGGAGCCGTCACCTGCTGCCAGGAACGGCCCCCATCCTCGGTGCGCAAAAGCAGACCGCGGTCAAAATTGCTGCTCGTCAGCAGGCGCAACGTCAGCCAGCCGTGCTGCGGATCCAGCCAAAAGAGCGCCAGATCCCCCGCCAGACTCGCCGCATGGACAGGCAGCGGATGCTGGCTGACCTGCCAGCTCACACCGCCGTCGGCTGTGGCGGACAACCGAAACCTGCCAGGGTCCGCAGGATCCAACGAGACAGCCCAGCCATGCACCGTATCCAGCCAGTCCACCGCCGCAGCCGCTGGCTGCCCCGCCGGCGTGCGATCCTCCCAGCTGACCCCGCCGTCGGCGGTCAGCCAGAGCCTCTCCCCCGCCCACGCCCAGGCCAACCAGGCGCTGCGCGCCCCGTAGCTGTGCAGCGTGCCCGGGAGCTGCGCCATCCCTTCCCCAAAGGCCCGGCTCCCAGCCGGGGCCAGCCAGGATGCCCCCCACACACACAAAAAACCGAGAACCCAAAGACCCCGCGCCATCTCCCCTCCCTTCGTCCAGGCCTGCCAGCACTCCTGTGAGTTTGGCAAGATTGTAGGATTTTCTACAACAAATCATTTAACATCAAAGTATTATGGTTCTGTACGGGCTTGTTAAACCACACATTTACAAAAAGAAGGTACCCTGATGGCATTCCAAATCGACAATTCACATTCTGAAATCCAGTTCTCTGTGCGCCACATGATGGTCGCCAAGACTCGCGGGGTCTTCGAGAAGTGGAGTGGCACGGTCCTCTTGGATCCGGCCAACCCGTCTGCCACAAGCGTCGACATTTCTATCGAAAG
>CAIOHJ010000287.1 GCA_903858085.1 uncultured Chloroflexota bacterium
CGACGCCATCACCCGTCTGCAACCGGGCGCTTTGGGCGATGATTCCGGCGCTCACCAGGACAGCCATTCGCCGGGATTGGATGGGCTGCTCGAAGGGCCGCAGTACACACGCCCTTTTACCTTTCGGGGCCACAGCGTGCCCCCCATCCTGGTCAGCGGCCACCATGCCAATGTCCTGCGTTGGCGCCGACAACAGGCGTTGTTGCGCACCTTGGAGCAACGTCCCGATCTGCTCTCTCGGGCACGTTTGTCTGCTGCAGACCTTGCCTTTTTGCGCCAGCATGGCTGGCCGACAGCTGAATCAGACCCATAATTTTTTGACCTGGGCTCCTGGACACCGCACGCACCCTGCCCCCTGGTTGATCGCGACCTCAGCCATTATAGAATGGTCAGGACAGCCGACAAAATTTCAAACAAGCGAGATTCTGCCTTTGGACGCTGCAATATCGGCGATCGATTCCCCTGTCAGTTTGGCAACAGCTGTCAACTGTGCTATTGTGTTTGAGTTGAACCAACTGTAAGATATAAACAGTTGCACGCGGACACCGAATGGATATTCCGCTGCTGTGTATGATTGACGAAGTATGATTGACGAAGTATGATTGACGAAGGATATGTGTGATGACCAATGCACTGATGGCCTCTCTACAGCCAGAATTGAACGCCGGGTTTCCTGACATTGCGCCAGGAGATACGGTTCGCGTCCATCAGCGAATTGTCGAGGGGCGCAACGAGCGTATCCAGACATTTCAGGGTGTGATCATTGCGATGCGGGGTGGCAAGTCGGCAGGTGCTACCTATACGGTGCGTCGTACCGGCGCACATGGTGTAGGTGTCGAGCGTACCTTTCCGGTGTACAGCACCACTGTGGAGAAGGTCGAAGTGCTGCGCAAGGCACGCGTCCGTCGCGCCCAGCTGTACTATCTGCGCGACCGACAGGGCAAATCGGCCAGACTGCGTGAAAAGCGTTTTCTCAAGGTGTAGCGCAGAGCAGATTCTCAAGAACCAGCTCTGAAGGCTGTGCGAGAGGTTGGCCCGGACAAGCAGCCCCATTCAGGGAGCACCGAACGGTTTGCAGAGCTCTCGCCCCAACACCCAGGCACTGAAACAAGCACTCTGTCTGCGCCCGACTGACATTGCTGCAAGGAACCGACCGTGCTGCCCAGACCGCCTGCCTTCCATGTGCTGGTCAAACCGACCGGTGCTCTCTGCAACCTAGACTGCTCTTACTGTTTTTTCCTCTCCAAAGAGATGCTCTATCCGGGGAGTCGTTTCCGGATGGCAGATGAGCTGCTCGAAGCCTATCTTCGTCAGCTGATCGAGGGCCACACGGCGCCTGAGGTCCAAGTCGCCTGGCAAGGGGGCGAGCCTACCCTGATGGGGCTCGCTTTTTTTGAACGGTCGATCGAACTGGTCGAAAAATATCGCAAGCCCGGCGTCCGGGTGATCTATTCGCTGCAAACCAACGGCACCTTGATCGATGAGGGCTGGGCACGGTTTTTGAGGCGGCACAATTTTTTGGTCGGGATCAGCATCGATGGCCCGCAGCCGCTGCACGACGTCTATCGTGTCGACAAAGGCAATCAGCCCACCTTTGACAAGGTGTTGCGCGGGCTGCGCTCCCTGCAGGAACAGGGGGTCGAATATAACACGCTGACGACCCTGCATCGGGCCAATGCCGACCACCCCCTCGAAGTGTACCGCTTTTTGCGCGACGAATGCCATTCTCGCTTTCTTCAGTTTATCCCGATCCTCGAACGGGTACCCGCTGAGGGCCAGGAGATTGCTGCCCCGGGGTCTTCGTGGCGGGACCGTCCCTTGTACAGGCAGGCAGGAGATCAGGTCACAGACCGTTCGCTGCGGCCAGAGCAGTACGGCGATTTTTTGATCGAGGTCTTCGAGGAGTGGGTGCGCCACGATGTCGGTCGAGTCTATGTGCAGATGTTTGATGTGGCGCTGGCCAACTGGCTCGGCGAGCCGCCTGGTCTCTGTGTACACGCTCAGACCTGCGGGCTGGCCCTGGCGATCGAACACAACGGCGATCTCTATTCCTGCGATCACTTTGTCGAACCGGGATACCGGCTGGGCAATATTTTGGAGACCCCTCTGATCGAGCTGGTCTCTTCTCCCCAGCAGCAGCGCTTTGGACAGGAGAAATTGGATTCTTTGCCCGGCTACTGCCGGGGCTGTGAGGTCCGCTTTGCCTGTCACGGCGGCTGTCCCAAAGATCGGTTTCTGACTACGCCAGAGGGCGAGCCAGGTCTCAACTATCTCTGTGCTGGGTTCAAACGATTTTTCCATCACGTGGACGAGCCGATGCGTCGAATGGTCGCGCTGCTGCGCCAGCGCCGTGCGCCGGCTGAAATTATGCAGCACTACCAAGAGCAGGATCGCCGACTGGCAGTGGCGCTGGCCAGTGCTGGCCGCAACGATCCCTGCCCCTGTGGGAGTGGGAAGAAGTTCAAACAATGTCATGGGCGACTTTGAGACAGCTTTGAGACAGCTTTGAGACAGCGGAGGAGGTGAGTGTGCAGAGACAAATTGTGACCTATCTCCAAGAGCACCTGGACGAATATCTGGAGGACTTGCGCTGTCTGACTGCGGTCGATTCTGGCACGCACCACAAACCGGGTGTCGATGCGGTGCAGTCCTGGCTGCAAAACGAGCTGCAGAGAGTGGGCTTCACCGTCGAGCGAATTCCCCAGTCTGTGCTGGGGGACCACTTGCTTGCCCACCGCAAGGGAGGAGGTGGGCAGCGCATCCTCTTGCTGGGCCACGCTGACACGGTCTTTCCGGTCGGTACAGCCGCAGCGCGCCCGCTGCGCATCGACGGCAACAGCGTCCTGGGCCCTGGCACCTGCGACATGAAAGGTGGCCTCCTCGCCGGCCTCTACGCGCTGCGGGCGCTGGACGCCGTGGGCTGGGAGCAGTACGGTTCGGTGCATTTTCTGATTGTCAGCGACGAAGAGATCCAGGAACGCTCTGGGGTGCCGTTGATTCGACAGGCTGCACAGGGGGTGGATGTCGCCTTTACGCTGGAGGCGGCACGTGCCAACGGCGATATTGTAACCGCGCGCAAGAGTGCGGTGTGGGCGACGGTGCGTGTCTCGGGCCAGGCAGCACATGCCGGTGTCGAGCCTGAAAAGGGGCGCAACGCCCTCCTTGCCCTGGCGCGCCACCTGGTCGAGATCGACCGGCTCAACCATTGGGTGCCGGGGGTCACTGTCAACATCGGGCGGGTTGCAGGAGGCACACAGCCCAACGTGGTTGCCGAGGAGGCCTGGGCGCAGCTGGATCTGCGTGCCTGGCACGACGCCGACATCCCTCCTCTGATTGCGGAGATTCGTGCCCGGTTGGCCCAGCCTGTGCTCGACGGCACCCGAGCTGTTCTGGAGGTCAACCCTGCAATGGGGATGCCAGCCATGCAACACACGCCTGCTGTGGCTGTGTTGGAGCGGTTGACACAACAGCTGGCGACCCAACTGGGGTTTTCTGTGGCTGGCACCCGCACGGGGGGAGCGTCGGATGCCAGCTTTGTCGCCGCCGAGGGGGTTCCTGTTCTCGATGGATTGGGCCCGATCGGTGGGCTGGACCACAGCCCGCACGAGTATATTGAGCGTTCCAGCATTGTGCCGCGCACCGCGCTGTTGGCCCTGCTGCTGGCAGCGACAGGTGCTCGCTGACAGGGCGGCTGCAGACTTGGAGATGTCTCTGCTGGCTGGCCTCCGGGTTCTTGACCTTTCACGCGTGCTGGCTGGCCCCTACTGCACGATGGTGCTGGCTGACTACGGGGCTGATGTGGTCAAGGTAGAGGAGCCGGGCAGCGGGGACAGCACCCGTGGCTGGGGTCCGCCCTGGGTCGGGGACCAGAGCGCCTATTTTTTGACTGCCAACCGCAACAAACGCAGCCTCACGGTCGATCTCAAAACAGCGGCCGGCCAGCAGATTGTCCAGCAGCTTGCCCTCTGTTCTGACGTTGTGGTCGAAAATTTCAAAGTAGGGGACGCTGCCCGGCTGGGGGTCGACTACGCCACGCTCGCTGCACGCAACCCTCGCCTGCTCTACTGCTCGATCACAGGCTACGGACAGACCGGCCCGGCACGCGAGCAGGCCGGCTACGATTTTGTGGTGCAAGCCCAGGGGGGCATTATGTCGGTCACAGGGCCGGTAGAAGGCGAAGCTTGCAAAGTCGGTGTGGCGATCGCCGACATCACTGCGGGGCTTTTTGCGGCGACTGCGATTTTGGCTGCCTTGCACGAACGCACCACCAGTGGGCGGGGGCAGTGGATCGATATCGCCCTGCTCGACGCGCAGATTGGCTGGCTGGCCAATGTGGCGCAGAACTATCTGGCGACCGGCGACCCCCCTCGGCGGTACGGCAATGCCCATCCCAGCATTGTGCCTTATGAGACATTTGCCACGGCCGACGGCCATCTGGCCCTCGCCATCGGGACCGATGAGCAGTTTCGCAAATTTTGCCAGGCAGCTGGCTCTCCGGCTCTGGCAGAAGAGGAGCGTTTCCGCACCAACCAGGCACGCGTCGAGCACCGCAGCGTCCTGGTCCCTTTCCTTCAGGAACTGCTGCGGACCCGTTCGACCGCAGTCTGGCTGGCGCTCTGTGCGGAGCAGAAGGTGCCGGCCGGGCCGATCAATGACATTCCAGCTGCGCTTGCGGATGCCCAGGTCCAGGCCCGCGGCATGGTTCAAGAGGTTGAGCATCCCACTCTGGGGCGGATTGCACTGTTAGGGCCGGTGGCAAAATTTGAGCGCACGCCAGCCACCGTGCGCAGTGCGCCGCCGCCATTGGGCTTCCACACCGAGGAAGTGCTGGCCGAGTTGCTCGGCTACACAGCCAGCCAGATCGCGCAGCTGCG
>CAIOHJ010000288.1 GCA_903858085.1 uncultured Chloroflexota bacterium
ATTTGTGGGGCAAAGAATGGGGAAGTTGCCAGTACCTCTGTGGGGGGGCCCTCGGCGATGATTTCACCTTGGCTCATCAATATCACCCGGTCTGCAATGACAGCGGCCAGCTCCACGTCGTGGGTCACGACCAGGATCGCCGTGCCGTCGTCGCGCCAGCCTCGCAGCAGTTGTTCCAACGCCAGTTTGGCTCGGTAGTCCAGCCCGCGCGTCGGCTCATCCAGCAACAGTGTTGCCGGTTGGGTCACCGTCACCGCAGCCAGGGCGACCCGCTGTCGTTCGCCGACGCTGAGGTCGCGCGGGTAGGCTGCGGCTTTGTCGGCCAACCCCAGGCGTGCCAGCAGCTGGCTGGGAAAGCCTTCCTGCTGAAGCGCTCCAGCGCCCTGGTGGTTGTGCAACGTGACGAGAAGTTCGTCCTGCACACTTTCTGCAAAGAGCAGGCTGTTCGGGTCCTGGGGCAGATAGCCGACCTGGCGGCAGATTTCGGCCACTGTGCGTCCTGCGTGGGGACGGCTGCCGATGGAGACATCTCCTGCCCAGGGGCGCAGCAGCCCGACCAGCGTGCGCAGCAGCGTGGTTTTGCCTGCACCGTTGCGTCCCATCAATACGACGATCTCGCCAGGCCAGAGCGACAGATCGACTCCCCGCAGAATTTCCTGTTGGCGGAGGCGGACCCGCAGCCCGCGTGCCTGCAGGGTGGGTTCACCAGGGCGCTGGCTCTCTCTGCGCTGCAGCGGCAGCACCGTGCCCGCCTGTCGCTGTGCTGCCAGCCACGGGCGGCTGAAGCGCAGCCCCTCTTTGATCGTCAAAGGCAACGGCTGCCAGCCCAGCGCCTTGCCCACGGCCACAAGGGGGGGCACCAGCTCGACTGCCTGCATCGCCGCCAGGGTGTCGGCGTAGAGGAGCGCTCCATCGTCGGCTGCCGGCAGAGAGATCACGCTGTCGACGAAGGGCAGCACCCGCTCCAGGCGGTGTTCAGCCAAAAGGATGGTCAGCCCCAGGTCGTGGTTGAGCCGCACCAGCGCGTTGAGAACATCTTCGGCAGATTTGGGGTCAAGCTGTGAGGTCGGCTCGTCCAGTAGCAGAAGTTTGGGGCGCAAGGCCAGGGCTGCCGCAATCGCGACCCGCTGGCGTTCGCCCCCGGAGAGCTGCTGGAGCGAACGGTCCCGCAGGGGGGTCAAGCCGAGCAGGTCGAGGGTCTCCTCGACCCGTACCCGCATGGCCTGGGGGGGCATGGACGCATTTTCCAGTGCAAATGCGATTTCGTCCTCGACCTGGTCGGTGACAAACTGGGCTTCTGGATCCTGAAAGACAAATCCGACGTGCTGGCTCAGCAGCTGTGGGGTGGCTGCCACGGGGTCCAGCCCTGCCACACGCACCCTGCCGCTGAGCACTCCCCCGCTGAAGTGCGGGACCAACCCGTTGAGACAGCGCAGCAGGGTGGATTTGCCGGCGCCGGAGGGCCCGATCAGCAGGATCAGCTGCCCATCGGGCAGTTCAAGCGAAATGTCTTTCAGCACAGGGTGTGTGGCCCCCGGGTAGCAGTAGGTCAGATGTTCCAGTTGAATCATCGCGTCTCCAGGAGCAGGGCAGGGAACAGCAGCCCTGCTGTCGCCAGCCCGATTCGCCAGTCCAGCGCAGGTCCGGTCAGGGTCGGATAGGGGGAATAAAAGAGGGTGCTGCGGTCAAAAACTGGCAGCAGGTAGGCACCGGCCGCCAACAGCGCCCCTGCCAGCACGATCCAGTCCCGGCGCTGCCAGGGGTGAGGGCGATAGACTGTGTAGGGATGCTGGCGTCCGGCATGCCATAGCCCGATCAAGAGGGCAGCCCCACCGCCAACCATCGGCAGGGACGTCCACCACAGCGTTCCAATGGCCAGCTGCAACAGCCAGCCGACCACGAGGCTGGCAAAACCGGCCAGCGCCAGCCCCTGTGCCCTTCGCGCGTGGGGAGCGGCGGGGCTGGCAAAGCCGCGCGCCACCATTGCTTCAGCCAGCTGCAACGAACGCTCCAGCCCCCCCTCCAACAGCGGTACGATCAGCGGCAGCCAGCTGCGCACCCCGCGCAGACGGTGCCCCCGCACAGCCTGTGCTTCTCGGATCTGTTGCAGCTGCAGCAGCGTGGTCGGGACAAAGGTCACCGCGATCGAAAGCACCACTGCGACCGGGTAGTAGGCGCGTGGGGTCAGCCGCAGCAGCGCCCGCACAGCCACAACCTGATGGAGAAGGCTGAACCCCACGAGCAAAGCCGCCAGCGCCAGCCCGTTGAGGGCGCCGTAGGCCAGGGCCTCCAGCGTCCAGGCTCCCCCCAGCAGGGGAATCCAGGTTGGCAATGCAAAGAGCTCGGTTGTCCCAGCACGCACCATTGCCCAGTTGGCCAGGGCGGTGCTTGCAAAGAGCAGCAGCCCCAGGCGCAGCGACGAGAGGCTGTGCTTTTCAGGTTCCTGGACGCACCGCCAGCGTACAGCCCCGATCGAGGCCAGCAGCAGCAGCAGGTAGACTGGCTGGCGCGTCAGGGTTGCGATCGTCGCCACCGCTGCAGCCCACCCTGCCCAGCTGAGGGGTTGCAACGGCTGTGACGCAGCGCGCGCTCTGTCGCGGGGAGGCGTTTCGGGAGGCAGCGCTGCTGTCATCGTCCCTCGGCGGCCCCTGCTGGCCTGGCCTGCGCAGGGCTGGCCAGCGCAGGATTGGGCTGGTAGACAAACGCAAAGCGCCGTTGAAAGCGGCGCAGCACCCGAACAACGGCTGCGCCCAGAAAAAAGACCAGCAAAAAATTGCCGAGCGCACGCATGAGATCCCAGCCCAGCGAGGTCACGACATAAAACACCAGATAGCGCTGCACGGTGTCGCCCAGGCTGACCCCAGGCTGCCAGTGCATCTGGGCAGGCCCAACGGCAAAGGGCCAAAACCAAAGGTTCATGGTCGCCCCAAAGAGCAGCCCCCAGTAGCCGGCAAAGAGGGCCAGCACCCAGAGTTCAACCTCTTTGTGGGCAGGGCTCCACGCGCCCCCTGCCTCTGGCCAGCAAGCTTGCAGCAGGCGGATGAGGGGACGGCAGAGGGGGGCGCTCAGGCCGACCCAGCCCGCTGTGAACATCTGGTAGGGCAGCCAGGGCCCGACCCCACCGGTGACCAGCGCAGAGGCCAACAGGGTCAACGCTCCCAACAAAAAGCCAATCCCGCCCCCAAACACATAGCCAGCCAGCACAATCAACACAAAGATTGGGCTGAACCCGCCGGGGCCGGGCAGCGCCACTTCGGCAAAACGCAAGGCTGCGTTGATGGCGACCAGCACCCCCAGCAGGGCAATGGTCTGGGCACTGACCGCCTGCTGTTGGACTTCCAGCAGCAGCACGGCGAAGCAGATGCCCACCAAGACAGCCACCATCAGCGCGCTGTCGTTGGCGCGCGCCAGGGTCTGGTCGCTGCTCTGGGCCAGCTGGGGCAGCCAGAACGGATAGAGAAACGCTGCAACCCCGACCACACTGGTGAGCCCATAGGTGACAGCCGTCAGCCCGTTTTTCATGGCTGGCCCCGACGCAGAAGGCGGCGCAGCCAGAGGAGCCCCAGGGCACCGGCAGGGAGCGCCACCAACACGCTCAGCAGCAGGGCGAGGGCCTGCCCGGCGCCCAGCCCGGAGGTCTGCTGCGGCCGCGTCCCCCCTGGCGGGGTTGCGCGGGGCGAGGGGGGCTTCGTCGGCGGGGAGGATTCGGCCGCCAGGCGGGCGGGAAGGGGGGCGGGCTGGGGAGGCTCTGGACAGATTTCAGCAAACGAAATGGCTGGCGGGGGCTGGGCGCGATCGACGGTGCCGATCCCCCACCGCCAGCCGTCGACCTGGCCATCCTGCACCTGGGTGTTGCCAGCTCCGGCGTTGCTGTAGAGCCAGTCGCCGTCCACAAGCCTCCAGTACGACCAGTAAAGACAGCTTTTGCCAGTGCACTGGCAAAAACAGGATTGCTGGGGATAGGCACAGCCCTCGCCGTCGATCTGGCAGAGGGTCGCCCCCATGCTGTTGGCTTCGATCGACAGCTCCAGCCCACTGCGTGCCAGCAGCAGGTCCCCGCGAATGGATTCCTCTGGAAAGGGGACGCACCGGGTCACGACGCTGCCATCTCCGTGTACAACGACCAGCCCGGCGTGGCTGTCGCTCTGTGCCCTGGCCGGCGCTGCTGGCTGCGCTGCTGTCAGCCCTCCAGCCAGGAGCGCAGCCAGCAGCGCCGGCCAGAGTTTTTCAAAGCGGGGCTGGCCGCTGCAGAGTTCCTCACGGCTGCGCAGAAATCGTCTCCTCACTCGTCAAACGTGTGCGGCGGGCCGCGCAGGATTCTGGCGGCCGCACCACGAACGGATAGGTCTGGCCCAGCAGAGCAGCCACGGCCTGGGCGGTGGTGAGCAGATTGCCGCCTGTACCGGGCTGCCATGCGAAGGCGCCGTCGGCCTGCTGCAGCCCGAGCAAAAATTGAAACGGGGTGCCGTCCGGTCTGGCCCAACGTTCCCCCTCCGGATCCTCGCCGGCTGCCAGCAGGGCCTGGAGGACATAGGCGGTTGAGTTGCCGTCGGCTCCGTAGTCCATGGTGCGCGGGTCGTAGACAAAGCCGCCCTCCGCGCTTTGCGCGCTGGCCAGGAAGTCCAGGGCGGACGCGATCGACGTTGACGCAGGAGATTCGCCGCCGGCGATCAACGCCTGAATCGCCAGAGAGGTCGTGTTGGTGTCGCTGCCGAAGTCGGCCTGCCATTCCCAGCCACCATCTGCGCGCTGTTGTGCGCGCAGCGCAGTCAGGCTGCTGGCTGGAATTTTTTCTCCCAAAGCGGCGGCCCCCAAAATTCCCCAGACTGCGAACCCAGCGTCGGGGGGGCTCTGTTGGGTGGACGCCTCCTTCCAGAAGGCGGGGGAGGCGGTGCGGGCTGTTTGGCAGAGGTCTGTGGCAGCCATTGCGACAGCGACCTTGCCCGCAGCGGCTGCGTTGACGCGGCTGTAGGGGCCTACACGCAGCAGCCAGAACGTTTCCAAGGAGCGTCGGCCGCTGGCTGGCAGCCAGCTGGCGGGCTTTTCGGCGTTGGCGCCCAGCGCAAGCATGACTTCCACCGCGGCGCTGAAACTCTCGCCAAAACCGCCGGTGGCAGGATCCTGCTGGGCATGGAGCCAGGCAAGCCCTTGTGCTGCCGCCAACGCCCGGTCTGCAGGGGTCTGTTGGCTCTCTGCCGCTCCCCATCGCCACCCCTCGACCGCCCCTGCTGCCTGGATGACAGAAGAGGCCGCTCCGACCGCATAAGGCTGCCAGCCGTTTTCTGTCCAAAAATTGTAGTTCCAGTACTGGCGATCGTCGCAGAAGCACTCCTCGGCTGGGCAGCCGGTGCCTTGGATGGCGCAGACCACAGCGCCAAAATTGCTTTCGGCGACTGCCACGGCGAGCCCGGTTGCTTCCAACAGAGCCAACCCCGAGGTGGTCGAGGAGAAGGGTACCCGGCGCACCAGGCTGCGCCGGTCATCGAGCTGGACGACGAGCGTCGCGCTCGGCAGGGTAGCGGTATATTCCTGCTGTACAGTCGCCGCCGGCACTTCAGCGCGCCCAGGAGCAGCGGCAGCCGTGGTTGGCATCCACACCCAGCCAGCGAACACTGCGATCCACCCCATCACCCCGGCACCAATCCAACGTTGCATGGTCTCTCCTGTAAAAAAAACACCTTCTCGGCGGTACGAGAAGGTGTCCATGATTCAAAAAATCAACGGCACACCCCATTCCGCGAGGGCTGACACGCACGTGCATAGGGGGTCGACCTGACTTCCGGTCGCAGAGACCGGTCACAGTTGCGGGACAGTGCCGGACTTACACCGGCTTCGCCAGACCCACTGCTTTCCAAGCATTTTGTTCAAAGCATCTGTTCAAAGCATTCCGTTTGGCGTCTTCTGCTGAGGGCGCTAAACGGATGTGGGCACCTATGCACAACGGTATTCAATTGGATACCAGTATACAGCGTCGGTGTTGCCGTTGTCAATCTGCCAGAGCAGCGACAATCTGGCCGACGGTGTAGCGCATCAGCTCGAGATAGGTGGCGGCTGGTCCTGAGGGGTCGCTCAGCGAGCCGGTGTAGATTGGGACCACGGCGACGCCGGTGTCGGCGGCCAGCTGTGCGGCTACAGCCGGGTTGACGGTGGTATCCACAAAAATGGCGCGGATCTTCTCGGCGGCGATCTGTGTCTGCAGGTGTGCCAGCTCCTGGGCCGAAGGGGAGGCCAGCGTGCTGAAGGAGGGCACGACCGTGCCGGCCACTGTGAACCCATAGGCATGGGCCAGATAGCCCAGGTTGCCGTGGTCGCTCACCAGGTACCGCCGCTCGGCTGGAATCTGGGCGACCGCGGCGACGATCTCGGCGTGCAGTTCGTCCAGCTGGGCCTGGTAGCGGGCGGCGTTGGCCGCGTAGGCGTCGGCGTGTGCTGGGTCAAGGGCAGCGAGCACCGCAGCGATGGTCTCGGTCCAGCGCATGACATTGCGCACGTCCATCCAGGTGTGGGGGTCGAACCCGGTGTGGTCGTGTCCTTCCTGTTCGTGCTCTGTCTCTGTGCTGCTCTCTTCCTCACCTGGGGGATGGAATTCCAGCGCGTCCACGCCGAAGTTGACCGTGACCAGAGGGATCTGGGGGTCGAGGTTGCCGAGCACATCCTGCATGGCTTCTTCCAGGTGGAGTCCGTTGGCAAAGACGACATGGGCATTGTTCAAGGCGCGCAGATCGTCGGGGCGGGCCTGGTAGCTGTGGGGGTCTGCGCCGATCGGCAGCAGCTGTGTGAGCTCGATCGTCTCTCCACCGATTTGGCTGACGACGTCGCCGATCAGGTTGGTGGTGGCCACCACGCGTAATTTTTGCCCGTCGGCCAGGGGGACGGGGGCAGGATTGGGCAGTGTGCTCTGCGTCGTGTCTGGGAGCTCTCTTGGCGGGGAGGCGGGCTGCAGAGGGGCAGTGCAGCCCGCCACTGCGCCGATCCACAGGGCAAGAAGCATCCAGATAGGTTGTGGGCAGGGGCGTTTCATCGCTCTCTCCTTTGTTTGTACCCTTTAATTTGAGAATTTTTCTCAATTACCAACAAGTCTACCTGCAGGTGTGCAAGTTGTCAAACAGCAACGGCAGAGAGTTTTCCGGCGGCGGGCGCGCCGTTGGCTGACGTAGATCGTCTATAATAGGGCGTACAGAGGTGGGCAAGGGCCGGGGGCTTTCCGGAGGCATTGCCCAGCCAGCGGCAGAGCACAGAATGGACCTATCGAGGGAGCGAGCGTATGTTGGAGCGTTTAGGGCAGAAAAACCAGGGAGCTCTGGAAAGTGGTGGCTTTGATCCATTTGCTGACCTGATGGTGATGCAGGGGGCGATGCCGGAACATTGGCAGCCTGTGAATTTGCGCACCCTTACGCCTTTTCAGCGGGCTTTGGTGGCGATGGATGGGACAGTGACCAAGTTTCTGGAAGCCTATCTGTTGGAACCGATCGACGTGGTGCGTCTGCGTCAGCAGGAGCAGCAGCTGCAGCAGGAGCATGTGTGGTTGGCAGCCGCTGCTGGCACGTCGGTGATCGCCCGTCAGGTCTTGTTGCGTGGCCGGTACAGCGCGACAGTCTATGCCTATGCAGTTTCGTTGCTGCTGGTCGACCGTCTGCCGGCGGATGTGCTGCGGGGGTTGGATTTGGAGCCTTCAGGGCTTGGGAGAATTCTGCTCAACAGCCAGCTGGAGAACCGACGAGAAATTTTGTGGTATGGCCGCGAGACGATTGCCGACCTGCCGGAGTCCATCGAGGTGCACACAGGCAACCGTTTTATCAGCCGCACCTATCGGATCCTGGTTGGAAATCGGCCGATGATGTTGATCAACGAGAAATTTCCGATCGACTCTCCTGTGGGGCAGTGAGCCGATCGTGGCAGGGGAGGGTGCCGGGCTGTTTTTTGCCGGGCGTGCTGCGGCATGGGAGCAGCGGTTCGACCTGAAGTAGTGCTTCTTTGCCTAGATTTCGCACCTTGACAATTGAATAGAGAGAGAAGATGTAAAGATACTCCATTTGTGGCAAAGTTGAATTGCTAAATTTTAGCGTAACTGCTCAGGCTGCTGGCGGAGCGCGATCAGAGATGCAAGCTGGAACGAAGGGCGTGCCAGGCAGAGCCAGGTATAACAAATCCGGGCACGTGCGGGCCGTTTTTGCGTGTGGTCGAGAGGTCGCCGCGGCTGTGGCAGAAGGCGTTTGCGCGTGACGGGTCTGTGACCGCACATGTCTCCGGCCCCGCACAGGAGGCCGGAGACATGTGCGGTCAATGGAGCGTCTGCCAGGGCTTCTCCTGGTCCTGCTCGTGTGGGTCGTGGATATGATAGGGGATGTCGATCACCACGATATTTTCGTGGCCCAGCAGCCGCATCCGCAGCAGATTCGCCGTCTGGTTGTGCAGCAGATGGGCTGACAAGGACTCCGGTACAAATTCTGGGATGACGACTGTGATGAGCGAGGAGGGGTAGTCTTGTTCTGAGATCTGTTCGATGTATTCGATCAGCGGGGAGAGGATGTCGCGAAATTCGTAGCGAATGACATCCAAAGAGATGCCGTGGGTCAGCTCTGGGAAGCTGTTCCACCGTCGGCGGAGGCGTCCTTCCTGTTCGTTGTTGGTGACGACGGTGACGGCACGCACCTGGCTGGCCAGCCGTCGCGAGTATTTGAGGGCCCGCAAGGTGCCGCGGTGGATGTCGGCAATGGGCACGATGGCGATATCGGCGATTTCGACCTTGTCGATCGGTTTCATATCATGGATGCTCAGCGCGGCCGCGACCGCGTCGTAGTGGCGATGGATGGAGCGCAGCCAGAAGACCAGCAGCGGGAGGGCCACGATGACCAGCCAGGCACCCTCTGTAAACTTGGTCACCACCAGCACCACAAAGACAACCCCCGTCGTCACGGCGCCGACCGCGTTGACCGCGCGCTTCCAGCCCCAGCCCGCCTCATGGTGGAGGGTTGTGGCCGTTGTGTGAACGGTCTTGCCGGGCGGCACCTGCCCCACCCGCCCCATCAGATGGACCATCCCTGCCTGTGAGAGGGTGAAGCAGAGCATCACCCCCAGCGCGTACAGGGGAAGCATGGCAATTTCGTCGGCGCGGAAGAAGATCACGATGAGCGATGAAAGGATCGCCAGCACCAGGATGCCCGAGCTGAAGACCAGACGGCTGCCCCGGTTCTGCAGCCAACGGGGGAGAAACCCGTCGTGGGCCAGAAAAGAGCTCAGCCGCGGAAAGTCCTGGTAGCCGGTGTTGGCGGCCAAAATCAGAATCAACATGGTGAAGATCTGAACCCAGTAGTAGAGGAACCCATCTCCAGCCACGCTGCGGGTGAGCTGGGAGAGCACGCTTTCGTTCTCCGTGGGGACGATGGCCAGCTGGGTGGCCAGGAACGAGATTCCCAGAAAAAGTGTCATGGCAACGACCCCCATCCACACCATCGTGGCAGCCGCATTTTTGGCTTCCGGCGGTTTGAAGGCCTGCACACCGTTGCTGATCGCCTCGATCCCGGTGAGTGCCGTACACCCGGCGGCGAAGGCGCGCAAAATCAGCCAGACATAGGCAGCCTGGCTGATCGGGTCAGCTGGCGGGATCCAGATAGGATGGGCCTCCAACGGCGCGCCGAGCAGCCCCCAGGAACGGGCCAGGCCCAGGACAACCACACAGAGAACGCCGCCGATGAAGGCATAGGTTGGCACAGCAAAGACTGTGCCGCTCTCGCGCACCCCGCGCAGGTTGATCCAGGTGAGAAGGGCGATCGCTGCGACCGCAAGAAGCACCCGAGCGTCGTAGAATTCTGGAAAAGCCGAGGTCAAGGCACGAATTCCAGCCGAGACCGAGACGGAGACGGTCAAGGTGTAGTCGATGAGCAGGGCGGCCGCTGCAAAGAGCGAAGGGATCCTGCCCAGATTGTCTTTGGTGACCGTATAGGCCCCGCCCCCGCCCGGGTAATGGAGAATGGTCTGCACATAGCTGAAGACGACCAAGACCACCAGCGCGGCAATCCCCGCTGCGATCGGCAGGGTCATGGAGAGGGCCCCGCTGCCGAGCAGGATCAGGACGCTGAGGATGGCCTCGGTCGCGTAGGCGTTGCTGCTGATGGGGTCCGAGGCGAACACCGCCAGCGCACGCACTTTGTCCAGCCGTTCGTGCAGCTCTGCGCTGTTGGGAAAAGGGGCGCCGATCACAAACTGCTTGATCGAGCGGAACGGGGAGGGCGGGTGGCTCTGCATATTCTTTTTGTACCTGTCTCCAGCTGCATCGGTGGCCCCCTGCGCAGGAACACACCATTTTTGACCACACGTTCTTCTCAGGAGGGCTTGTTCGATGGCCCACTATTTCTAGTATAGGCATCATGCCTTGGCGGCACCGTTAACGATGAAAATACGGGCTATTTTCAGAACAACCGGGCTATTTTCACATCAAACCGGGCTATTTTCACATCAGAATACTGCGCCTTCAGACCCATAGTCGCTCCGGCGGTCGGCGACGCCTCTGGCCGCGCAGCCGCCTGTGCGAGGGACAGCGCAGAGAGGAGAGCGCAGAGGGGGGGGCGACTGCCCCCCCCTCTGCGGTTGGTTGTCTGGCCGAAGAGGCCAGCAGCGCTCTCGCCAGCCCCCTCAACCGGACATTTTGGGTGTGCGGCCCAATCCCTTTTACTGCGCGTGCCCCATCTCTC
>CAIOHJ010000289.1 GCA_903858085.1 uncultured Chloroflexota bacterium
CAACCAGACGATTCTTTACGTCACCCACGACCAGACCGAAGCCATGACCCTGGCAGACCAGATCGCATTGATGAAAGATGGACGCATCGTCCAGTATGCAGCCCCGCGCGAACTGTACGACCGCCCCAACGATGTGTTCGGCGGCTGGTTCCTGGGCAACCCCGGGATGAATTTTATCGAAGGGTTCGCCCAGCCAGCCCCCTCCGCCGAAATCATCCGCAGCCCGCTCTTCGCCCAGCCAGTCTGTCTCTCCACCCCCAGCAGCCACCGACTCACCTTGGGCATCCGCCCAGAACATGTGCGCATTTTCCCCGCTGCACAGCCCGATACAGTGCCTGCCCGAGTCACCAGCCGCGCCATCGTCGTCGGCGGCCAGTACCTGGTCACCTTGCTCGTCGGACCCTTTTCGCTCAAAGCCAAGGTTGCACCCGAGATCGGACATACCCTGGCCGAAGAAGTCTGGGCACAACTGCCCCTCGACCGGATCACCCTGTTCGGAACCGACGGCCACAAACCCAATATCACTTTGCAGGCCACCCGTTGACCGCTCTTTCTTACCCGATCTTTGCCGACCCCAGTCGGCCGGCAAGCCAGCAGACCCTTCTGACGGAGCCACTATGAAAAAACTGATCAACGCGATCGATGCCGTGATCCTCGAACAGATGGAGGGAATGGCGCTGGCCTACTCCGACCAGCTGCACATCTCCACAGACCCCAAGTTCATCGTGCGCGCAGACGCACCCGTTCCAGCCAAGGTCGCACTTGTCTCCGGCGGCGGCAGCGGACATGAACCGCTGCACGGTGGCTTTGTCGGGATGGGCATGCTCGACGGTGCCTGCCCCGGCGAAATCTTTACCTCACCCACCCCCGACCAGATGTACGCCTGCGGCCTGGCTGTCAACAGCGGCGCAGGCGTGCTGCTCGTCGTCAAAAATTACACCGGCGACCTGCTCAGCTTCGAAACCGCAGCCGAACTCCTGCACGGCGACGGCATCCCCGTACGCACCGTGCTCGTCGACGACGATGTCGCTGTCAAAGACAGCCTCTACACAGCAGGACGCCGCGGGGTCGGCGCCACCTTGCTCGTGGAAAAGATCGCCGGCGCCGCAGCAGAGGCCGGCGCTTCCCTCCACGCAGTGGCCGAACTGGCCCAAAAGGTCGCACTCCACTCCCGCTCGATGGGAATGGCCCTCACTTCCTGTATCACCCCAGCCGCCGGCAAACCGACCTTCGACCTCGGCCCCGACGAGATCGAGATCGGCATCGGCATCCACGGCGAACCTGGCCAGCGCCGCATCCCCATCACCGACGCCGACAGGGTGACCACCCTGCTTGCCGGCGAAATTCTCGACGACCCCCCCTATACCCGCATCGTGCGCAGCTTCGACCCGGAGTCGGGCAGCTGGGTCGAACAAAAACTGACCAGCGCCCCCTTCCAGCCCGGCGACCGCGTGATCGCCCTGGTCAACAGCATGGGGGGAACCCCTGTCTCCGAACTCTACACGGTCTACCGCCAACTGGCGACCCTCTGCCAGCAACGTTCAATCCAGATCGCACGCACCCTGGTCGGCGCTTACATCACCTCCCTGGATATGCAAGGTTGCTCGATCACGCTGACCCGCGTCGACGACGAAATGTTGCATTTTTGGGATGCCCCTGTCAAAACCCCAGCCCTGCGCTGGGGGGTATAACCGAAAGAAGGCCCACATGATCAGCGCAGCGACCGTCGCAGCCTGGCTACACCACGCAGCCACGCTGCTCGACGAACACAAAGCCTGCCTCACCGACCTGGATGCCGCCATCGGCGACGCAGACCATGGCGTCAATATCGCCCGCGGGTTCAACGCCGTCGCCCAGAAAATCGCCGCACAGCCGGACCAGTCGCTCGGCCTTCTCTTCAAAACCGCCGGTATGACCCTGATGTCCGCAGTCGGCGGCGCCAGCGGAATGCTCTACGGCAATTTCTTTCTCAAAGCCGCTGCTGTGGCCGGCGACCGCAACAGACTCGACGACGCCGACCTGCTCGCCGTGCTCGAAGCCGGACGCGATGGCATCGTCCAGCGCGGTCGCGCCGAGCTGGGCGACAAAACCATGATCGATGCCTGGACCCCAGCCCTGGCCACACTGCGCGAGGCCCTGGCCGCCGAACAGCCGCTCACCACCGCACTGACACGCTGCGCAGCCACCGCCCAACAGGCCATGGCCGCCACCATCCCCCTGCAAGCCCGCAAAGGCCGCGCCAGCTACCTGGGCGAACGCAGCGTCGGCCACCAGGACCCTGGTGCCACCTCCACTTACCTCCTCCTCCGTTCCCTGTCTGAGACAGTGACCAACGCCGCCCTCCTCACGCAGGAGCAGCCCACATGATCGGCCTGGTCCTCGTCACCCACAGCGCCCGACTGGCCGAAGGAATCCTCGAACTGGTCAACCAGATGGTGCAAGGTGGCACCCCCCTGGCAGCCGCCGGCGGCACCGACCTGCCAGAAGCCCCAATCGGCACCGACCCCATCAAAGTCGTCGCCGCTATCGAGCAACTGCTCAGCCAAGACGAGGTCAGCGAGGTTCTCGTCCTGATGGATCTGGGCAGCGCCCTCATGAGCGCCGAGAGCGCCCTCGATTTTTTGCCCGACGACCAACGCCAACGGGTCCATCTGGCCTCCGCCCCCCTGGTCGAAGGCGCCCTGGCCGCCGCCGTGCGCGCCCGCATCGGTGGGTCGCTGGCCCAGGTCCTGGCCGAAGCCAACGGCGCACTGGCCGCCAAACACGAACAGCTCGCTTCCTGGCAACATTCCCTGCCCCCCCTGTCCGCAGAAACGCCGACAACCGATCCCACCGCCTACGCCGAGCTGACCATCATCGTGCCCAACCGGCTCGGGCTGCATGCACGGCCTGCCGCACGGCTGGTCAGCCTCGCCGCCCAATACGACGCCCAGGTCACCCTGACCCACAACGGCCGCACCGTGCCCGCCACCAGCCTCAACCAGGTCGTCACCCTCGGCGTTCGCCAGGAGGATCTCCTCGTCGTCCGAGCGACAGGCACCGATGCACCAGCCGCCCTGGCCGCCCTGGAAGATCTCGCCCTCGATAACTTCGGCGACCCGATCGAGGTGACCGAACCACTCGAAATTATCGCAGCAGCCGCTGTCATCGCCGGCGGCGACAGCTTTGCCGGTGTGCCCGCCTCCGCTGGCACCGCCTCCGGGCCCGCATACCGGCTGCGCCTGCCTGCCCTCGATCTCGAAGAACAGACCACCGACGACCCTGCCGCCGAACGACAAAAACTGCGCGCAGCAGTGGATGCCGTCATCGAACAGCTGCGCGCACTGCGCAGCGAGCTGGGCCAACGCGCCGGCGCAGCCGAGGCCGGCATCTTCGACGCCCAGATCCTGATGATCCACGACAACGATCTGATCCAAAGCGCCGAAGAAACCATCGAACTGCGCCGCATCGACGCCGCCAGCGCCTGGAACTGGGCGCTGCGCAGCATGGTAGCTCGCTACCGGGCACTCGAAGACGACTACCTGGCCCGCCGCGCCGATGACGTGGCCGACGCCGGCCAGCGCGTGCTGCGCCTGCTCGCCGGCCTCCCCGCAGAGAGCCCACTCTTTGCCCCCCCAGAACCCGCCATCCTGGTGGCTGCCGAACTCAAACCCTCCGACGTGGCCCGCCTGCCCGCAGATCAGGTGCTCGGCATCGTCACCGCCGAAGGAGGCGCTACCGGCCACAGCGCCATCCTCGCCCGCTCGCTCGGCATCCCAACCGTCACCGGGATCGGCGCCGCCGCAGTTGCCTCGATCCGGGAAGGCCAGACAATCGCCCTCGACGGCGACAACGGCCTGGTCTGGCCTGCCCCCGACCCAACCCTGTGCGACCGCCTTCTGGCACGGCGCACAGCCTGGCTGGCGCAGCGCCAGAAGGCCCAACAACAGGCCCTTGCCCCTGCCATCACACTGGACAGACAAACCATCCAGGTCGCCGCCAATATCAACCTGCCCGGCGACCTGGCCATGGCACTGGCCAACGGCGCCGAAGGTGTCGGCCTCTTTCGCACCGAATTCCTCTACATGGACCGCGAATCTCCCCCCTCCGAAGAGGAACAGCTCGCAGCCTATCTGGAAGCCGCACGCCGACTCCAAGGCCGCCCGCTGATCGTGCGCACGCTCGATGTCGGCGGCGATAAACCGCTCCCCTATCTGCGCTATCCCCACGAACAAAATCCCTTCCTCGGCCACCGCGGGCTGCGCTACTGCCTCGACCACCCAGGACTGTTTCGCCCACAGCTGCGCGCCATTCTGCGCGCAGCTGCCCAGTTCCCTGTCCGTGTCATGTTTCCGATGGTCAGCACCTGGGATGAACTGGTGCTGGTCGACGCCCTGATCGACGAAATCTGCGCCGAACTTCAGACCGAACAACATCCCTTCGACGAAGATATCCAGCGGGGAATCATGGTCGAAACCCCAGCCGCCGTGCTGCTGGCTCCGCAGCTGGCCCGGCTGGTCGATTTTTTCAGCATCGGCACCAATGACCTGACCCAGTATGTCATGGCCGCCGACCGGGGCAACGCCGCAGTCGGCGGGCTCGTCAACGCCTACCAGCCCGCCGTGCTGCACGCGATCCGTCAGACAACCCAGGCCGGACACGCCCAGGGCATCCCAGTCGGGATCTGCGGCGAACTGGCCGGCGACCCGCGCGCCACCGCGCTGCTGGTCGGCCTCGGGCTCGATGAGCTGAGCATGACCGCCACCGCCATCCCAGCCGTCAAAGCCCAGATCCGCCAGCTGCACACCGCAGACGCCGCCCGAATCGCCGAGACCGCCCTGCAGTTCAGCACCGTCGAAGAGATTCAAGTCTATCTGAAACAGACAGCCCCTGCCCCAGAGAAAGAATAATGTTTGTCAGACATCGTCGATCTGCCCCAGACACTGGCTTTTCTGCGCTCTGCCACCGTCCGGGCCTGAATTCGCAACCCCATCCACCAGAGGAGAACAGTTTGTGCAAGACTCTCTGACCGTCACCTACCACATCCGCTCCACCGCCGCAGAGATCGCCAGCCGAGCAGAAGGGGTGGCCCTCGAACAGAGCGTGGAACTGCCCCGCCTTGCAGTGCGTGACCCGCAGATCGTCGAAAATATCCTCGGTCGCGTCGCTTCGATCCGCCCGCTGACCGCCGAGGAGGGCCCCGCCCAGACCTTTGAGGTCCTGATCCAGCTGGCCCGCGCCACTACCGGCGACGACCCGGCACAGTGGCTCAACATGCTCTTTGGCAATACCTCGCTGCAAAGCGACGTGCTGCTGGCCGACGTCGCTCTCCCCGAGGAGCAGTTGCATCTGTTTGTCGGACCACAGGTGGGCAGCGCCGGGCTGCGCGCCCTGGTCAACGGCTATGACCGACCGCTCACCTGCACCGCACTCAAACCACAGGGCATCCCCTCCGCCCAGCTGGCCGAACTCTGCTACACCTTTGCCTGCGCCGGGATCGATTTCATCAAAGACGACCATGGGCTGGCCAACCAGCCCTTTTCCCCCTTTGCCGAACGCGTCGCCGCCTGCCAGGCCGCCGTGGCCCGGGCCACAGCACAGACCGGCCGGACGTCCCTCTACGTGCCCAATCTGCTCGGCGGGCCACGCACCCTGGCCGAACAAGCACATATCTGCCGCGACCTCGGCGTCCAGATGGTGATGCTCGAACCAATGCTGGTCGGCCTGCCCGTGATGCACGAGCTGGTGGCCAGCGGGCTGGGCATGGCGGTGATGGCTCACCCAGCCTTCGCCGGCGCGCTGCGCATCGCCCCCGACCTGCTCTTCGGCAAAATTTTTCGGCTCTTCGGCGCCGACGCCGTCATCTATCCCAACTATGGCGGCCGCTTCACCTACAGCCCACAAACTTGCCTCGAGCTCGCCCACAATCTGCGCCAGCCATGGGGCCCCCTCCGAACTGCCTTCCCCGTCCCCGCAGGCGGCATGCAGGTCGACCGGGTCGGCGAGATGGTCACCTTCTATGGCAACGAGACCATCCTGCTGATCGGCGGCAGCCTCTACATGGCAGGTGACGCGCTCTTGGAACGCAGCCGCACCTTTGTCGACAATGTACGCGGAGGCACACGATGATTCTGCGCACACACCTGGGCGAATGCCGCTGGCAAGAGACAGCACTCCACGCCTACAAACAGGAAGGCAGCAGCTTCCAAGACGTCACCCGCCAGATTCTCTTCGAAAGCAGCGCCATGGCCTTCCAGTGGCGCTATTTCGAGGTGGCTCCCGGTGGCTACTCCACGCTGGAACGCCACGAACACGAACATGCCGTGCTGGTCGCACGCGGCGCCGGCCGCGTGCTGCTGGGCCACACCGTCTACCCCATCCAACTGTATGACCTGGTGCAGGTCTCGGCATGGACCTGGCACCAATTTCAGCCCACCGGCGCCGAACCGCTCGGGTTCTTCTGCATCGTCAACAGCCAGCGCGACCGCCCCCAGCTGCCCAACGCTGCCGACCTGGAGACCCTGCGACAATCGCCAGAGGCCGCCACCTTCATCCGAATCTAGGAGCCTCCCATGACCGTCTTGTACAACGACCCCACCCACTTCCGCGAAGAGTTGATCGAAGGGTTCGTGGCCGCATATGGTCGGCTGGTGCGCCGTGTGCCAGATGCATCCGGGGTAATCGCCACCCAGCCTCGCCCACGCAGCCAGGTCGCCCTGGTCATCGGCGGCGGGTCAGGCCACTACCCTGCCTTCTGCGGCTATGTCGGGCCAGGCCTGGCCTCTGCCGCCGTCATGGGCAATGTCTTCGCCGCCCCCTCGGCAGAACAGATCTACCGGGTCACCCGAGCCGCAGCCGGCGACGGCGGCGTGCTCTTCTGCTACGGCAACTACAGCGGGGATGTGCTCAACTTCGACCTGGCCGAGCAGCGCTGCCAGGCCGAAGGATTGGAGGTGCGCACCGTGCGCGTCACCGACGATGTTGCCTCTGCCCCCCAAGGCGAAGAGAGCGAACGACGCGGGATCGCCGGCGATTTTTTTGTTTTCAAAATCGCCGGCGCCAGCGCCGCCCGCGGAGATGACCTGGAGACCGTCGCACGGCTGGCCCAAAAAGCCAACGACCAAACCCGCTCGTTTGGGGTCGCCTTCGGCGGCTGTACGCTGCCCGGCCAGTCTGCACCGCTCTTTGTGGTCGAACCCGGACAGATGGAGCTGGGGCTCGGCGTCCACGGCGAACCAGGCATCCAGTCCAGCCATCTGCGCCCTGCCCACGAGATCGCCGGGCTGTTGCTCGAAACCCTGCTCGCCAACGCCCCGGCCGCCCTCCCCCCACGGGTCGGCGTTCTGCTCAACGGGCTCGGATCCACCCAGTACGAAGAGTTGTTCGTCCTCTACAAAGATGTCCACCGGCTGTTGGTGGCTGCCGGGCTGGCACCGTACCACCCGGTCGTGGCTGAAATGGTCACCTCGCTCGATATGGCCGGCTGTTCGCTCTCGCTTTGCTGGCTCGACGACGAGCTGCTGCCCCTCTTCGATGCCCCTTGCACTTCTGCCGCCTATACGAAATTTTGAGGAGGATCTGAATGGACGCTGTTGCCCAGAGTGTGGTGCACCGTTGGCTGGCAGAAGCCCTGGCGCTGATGGTGGAACACGAAGCCGAACTCGGCCGACTGGACGCCGCCGCCGGTGACGGCGACCACGGGGCCACTATGGTGCGAGGGCTGCGCGCTGCCAGCGCCGCCCTCACCGGGGCCACGGGCAGCAGCGGCCAGCTGCTGCAACAAGCCGGCGCCGCCTTCGCCGATGCCGGCGGCGCCTCGGGCGCGCTGGTCGGCGCGCTGCTGGCCACAGCCGGCCAGCAGCTGGGGGATGGCCCTTGTGACCTGCCCACTGTCACAGCAGCCCTGCGGGCCGGTGCCGACCAGGTGGCACGCCTCGGCAAAGCTCAGCCCGGAGACAAAACCCTGCTCGACGCCCTCTACCCCTTTCTCCGCGCGCTGGCAGCTCCCCCCCCAACCCAATCGCTGACAGTTGCCTGGAAAGCCGCCCTGCCCGCAGCAGAACAAGGAGCCGCCGCCACCAGCAGCCTGGTCGCCCGGCGCGGGCGCGCCGCAAAGCTGGGCGCCCGCAGCCTGGGCCACCCCGACCCCGGCGCCGTCTCGATCACCTACCTGCTCCGGGCCCTGCTGGCCACAGAACTTTGAGCGCCCCCAAGATCGTTGATCCCACATCAACACCCCATCATCGCAGCCTGTATTATCCTGAAGCCAGAAAGAGGCAAGCAAACTGCGCTTCCTCACTGTCTCCAGCACACCGCCACAGACGGTCGCTGGATTTGCCCAAGGAGAACAACATTATGGCAGATCTCATCAAAGTCTCCAGTCAATCACGAGCAGCATCGGTTGCAGGTGCCATTGCAGGCATCATGCGCGAAAAAGGACACGCCGAGCTGCAGGCCATCGGCGCCAGCGCCCTCAACCAGGCCGTCAAAGCTGTCACCATCGCCCGCAGCTACCTCGTCGAGGATGGCTTCGACCTCGCCGTCGTCCCCAGCTTTACTGAAGTCGATATCGAAGGCGCCGAACGCACGGCGATCCGCATGGCGATCCTCAAACGCCCTAGCGAAACCGCGCTCGCCCTCTAAACCGCTCGCCCACCGTCCCCGCGGAGCACACCCACCTGCGCTCCTCTCCGCCGGTTTCAGCGGAAAGGAGCGCAGGCAGACCCCAGCCAGTTGGTGCCAGCCACCTCGATCCGAAAGTCAGCGCCCCCACCCTGCCCAGGAAACATTCCACCAGGCACACCTGCAGCATATTGTGCACCGCACACCGGAGCCTGTATACTAAATGCCTTCCAGCCTCTTCTTTGCAAAGGGAGCTATGCCATGCCTGCCTCTCATGAACTTCATGCCCTTCGTCAGAAACAGATCGATAGACTGGCCCGCCTGCCCCACCAACTGGCCCGCCTGACCGCAACTGTGGACGAACTCGAATCAACCACTCCCTTTCTGGTTGGAGAATGGTCAATTGCCCAGAATCTTCACCACCTGGCTGATTCCCACATGAACAATTTCATTCGCTGCAAGCTGATTCTCACCGAAAGCGAACCCACACTCCCCGCCTATGACCGGGATGGCTGGGTGGCGCTGGCTGACAGCAGAACAGCCCCTATCTCCGCTACGGTCGAACTGCTGCAAGGGCTGCACACCCGCTGGGTCTCCTTTTGGAAGACAGTGGCAGAAGACGAGTGGCAACGCAGTGGCCTCCACCCCGAAACAGGCAGAATCACACTCGCCGATATTTTGCGCAATTCCGCAGCCCACGGCTGGAACCACCTTGCCATGATTCGTCGTACCCTGTTCGCACAGTACAGCGGCCTGCCCACCAGCCCAGAAGATCTGCTGGCTCGCATCGACCGAGAATGGGATCGACTCCAAAAAGTGCTGCCAGACAAGGCAGCCATGGACACTTCCTTCGACGGCAGCTGGTCGCCCAAAATTCAGATTGCCCACCTCACCCTCTGGGAAACCTACCTGCTTCGTCATCTGATCAGCGGTGAACCCGCGCACAGCGTGCTCGAACTTGCACCCAACGACGACCCGTCTGAGCAGCTCGATGCCGTCAACGCCGCAGATGCAGCGCGCGCGCAGAACCTGCCCATCGAAGCCGTCTCCGACAAGGCCCACCATGTACACGCCGCAGTACGATCCGCCATTCTCTCGCTGAAGTGGCCAGAGTGGGTCCGCAGGGACAAAAACGGCGAACTGCCGGTCAGCAGATTGATCACCACTACCTATGAGCACTATCTGGAACACTGGCAGTCGCTTTTGTAAAGCAGTGCTGCCAGCTCCTCACGCACCTGCTCAGGTGCAGCACAGAGCGCCAGCCGGCTGACACCTTCGACAAAACGCGGCACATCAAACTGCGCTGCCACTGCCTGCTGCCGGCTGGCATAAGGCAAAAGATGGGCGTATGCCCCCAGCGCCAGCATCCCTTCGTACTGGCGCACCTGCGCGTACAGGAAACGCTCGACCTGCTCCCCCCCGATCGAAGGCAGCGCGCGCGGCTCCTCGCCCAGCAACAGCGCCAACCCAGGTTGCACCGATTCTCTCACCGCCAGGTGAGGACGCAACAGCGCTAAGAGCAGATGCCCATAGACATCCCCCAGCCAATGAAAGAGCAGCCACCCTTCGGCTGTCTCCAACAGTGGCGCCTCCCCCACCCCCATCCCGACCTGAAGCGCCAGCTGCTGTGCCAGCTCGAAGCTGAGCAGCTGGCGCGACGACAAAAAGGGAAGCCGGCTCTGCTCCCCCTGCGTTCCCCCCCGCGTGACCCACAACGCCTCCCCGTCAAACCAGGTCACATCCAGCGAACGCCCTTCCAACGTCAACAGCTCACGATCCAACCAGAGAGGGTCCACCGCAGCCACGATCTGCTGGCTGTTCTGATCGCGAATTTTTACCGTCGGCGGGCGGTTTTGAATGTTGCTGTAGAGACTCATCGGCGCATGCTCGGACGATTGCTGGTCGACCAGCCGATTGAGTCGCTCGCCAGCACGCCATTCTCCCACCCGGGCACTCTGCAGATAGCGCATTTCCTGCAGAGCGCCAAGCAGCGCAGCAAGCTCGCTTTCGGCCATGACCCCCTCAAAAAGCAGACTCAACGAAGCCAGGCGTATCGCCCCGGTCGGGCTTTGCAACAAAAGGCTGAAAATCTGCTGCACCGCTACCGAAGCACGAAACGGGGCTCGGGTCGGGACAGGTTCGGGCGCAGCAAGCAGCGCACGCAGCAGCGCTTCTTCCAGCGGGCTCCGAAAAAAACAGACCGCCTGGATCGTCTGCCGTCGCCGCCCCGCACGCCCAATTCTCTGCACAAACGCCGCAGCACTGCCCGGTGCACCGATCTGAACCGCCACATCGATTGTGCCGATGTCGACCCCCAACTCCAAGGTGCTGCTGGCAAAACAGATCGCAGCGTCCGCCTGGGCAAACTGTTCCTCGATCTCGCGACGGCGCAGCCGATCCAGGTTGGAGTAGTGAACGTAAACCTGCTGGCCAAACGGCGACCCCATGCGCCGCACAGCCGTGGCATAAAGCTCCACCTCGGCGCGGGTGTTGCAGAAAACCAGCGCCTTGCGCCAGCCAAGCGCCTGAAATTCTTCCAACAACGCCAACAACGCCTCTGCCGACTCTGCAGCCATCGCCCGCAGGGAGATTTGCTGGCTGCGCCCCCCCGGCACCACCACCACCCGGGCATCCGGGAAATAGCGTGCGGCAGCGCTCTCCGGCGCCGCCACCGTCGCCGAAAGTGCCACATACTGCACAGCCGCATCGCTGGCATCGCCCTGCTGCGCTGCAAAGGTGCGGACCTGACGCAGCCGCGCAAGCAGCACGCGCAACTGGTCCCCGCGCACATCGCCGTCGAGCACATGCAGTTCGTCGATCACGACCCCACGCACCTGGGTCAAGGCTTTGGGCCGCCTGGCCAGCAAGGCATCCAGACTTTCTGGGGTCGTCAGCAGAATCGAAGCAGGCCGTCGCGGGTCAAAGTCGTCTCGATCCCGGGTTTTCACCGCCAGCCGCACGCGCAGCCGATCCAGCGGGGCTGTCAGCCGGCCAGCAATGTCGTTGACCAGCGCCCGGGTCGGCAAGAGATACAGCAGGGTCAATTGCATCGTTTGGCGCTCAGGGGCAAGATACCGCTCGATCAGGGGGGCCAGCGCCGCCTCGGTCTTGCCGCTGGCAGTCGGCGCACACAACATCACATTTTGCCCGGCAAGCAGCAGCGGAATGGCCGCTGCCTGCGCCGGGGTAAAATTGCCGTGACGGGCAAAAAAAGGAGACCAGGTGCGCGGAAGGCACGCCTTGATCAATTTGTACTCGTCCACAGGCCTCTCTGCGCTGTTCAACACCCACCCGCCGGTTCAACCGCTACAACTTCAAACCCGCCTTCAACTCATGCGTCATCGTCTCTGCCATGTAATTCGGGTGTAGATAAAGCAGGTCACACGTCGTCACAGCATTGCGGATCAGCTCGCGCAGGTTGATGCGGTGTTGTGCCAGCGCCCGCGCCAGCAGCCCGGGGACCACCGCAGCGGCCTCCGCGTAGCGCTCCGGTGCAGCCGTGTAGCCATAGGCCATGGTGTGGTAGCGCAGCAACGTGTTGTAAAACTCACGAATATCTCGCTCGATAAAGCGGTCGTCCAGCCGCACCAGATGGGACGGTGCCAGCCAGGTGCCTACAGCCATGCGGTCCACACTCTCGGTCAGCGCAAACAGAAAGAAAAGATGAGGCTCCGAGCTGTAGCAGACCGGATAGTCGGCGCGCGGGTTTTCTGGAATCTCGCGACGGGCGTCGATCCGCCCATTGTTCAGGCCCAGCGCGCTGACAATCATGGCCTTGAAAAAAGAGTCGGCACGCTCCCGCTGTGCGCCGCGCAACAACGAGTAATGTTCTGATTCGTCGATCAACACAGCGATGCCGCTGTAGCCGACCAGCGTAGCCAACAACCCGATGCCGGTGAGCAGATAGCTGTACTGCCGGGCATTCTCGCCGTTGATGTAAAGACGGGGCGGGCGTTTGAGGCAGCTTTTCATGTCGGTCTGCGGTTTGGTCTGCCCGCTCAACCACGCCACCGTCTCCTCCAGCGCGCTCTGGCTGGGGCATTGCTGCAGCGCGGTCAGGGCAGCCGCCAGCGGGCACTCGTTCACCGGGCGTGGGCAAAGCCGCACAAACTCGGCCACAGCCCCCGGCTGGGCCAGCACCCTCTCGACCAGGGGAAGCAACCCCTGCCGGGCGCTGTCCGGGTAGCGCAGAGCGACCACCAGCGCCTCGTAAATCTTGTGTGCTTTGCTGGGGGGCACCTCTACCAGATCCAGGCTGGCCCCTGCGACCAAAAAATTCTCGCGCAGCGCACGCCGCGCGGCCAGCTCGATGTAGTGGCTCTTGCCAAAGCCATAATCCCCAATCACAGCAAGGACGTCGCCGCCCCGTTCGTGGCTGCGGTCCAGTGCCCGGTCCAGCGTGACCCGCTCCGCCTCCAACCCGATCGTCAACGTCTCAGCATCCTGGATCGGCACAATGCCGACCCGCAGCGCTTCCAGCGTCTGACGGGCACGAAACTGGTCTGTCTCCAGGGGCAGCCGGGGGGCCACTTCGGCCAGCGGCTGTGGCTGCACAGACAGCGCCGCGTAAGACGCAGGTGAAAACTCCTTGGCAGGCAAACGAAAACGGCGCCCCGCCGCAAAAAGCACTTCCCATTCGTAGCCGCCCATATAGGTTTTGAGCAGCTGGCCCGCACCAAAATGTGGATGATGAACCGTTTGTGGCTCCACAGGCTACCTCGTCAATAAGGACTCTGTTGTGCGTCAGCCAGCAGAGTGAGTGCATCGCTCTGCCCCTTGATCAGCGCAGCCGCAACCTCGGGCGTCAGCGCAACCTCACCTTCCTCTTTTTGCCGATACCACTCGGTCACCACCGTCTTGACAAAAAGACGACGATGGCTGATCGCCAGGTAGGCGCCGCGGGCCGCTGCAGAGAGCGCATGGATGTTGCCCATCTGCACCTCCTGGTTCAGCTTGAGCCCATAGGCCAGTTCAAAAATCGGCAGCAGCCGGTAGCCGATCTGTTCGAGCAATTCCTCGTCGGGCAAGTCGAGATGCTCCAGGTCGATCTGGGGGCTGAATGGGTTGCTGCGCGAAAAAAAGTTGGCAGCCTGCACACGTTGCTGCAGCGCTGGATATTTGGGCACCACTGTGTTGAGAAAATCGGGCGGCACCGCATACATGAACAGCGCGCCAGGCAGGTCTTCGCGACAGCGGTCGATTACCTCGCGCAGGTTGTCGGTCGCCGTCTTCTCCGCTTTGCCGCCGATGCTCAACATGCGGTCCCCTTCATCAAAAAGGAGCGCCAGCCCACTGTAGCCCAACGCGCGCACTGTCTGACAGAGCGAACGGAGCATCTTGAACGCGTTGTTTTTGTTGATCTTCTCTGTCACCCCGATCGTGCGCAGGTCGCGCATGTCCTCCGGGCTGACCTCCTCGCCGTGCAGCCAGCGCTCCAACGACTCCAGCCGTCTTGTCTGGCCGCGCAGCAGCGCCGTGAGATACCCCTGAATGGCCTTGTGGTAGCTGAGGCTGTCGATGGCGGTGCTGGCCACAGTCTGCAGCAACGCACGCACTTCGGGCAGCGCCTCCGCCCCTTGCTCCCCCAGATCCACCCCTTGCGGGGTGAGCAGCCGGCGCAGGGTCCCCTCGACAAAGCGCGTCAACCCCTGTTCGTCTTCACCCAGCCCACCCAGCTCGTGCCAGACCAACGCCGAGGCCACCGCACTGTAGACGCGCCGCTGGTCGTCGTACGGGCTCTCCTTGGGGCTCAGGTCGACCTTGCTGACTGCAAAATTGCGCTGCCAGGCGCGGTCGCGCACGCAGTACAGAAAATGTGACTTGCCTGCGCCGTAGTCACCCACCACCAACTTGAAGACCGCTCCCCCCTCAGCCAGATACGAGCCCAGATAGTGGGTGTCGATGGCGTTGAGCAGCGATTCATTGCCAGCGTTGTAGTAACTGACTCCTTTGGAAGGAGGGATTCCCGACTGGCCGAGCGTCTCGACAATCTGGCGGGCAAGCCGTGGTTCCGGCAACATAACCGCTACTCCTTTTCAAATTCGATGTCGGCAATGTAGCGCCCATCGTAAGGGGAATCCCCCTCGACAATCCACATGCTTTTGGTCGGGCTGTCGGTCTGCGACTTGGTTGCACTGTGCACTTTGACCTGCATCCCCTGGTGGACCAGCCGCTGTTGCCCAGTGATCCGGTAAAAATCATAGATAAACTGGGCTCGACTGTATTCGGTGAAGGTGCGCTTGCTGGGCTCGCCCGCAAAGGTGCGTCCCTGCCGCAGCATCACCACTTCCAGATAGACATCGACCACATTGACGCGGCTGGCTGTGCTGGCACGCTTGCGCTGCACCGTCTGATACGCGTCGTACAACTGCGCCAGCCAGGCCGCGCCCCCCACAGGGCGATTTTCGATCTCTTTGACAGCTGCCAGGTACGCTTTGAGAACCGCTTCTACCGTGATCGACAGATGGGGAGCGACCGTATCCTTGCCGTAGCGCAACACACAGGAACGGCGGGCGAAATTGGCGTCCAGCTCAAAGCGGCCGATCGTAAACTTGGGAGGGCGCCCGCCCAGATGTACCCCCAACGACTCCAGAGCAGCCCGCAGCTTCACCCCAAACTCATCCCCCAGCGCCCGCTGAGCCAGGTCCAGCTCGCTCTGCAACGACGGGATCAACGCAGCGACGGCAGCTTCCTTGCGGGTCAGCAGAAAAACCAACGCCTTGTCCAGCCGAGCCACATCCACCGGTTCGGCGCGCAGCGCGTTGGAGGCTTCTTTGAGTGCAGAGAGGAGCAGGGTCAGATTTTTGACCTCGCGACGCAGCTCTGGGGCCAACGGATCGATGCCTTCTTCCTTGACCTTGACGCGGGCAAATGCATCCTGGGCTGCTGCAACCGTAGTTTCTTCGGTCGCGTATTCCTGCAACGCACGCACCGTCTTGCTGAGCGCATCGCCGGTGAGCTTGAACGCAGACAGCACCGCAGCAGCACGTTTCTGGCGCAGGAGGCAGGTCTCGGTCAGTTGAGTCAGCTGAAGAAGAAGGGTTTCGTTTGGCATAGCAGCTCGTGATTTTTACACTGGCAAACAGACATAAAAGATGTTGAAAATAATACACCGACGGTCAGAAAAATGCTATTGAGCCTTTGCCCAATTCGAGTTTCTTCGACCGTTTCTGCCATGGGGGCGAGCTGTGCCCGCACAAGCCTCCCCGGGTGCCTGCAGAGAGCACAGGTGCGGTCAAAAACCACCGATCTTCTTGGCGGGCATGTGGTCGTGGATCAGGGTCAAAACACAGCCAGCCCCCCCTGCAGCTGGCCGGCCACGACCAGCGCATAGTCCTGCGGGCCAGCCAGCAGATTGGTGGCCGTGATCTGGACCAGATACTCCCCCGGCAGCGGGTTGTCCAGCCGCACAACCTCCACGTTGTTCTCCGGGTCCGGAATCTTCAGGCTGCCAGGCAAATTGCCGTTCCCCATCCATTTCTGCCGGGAAGGCAGATGCTGGACAAACAGATCCAGGTTGTTCTGCAACGCACGCGCCGGCAGGTCGGTCCAGACCAGACAGATGCGCAGCCACGCACCACCGCTGACGCTGAACTGAATGCGGATGCGGCTGCCACTGTCAGGAAGCTGCTGCGCAGGCGTCTGCCATGTATCCAAAAACTGAAGTTCAAAAGAGACACTCGGATTGGGAAGCACCCAGGGCATGTACAAAAAACCAAACCCCTGATGATAGTTGGGCAGATCCCCGTGGTCGGCCAAGGCATCCGCCGCAGTGAGCGAACGCCCACCGTTGAGCAGCGTGGCCTTGAGCAGCGCAGCACTTGGCATGTGGCCGCGCTGCGTACGGTAGTATTCGCGCACAAGCGCAGCACAGCCCGAAACCAGCGGCGCAGCCATGCTGGTCCCCCCCAGAAACGCATAGCGCGGGTTGGCAGCGTACAGCCCCCAAAACTTGTCGGCCGGTGCCGTCAACGACCGAACAGACAAAATATCGGTGCCCGGCGCCACCAGGTCAGGCTTGATGCGGCGGTCGTCGCACGGTCCACGGCTGCTGAACGCAGCAAGCGCCTCCGGGTCGCCAGATACCTTCTCGTCAGCAATCGGCACCTGCGGAAAATGACCAGGATTGAATTGCTTCCAGGTAAACTGGGCATAGCCGCCACTTTGACGGTTGCTGCGGCTGGCCCCTACGGTCAGACCATTCTTCGACGAGCCAGGCGACCCGATCGAAAGCCAATCTACAAAACCCGGCTGGCTGTGAAGCGCTGCACTGGCATCCCCTTCGTTGCCCGCAGCAATCACAACAAGCATATCTTTGTGGCTCTGAACAAATTCGTCGACCTCAATCGAGTGATTGGTGTAGCGCGAGGCAGTGCGTGAGGCCCAGCTGTTGTTGTGGATGCGCACACCAGCCTGGTACGCCTCGTCGAACAATTCGTTCAGATCCGCAGGCAACCCGCCCAATGTTCCATCACGAGTCAAAATCGACTGGAAATAAAGCTGCGCCGCCGGCGCTGTCCCCCGAATCGTCCCAGCAGACGCTGCACCGTCACCCGCCACAGAACCGGCCACATGGGTGCCGTGCCCGTTGGGGTCACTGGCGTCGCCTGGGCGGCCGAGCGCCCTGACCCCGACAACCCGCCCCTGAAAGTCGGGGTGCAGCTGGTCAAGGCCAGTGTCCGCCACACCAACCACCTCCCCCACCCCCGTGTAGGGCACCGTCGGCGTGGCAGAAGAGACAGAATCGATGCCAAGCAGCTGGCGGGCAAGGTCGTTGCACAGTTCAGGAGCGACATAGCGCTCGACAACCGCTACCTCGGGCAACCGCGCCAGGTCGCTGCGCAACGGAGAGTCCTCAAAGAGCCGGACGCGCACCTTGCGCCCACCCGCAGCGACCACAGCCACCTGATTGGCCCCCAGCCAATCGAGCACAACGGCGCGATCCTGCACACGGTGCAGACGCACATCGTAGAGAAGCCCCTGCGGCACCGTCTGCACAACCTGGACGTCCGCCAGCACCCCCTTGGGCATCGCTGCGCCGGAGACCATCTCTTTGTAGATCTGCACGCCACGCACATAGGGCAACTGTCGCAGGGCCCGGAGCTGGCTGACACTGAGCCGCGCCGTGAAACGACTCGGCGCCAACTGCTCGAGCAAAGCTACGCCCAGCGCCTGCAGTTCGTCCCGACGGCCCTTCAACACCGGCCCGCTGAGCTCCACCACGTAAAAGTCTGCGGGCGCAGCCACGTAATCCGATTCCCCAATCCCCTTGTCCAACGCAAACGCCGCATCGGCAGGGGCAGACTCGACCAGCGCAGCCGGAGAAGAGAGCGGTTCATCCAACAGCTGAACGATCACGCCCTGCGCCTCCAAGAGAGGAATGAGCGCCTCATCGATCTGGCCAACATAATACCCCTGCGCCCGCTCCGTCTGCGTCATCGCTGCGCTCGCAGCAGCCTCCTCGTACTCGTGCATGAAATGGGCGATGATCGTTTTTTGGGACATGCGGCTTCCCCCTGACTCCTCTTTCATGTGACGGCTCCCCCCAAAACAGAGCAGGAATCGTCAGGGTTGTTTGCACTGCAAGGTGGTTGTACAGCCCCCCCCTGTCACAACAAAAGACGGGCCGGCTCTTCGATCAGCTCCTTCAACTCGGCCAGAAAAGCCGCCGCCACCGCCCCGTCCACCGCACGATGGTCGGCCGAAAGGGTGACCTGAAGCTGCCGTCTGGGCTCAAAGACGCTGCCGTTCCACACCGGCTGCATCTGCGCCCGCCCCACCGCCAGGATCGCAACCTCGGGCGGGTTCAGAATCGCCGTAAACTGCTCCACGGGGTAGATCCCCAGGTTGGAAATCGTAAATGTAGCACCGCTGACCTCTTCAGGCCGCAGCTGGCCGGCACGGGCCCGCTGCGCCAGGTCACCGACTGCCGCCGCCAGCGCTGTCAACCCCAGCTTCTGCGCATCGCGCACCACCGGCACCAACAGCCCATCCGCCACCGCCACCGCCACCCCCAGATGCACTGTCTGGTGCTGCTGGAACAGCAGCTGCTCGCCAGCCAGCTGCAGCCAGGCGTTGAGGCGCGGGTGGCGCTGCAGCGCAGCAGCCGCTGCGCGCGCAATCCAGACCGTCGGCGTCAGACGCCCCCCCCCGACAGCCACCGCAGCCCCGAGTTCGGCGCTCAACCTCTCCGTCCGGGTCAGATCGAGCGACGTCGTCAGAAAAATGTGCGGGGCGCTCTGCCAGCTCTGCCCAAGCCGCTGGGCAATCACCCGCCGCCGCCCACGCAGCGGTTCGCCGCCGCTGCCCACTGGCAGCTGGAGAGCAGGAGCCTCTGCAACAGGAGAGGCAGCCGGCACGATCACCGCAGCCGGCACATCCACCGCCTGTATCCGTCCGGCTGGGCCGCTGCCAGCCACAGCCGCCAACGACACCCCCCGTTCGCGCCCCAGCCGCCGCGCCGCTGGGGTCGCCCGCGGATGGGCAGGAGCGCCCTCAGCCCCTGCCCGCTCCAAAAGCTCCGCCACATCCTGCTTGGTAATGCGCCCGGCCGGCCCACTGCCCGCCACCTGCCCCAAATCCAGCCCACTGGCGGCAGCCATCCGCTGCGCTACCGGGCTGGCCCGCCGCTCCCCGGCAGCCCCCGTCGGCGCCCCGCTCCCCGTCGGCGCCTGCTTCCCCTCGTCCGGGCCAGCAATCTGGGCGATCACCGTCGTCACCGGCACGGTCGCCTCTGGCCCATAACGGACATCCACCAAAATGCCGCTGGCAGTCGCCTCGACCTCCATATCGATCTTGTCGGTCTGCACCTCCAGAAGCACTTCCCCCTTCTCAACCGCCATCCCAGGCTCTTTGAGCCAACGAATGATCGTCCCTTCCTCCTGCGCCATGCCAAATTTGGGCATGATGACCGGTGTCGACATCTGCATTCTTCCTCTCAACAGGCCTCGCGCACCAGACGACGCGCTGCCGCCGCAATGTCATCGACCTGCGGCACCATGCGCCGCTCCAGCTCACGGTTGTAGGGAACCGGAATGTCCAGCCCAGCCAGCCGACGGATCGGTGCATCCAGAAAGTCGAACGCTTCCGATTCGGCGATCAGCGCCGCCACCTCTCCCCCAAAACCACCCGTCTTGCATGCCTCGTGCACAATCAGTACACGCCCCGTCTTGACCACCGAACGCACGATCGGGTCCGAGTCCAACGGTTTGAGCGTACAAGGGTCGACCACCTCGACTTCGATTCCTTCCGCTGCCAGCTGGGCCGCTGCTTCCAATGCCCGCTGCACCATCAGCGACGTCGCCACAACCGTGACATCCCGCCCCCTGCGTTTGACCTGGCTGCGGCTGAGCGGCAAGGTGTAATACCCTTCGGGAACTTCCCCCTTGACCCGGTAGAGCAGCTTGTGTTCGACAAAAATCACCGGGTTGGGGTCCTCGATCGCGCCCAGCAGCAGCCCCTTGGCATCCGCCGGCGTGCTCGGCATCACCACTTTGAGACCCGGCACGTGCACAAACCAGTTTTCCAGGCTCTCCGAATGCTGCGCAGCCGCGCCCGTACCAGCCCCGGCAGGCGTGCGCAGCACAAAGGGCACCGCCACCTTCCCCCCCAACATAAAACGCAGCTTCGCCGCCTGCAGCACCAGCTGCTCCATCGAAAGCGTGATGAAATCCATAAACTGAATCTCGGCGATCGGACGCATCCCGGTCAGCGCCGCCCCTGTCGCCACCCCAGCGATCACCGCCTCCGAAATCGGGGTGTCCCGCACCCGTTCCGGCCCATATTTCTGATAGAGCCCCTCCGTCACCCCAAAGGCCCCGCCGTAGACCCCCACATCCTCGCCAAACAAAAAGACCCGCTCGTCGCGCGCCATCGCCAGGTCGATGGCCTCTCGAATCGCCTCGGCATAGGTCAACTCACGGCTCATGCGTAGACTCCTTCCAGAATCGTGGCCGGATCCGGCTCTGCACTGTTTTTGGCAAATTCGATGGCAGCAGCCATCTCCGCATCCACTCGAGCCTGCACATCGCCCAAGCCTGCTTCACTCAGCAACCCAGCCTCGATCATGCGCCGCGCCAGCCGGGCGATCGGGTCTCGATCCTGCCACTCCTTGACCTCCTCTTTGGTGCGGTAGCGCTGTTTGTCACTTTTGCTGTGCCCCTTCCACCGATAGGTACGCGCCTCGATCAGCGTCGGCCCACCGCCGCCGCGCGCCCGCTCCGCCGCTGCCTGCGTCTCCCGATAGACCGCCACCAGGTCGTTGCCATCTACTGTCACCCCAGCCATCCCATACCCGGCCGCACGGTCGCTGATCCGGTCCACCTTGCTCGCCCGCGCGATCGACATCGACATCGCATACTGGTTGTTCTCACAAAAATAGAGCACAGGCAAATTCCAGATCGCCGCCAGGTTGAGGCTCTCATGAAAGGCCCCTTCGTTGCTGGCACCGTCGCCAAAAAAGACCAGCACCACCCGATCCTGGCGCTGCATCTGAATGCTCAGCCCGACCCCTGCTGCCATCGGCACCCCACCCGCCACAATCCCATTGGCCCCCAGGTTGCCTGTCTCGACGTCGGCCATGTGCATCGAACCACCACGCCCCCGACAGTAGCCACTCTCCTTGCCGAAAAACTCCGCCATCATCTGGTCAGCCCGAGCCCCCTTGGCAATGCAGTGGCCGTGCCCCCGATGCGTGCTCAAAATATAGTCGGTCGGACGCAACGCCGCACACGCGCCCACAGCCGACCCTTCCTGCCCGATCGACAGATGCATCGTCCCGTGGATCAACCCTTGCAGGTACAGCTGCTCGGCTGACTCCTCAAACGCACGAATCAGCAACATCTGATGCAGCAGCTCGCGCAGCCGCTCCGGTGTCAGATCAGCAAACAGTTCACTCATACCATCCCTATGCTCTTGTGTGCTGGGCGGGCACTGCCGCCGGTGGATTGTTTGGCCGATGCACAAGCATGCTGTCCGCGAAGGGTACACACTGTGGTCGGCAAGACTCGCGGTCACCATGCTGGCCGCCAGGCTGCACAGCAGTTCAACCAGAAGGGTGCAGTCCAACAGCGGACTCACTCACATTGGCATCTACAATCTGCAATGCAGTATAGCTGAAATTACACAGGAGTCCAAGTAGCCGTTCCACCCCCAATCCTGGCTGCTGCACTCGATCGTGGGAAGCGGGCACGCTTTCCGCAAAACGTTGAGCCTACCCCACAATCTCTCACCTGGACTGGATGCACCCTCGCCAGATTTGGGGGTCGCAGGCTGTTCGCAATAAAATACACCTCAGCAGCTGGCCGATCCAGCAAAAGCAGCTGGCCAGGACAAGAAACATGCCATACACTATGCCCAATTTTCCAGGACAGTTGCGCTTTTTTCACAAGCTGGCACACAGTGCTTTTGTCTCCCTGCTCTCCTTGACCCTGCTGGCAGGCTGCGGCTGGTTTGGGAGCCAGGCCGCTGCTCCCACCGCTCTGCCTACCCGCACCCCGCTGCCCACCTTTACACCCACCCCCCTCAGCCAACTCTCTGCCACAGAGACAGCCACACCAGAGACAGCCACACCAGAGACGCCTCCCGCCAGCCTGCCTGCACAGACGCCACCTGCCACTGCCCTGCTGACCATCTCGGCAGAGGCCGTCAACGTGCGCTCCCTGCCCTCCACCACAGCAGCCCTGGTCGGCATGGCCAGCGCCGGCCAACAGTTTGCCGTCAGCGGACGTACCTCCGCCAGCGACTGGTGGCAGGTCTGCTGCATCGACAGCCAGCCAGGCTGGGTTTTCGCCGATCTAGTCGCCGTGACCGGCGGCGAGCTCGCACCAGTCGTCGAAACCGCTCCTCCCGACCCGGCTCCTCAGACAGCGGCTCCTCAGACAGCGGCTCCCCAGCCAGCAGCTCCCCCACCCGACCCGGCTGCCCAGCCAGCGGCTCCTCCTCCCGACCCGGCTGCCTCCAGCGCAGGCTTTTTTGACCCCAATGCCCAGTACCAGATCGTGGCTTTCAAAGTGCTCGGTCTGGAGGAAAACAACGGCGGGATTCGCGACAGCACTGCCCAGCACCACATCTTCCTGACTGTGCTCGACCCCAGTGGCAGCGGCGTCGACGGCGCCGTCGTGCGCAACCTGGTCGGCGACCGCAGCGAGGTGGTCACTGGCAGCAAAGGGCCAGGCAAAGCCGAGATCACCATGTACTATGAACCCTTCAAGCTGACGGTCGTCGCAGACCCTTCTGGCCCTGTGAGCAGCCAGATCTCCAATCAGATGGGGCTGGTCTTCCCCCATCTGCCCGACCTGGTCGGCAAGCTGGGCGACGTCAATTACGAGTACGGCGCCTGCCCTACCTTGGAGATCCGCTGTCAGTGGCCGATCTCGGCAATTCACTTTTCGTATGAGATTACCTTCCAGAAGGTGCGCTGATCAGCTTTTTTTGCGCAGACGGCGCAGCAGTTCGTCGTTGCTGCTGGCCCGCTCAAGGAGGTTGAGCAGCCCAATCAAGGCACTTTTGTTGTCGCGATCAGCCAGGGCGCGGCGCAGCAGCGCCAGTTTCTCCATCTCAGCCGGGGTGTAGAGCAGCTCTTCCTTGCGCGTGCCGCTTGCCTTGATGTTGATGGCTGGAAAAACCCGGGCCTCGGCCAAAGTGCGGTCCAGCACCAGCTCACTGTTGCCCGTCGCCTTGAATTCTTCAAAGATCATGTCGTCCATGCGCGACCCGGTCTCCACCAACGCTGTCGCAATCACCGTGACCGACCCACCCTTTTCGATGTTGCGCGCCAGGCCAAAAAGCCGCCGCGGCATCTCAAAGGCGCTGACATCAAGCCCCCCCGACATGGTCCGGCTGGGGCCGCGGCCCGCTAGATTGAAGGCACGCGTCATCCGGGTCAGGCTGTCGATCAACACCACCACATCCCGCCCACACTCCAGCTCACAACGCACATGCGCCATCGTCAGCTCGGCCAGACGCGTGTGGTCGCTCAACCCCTGGTCGTTGGAACTGGCAAAAACTTCGGCCGGCACCGTGCGCCGAAAATGGGTCACCTCCTCCGGCCGCTCGTCGATCAACAACAAAATGATGCGGGCCTCCGGCGCACTGGCATGGATGGCATGGGTCATCTCTTCCAACAGCTGGGTCTTCCCCGCCTTGGGCGGAGCCACAATCAACCCACGCGTCCCCTTGCCGATCGGAGCGATCAGTTCCACCACCCGCATCGACATCACCTTGCTGTCCCCAAGACGAAAACGGTCAGTCGGGTTGATGGCCACCAGCTGCTCAAATGGTTTGCGACGCGCAAATTGTTCGGGCCCCAGCCCACAAATCTGTTCGACCCGCACCAGCTGCAACCCCTTGCCAGTCGTGCCAGCAACCCCGACCACCTCCGCCCCCTCCACCAGCGCATAGCTGCGGATCAGCTCTGCCGGCACCAAAGCGTCACCAGGCTGCGGCGCAAAGGCCCGCAGCGGGTCACGCAGATGGCCATGCCCCTGCGCATGAATCTGAACGATGCCAGTCACCGCCATGAACGGCTCGCTGGCAGCCTCACTACTTATCCCTTCACTCGTCTGCTCAGTCTTCGACCCCTCGGGAGAGCGTACACGCGACGAGCGATGCAGTTTTTTTGTTTGCCCCATAGGTTTACAATACCATAGAGTTGTGTAAAGCAGCCAACTGGCACCGCGCTGACGGCACATTTGGTCGGAAAGAGCGCCAGAGCCCTCTCCGGCCCTGCGCCTACCCCTGTGCTGGCTGCACGACCCTGTTTCGACCGGTTGATACCGCCAATCTGTTCACAAGGATCTTTTTTATGCACTACGGTGCCCACTGTTATCTTTTCACAGACCGCTGGAGCGACCAGTCGCTGCCCATTCTCGACACCCTGCGCGCCCTGGGCCTCGAACTGGCTGAACTCTCTGTCGGCGACGATGTCACCTTCACCCCAGCACACACCCGCCGTCACGCCGAAAACCTGGGGCTGTCCCTCACAGTCGGACCAGGCGGACACTGGCCGCTGAACGCCGATCTCTCTGCAGAGCTCGCCGAGGAACGCCGCGCCGGGCTGGCCTGGCATTGCCGCCAGGTCGACCTGGCCGCCGAACTCGGCGCGCTCGCCTACGCCGGCGCCCTGTACGGCCACCCCGGGGTGGTCAAACGCCGCCGCCCCCCCACCGACGAGTATGGCTGGACCGCAGAAGGGCTGCACTCCCTCGCCAGCTACGCCGCAACCCGCCAGGTCAAAATCGTGCTCGAACCCATGAGCCATTTCCGCACCCATCTCGTCAATACCTGCAGCCAGCTGATGGCGCTGATCGACCTCGCCGACCACCCAAATCTCTACGCCCTCTTCGATACCTACCACCTGATCACCGAAGAACGAGATTACGCCGCCGCCGTGCAAACCCTGGGCAACCGCCTCTGGTGCGTGCATACCTGCGAAAACGACCGCGGCGTCCCCGGCGGCGGGCTGGTCCCCTGGGAGCCACTCTTCGACGCACTCCACGCCGTCGGTTTCACGGGCCCGCTGGTGATGGAAGCCTACAATTCCTCGATCGACGAATTTGCTTTCTCCCGCGGAATGTTCCACAATGTCTGCCCAGACGGCGCCGAGTTTGTACGCGCCGGCCTGGCCTTTCTACGCCCACATGTCGCCCGACGCTGGGGACGGTAAATGTACTCCATGAACAGACTGCGCAGCTATTTTCAACTCGACCCCGCCGTCATCTTTCTCAACCACGGATCGTTTGGCGCCACACCCGAACCGGTCTTTGCAGCCTGCCTGGAGTGGCAACGGCGCATGGAACGCCAGCCCGTCCACTTTTTTATGCACCAGCTGCGCCCAGCCCTGCACACTGCCCGCGAAAGCCTGGCCCGCTATCTCAGCGCACGCGCCGAAGATCTGGTCTTTGTACACAATGCAACCTTCGGCGTCAACGTCGCCGCCCACGCACTCGCCCTGCAGCCCGGAGACGAAGTGCTCACCACCACACACGAATACGGCGCCTGCAACAATGCCTGGGAAGTTGCCTGCAGCCGCCAAGGCGCACGCTACGTGCGCCAGCCGATCCCCCTGCCCATCACAGACGAAGAGCAGCTCATCGAAGAGCTCTGGGCAGGGGTGACCCGCCACACCCGCGTGATCTTTCTCAGCCACATCACCTCGCCGACCGCACTCCTCCTGCCGGTCCAGGCAATCTGCCAACGGGCACGTGAAGCTGGTATCCTGACCGTGATCGACGGCGCCCATGCCCCCGGCCAGATCGAACTCGACCTCCACGCGCTGGGCGCCGATCTCTACACCGGCAACCTGCACAAGTGGCTCTGCGCCCCCAAAGGGGCCGGTTTCCTGTGGGCCCGCCCCGAAATGCAGCCACAGATCCAGCCGCTCGTCGTCGGCTGGGGCTACGGACCAGAACAGTCGCTGTTTGAAGAGAACGCTTTTGTCAGCGCCCATCAATGGCTGGGCACCGACGATCTCTCCGCCTATTTGAGCGTGCCGGCCGCGATCGAATTTCAGGACGCACATGGCTGGCCGACCGTGCGCGCACAGTGCCATGCGCTGCTGGCAGAGACACTGGCAGAGCTGACAGAGATCACAGGGCAGGCCTCCCCCTATCCCACAACAGGAGCCCCCCTCTATCGACAGATGGGCATTGCCCCCCTCCCCCCCCAACCCGACATCGCCCACTTCAAACAACGGCTCTACGACGAATACCAGATCGAGGTGCCCTGCCTGACCTGGCAAGGACAACAGCTGATTCGCATTTCGGTGCAGGGCTACAACTGCGCAGAAGACCTGGCAGCACTCACCCAGGCCGTGCAAACCCTGCTCCGATGAGCTCGACCGCTTCCTAATCTGTAGACACCAATTCTATTGCATCCAGGTCGTATCCTCATGACCCGCAGCGGCAGACGGCAGCTCGTCATTGTTGTAGGCGCCATTGGGATGGCGGCCGGTGGAATGGCATGGCTGACCGCCCTGCCGGCGATGGCGCGCGTCGCGCTGGTGCTGGTGGCCGCCAGCGCTCCCGGCGTGTTGGTGGCAGAGTGGCTGCTCGGCGTCCGCTATGGCCGGAGCGACGCAGATCGGCTCGAAAAATTTCTCTACGGGCTTGGCATCGGGCTCGCGCTGTTGATGACGACCGCGCTGGCTGTCAGCTTCCTGCCAGGAGGGGTAGCTGGCTGGCAGATTCTTGCACCACTCCATGGCGTGCTCGCCGTGACAGCCATTGCGCTCTGGCGACAACACACCTCCTGCATAGAAGAAGAGCGTTCTCCTGCAGGCACCTGGCCCAGCCGTCGCGCCTTCTGGTCTGGCCTCCTGCTCGTGCTCGCCGTGGGCATGGCGCTGCGCGTGCCAGAGCTCGGCTACAGCGAATTTCAGGGCGACGAGGCGCGCGTTCTCTTGCGCGCCAGCGAAGTCATCGAAGGATATGAAAACGCACTCTTTGCCCACCAGAAGATGCCAGGAGAAATCCTGCTGATGACGGCAACCTACGCCGTCACACGCCAGATGGATGAGGCCGCCGCGCGGCTGCCCTTCACAGCGGCAGGGCTGGCTGCATTGGTGGCTATCTTTTTGCTCGGTTCACGACTCTTTGGCCCCAGCACCGCTGTCAGCGCGGCGCTGCTGGCCGCGCTGACCGGCTACTTCGTCGCATTTGCACGGATCGTCCAATACCAGAGCCTGGTCTTTCTGGCCGTCGTGCTGACAATTCTCGTGTTGTGGCGCATGCTGGAACAGCGCATCGCCCTGTGGCGGTACCTGGCTGTCGCCGCATTGCTGATGGCAGCAGGTGTGCTTGGCCACTATGAAGCGGCCGGCATCGGCGCAGCAGTGCTCTATCTCCTCTGGCGGCTGTGGCGCTCAGGCACCAAACCCGCCACCCTGCTGCGCGCGCTCCCCCTCCCTCTGCTGCTCTTCCTCGGCCCAGTGTTGCTCTTTGCGGTCCCATTCGCGCGCGACCCAACTTTTGCCACAGCCTATGCCTACGCAGTCGGCTATCGCGTCGATGCAGGCGGTTTCCCCTACAACAACCTGGCCGATTTCTTTGCACGGGCATCGCTGTACGGCACAGCCTACTTTCTCTTTCTGCTCGCCACACTGACCGCAGCAGCACTGGTCACACTCTATGCCCGCACTCTGGCCCGACCGTGGGCATGGTTCGCCGTTGCTGCAGCCAGCGCAGGGATCCTCGCACTGTCGCTCAGGCCCGGCTGGCTCACCATCGGCAGCAGCGACCCCACCTGGAGCTTCTTCGTGCTGCTTTTGCTCGCACCGTGGCTGCTGCCCAGGGTTGCACCAGCCGAACGGCTGCTCTGGTGGTGGTTTGGTACGCTGTTTGTCTTCTCCATCTTCGTGGTGCAACGCCCCAATTCCCACGTCTATACCTTCTTCATCCCATGGGTGCTGCTGGGAGGAATGGTGGCAGCACGCGCCGTCGCTGCTGCCCGCCAACGCATCGGCGCAGCACAAGGGTGGGCCAGCGCCGCACTCGCTGCCGCCGCCCTGATTGGCCTCTTTGGCTTCTACCTCTACCGCCTCTTCGTCTACAGTGAAATCGAGATTCTACGCACGTGGCCGGAAAATCACCCCGCCGGCTACTGGATGCCCTTCAACAGCCCACCCGAAGTGGCAATTTTTGGGTTCCCCCACAGCAGTGGCTGGAAAGTTGTCGGCCTAGGCTATGCGAATAACAGGTGGACCGGCAATTTTCTGACAAACGAAAAGCCTGAAGTCGTGGACTGGTACACGCGCGGCGCCAGCACCTGCCCGCGCGGCAACCAATACTATGTCGTTGCCAGCCGCACAGAACCACAGGCCGATGCCGCCGCACAGACGCTGCTAGACAATGTGGCCAACGAGTTCAGCCTGCGCCAAATCATCACCGTAAAAGGCCAGCCCAAGCTCCATCTCTTCGACCAGCCCGGGCAGTATACTGTGGAAACAGTCGAACTGGAGGCAATCGAAGCTCGCTTCAACGCCAAACTGACCGACCCACGCTTCGTCGACCGGCGCGGCCGCGTCGTGAATCCCTCTGTCCCCCATCGGCTCCACTATCGCCTCAGCGACGAAATCGAACTGCTCGGCTATGCACTCGACCGGCTGCAGGTAGCCCCCGGCGAGACCCTGCACCTGACACTCTACTGGCAAGCCCTGCGTCCGATGAACGCGACCTACACCGTCTTCAATCAGCTCATCGACCTCACCACCGCCGCCAAGGCCGGGCAGACAGATGGCATGCCCGTCTGCGACCGCAACCCAACAGAACGCTGGTTTGCCGGCGATACCATCGCCGATCCTTACACGATTGCCATTGCACCGGATGCTGCGCCCGGTACCTACACGCTGATCAGCGGCATGTACGACTCTGCCACCGGCGAAAGGCTGGAGATGCGCTCCGCAGATGGCACACTCCTTGGCACAGAGGCGCTGCTCGCCTCTGTCGAGGTTCGTTGAAATGCTCATTTGGAATTGTTGCGTTCTGGCACTCTTGTGGACTTTGACGTATCATACACCCAATTGATACGCAACGACGCGGAGACACAGACCTGCCCCAACGGGCATCTGTGTCTTTGCTGTTTGTCTTTGCTGTTTGTCTCTGCTACGCAAAGCGATGCTCGCCGACAGAAGGGATGTTCCGATGCAAGCAAAAATTGTTGTGCTCGCCGGTGACGGGATCGGCCCAGAAGTCACCGACGAAGCCCAAAAAATTCTGGACAAGGTCGGCCAACGCTTTGGCCATACTTTTGCCTACGACCCGCAGCTGATGGGAGGGTGCGCCATCGACCGCTGCGGCAGCAGCCTGCCCGAAGCCACGGTGGAAGCCTGCCTGCAGGCAGATGCCGTGCTGCTCGGCGCCGTCGGCGGCCCCCAGTGGGACAACCCCAACGCCCCCGACCGCCCCGAACGCGGGCTGCTGGGCATCCGCAAAGCCCTCAACCTCTTTGCCAACCTGCGCCCGGTCAAAGTGCAGCCGGAATTGATCCACGCCAGCGCCATCAAAGAGTCTGTGCTGGCCGGCACCGACCTGCTGGTGATTCGCGAGCTGACCGGCGGCGTCTATTTCGGACCCCGCCAGGAAGCCGGCGCCGAAGGCTACCAGGCCTTCGATACCATGATCTACACCCGCCCCGAAATCGAACGGGTTGTGCGTCTGGCCGCTGAAGCGGCACGCGGCCGCCACAAAAAACTGGCCAGCGTCGACAAAGCCAATGTCCTGGCCTCCAGCCGCCTCTGGCGCCGCGTCACCGTCGAAGTCATGCAGGAATACCCCGACGTCGAACTCGAACATGTCCTGGTCGACGCCATGGCCATGCACCTGATCCGCCGCCCCGCCAGCTTCGACGTCATCGTGGCTGAAAATCTCTTCGGCGATATTTTGACCGACGAAGCCTCGATGCTGGCTGGCTCGATGGGCATGCTCCCTTCTGCCAGCCTCGGCGACAAACAAAACCGCCACCAGTTGCCCCTCGGCCTCTACGAACCAATCCACGGCAGCGCCCCCGACCTCGCCGGCAAGGGCGTTGCCAACCCGCTGGCCACTATCCTCAGCACCGCCATGCTGCTGCGCCACAGTCTGGGACTCGAAGCAGAGGCACAGGCCGTCGAAGCCGCCGTCAACGCCGTGCTGGCAGCAGGCATCCGCACAGGCGACATCGCCGACCCCAAAAGCGAGGTGGTCGGCACCGCCACCATGGGAGACCTGGTCGCAGCCCACCTATGAACGAAGCCCAACAACAACGCCTTAGCGCCAATATCCACCTGCTCGGCGATATGCTGGGTGAAATTATCATCGAACAGGAAGGCCAGGCCGTCTTCGAACTCGAAGAACAGGTGCGCGCCCTCTCCAAAGCCTGGCGAGCCGGCACCCCCGGCACAGCCGAGGCGATCAAAGCGCTGATGCCCCGCCTCATCCAAGACTTGCCACGCGCCCTGGCGGTGCTCAAGGCCTTCACCACCTATTTCCAGCTCGTCAACCTGGCCGAAGACGAACAGCGCATCGAAATCCTGCGCGACCGCGCCCGCGAAGCACAGACCACCGGCATCCCCATGCGGGAGACACTGGCGGAATCGGTCGCAAAACTACACGAAGAAGGGCTGAGTGCAGCCGATGTACAGCAGATCCTCGACGAGCTCTACATCGTGCCCGTGCTCACCGCCCACCCGACCGAAACCAAACGCCAGACCATCCTGACCAAATTGCGCACGCTCAGCGAAATCCTCGAAAGCCTCACCCTCCCCGGCCTGCTGCCCAGCGAAGCCAACGAGCTGCGCGAACAGCTGCGCGAAGACATCGCCCTGCTCTGGCAAGGCGACGAACGACGCGACCGCCCCCCCACCGTCATGGACGAGGTGCGCACCGGGCTCTATTTTTACGAGGTCACTATCTTCAAGCTGATCCCCAAGATCTACGAAGAGCTGGAACGCGGGCTCGCCGAAGTCTTCCCCACAGTCAAGTTCCGCATCCCCCCCTTCCTGCGCTATGGCTCCTGGATCGGCGGCGACCGCGACGGCAACCCCTTCGTCACCCTGGCCATGACCGAAGAGGCGCTGCGTGCCATGAAGGAGACAGCCCTCAAACAGTACAACATCGCGATCGATGAACTCTACCATCACCTGATCCCAGCCACCACCCGCGTCACGGTCAGCGACGAACTGCGGGAGAGCATCGCCGCCGACCTCAAACTGCTCCCCGAAGATGAGCTGGAAGTGCTCGAACGGTTCCGCATGGAACCTTACCGCCAAAAGCTGATCCTCGTCTTCCGCAGGCTGCGCGCCACGCGCGCTGAAAACGAGCACCCCTGGGACAACCGCTCACGCAACCCACGCGCCTACCACGACGTCGATGAGTTGATGCGCGACCTGCGCATCATCGAACGCAGCCTGCTCGCCAACAAAGGCGAACGGCTCGCCCACGGCCGCCTGCGCACGCTGATCCGCCAGGTCGAGGTCTTCGGCTTCCACCTGGCCATGCTCGACATCCGCCAGCACTCCTCGCGCCACCGGGAAAGCATCGCCGAGATCCTCGCCACCTATGGGATCTTTGCCGACTATCAGGCCCTGGCAGAAGCAGACAAGGTCGCCGTGCTCACCCGCGAGATCCTCGCTGTGCGCCCCCTCACCGCCCAGCTGCACTTCTCCGCAGCCACCAACGAAACCGTCCAGCTCTTCCGATTGATGCGCCGCGCCAAAGAAGAGATCGACGAAGATGCCGTCCAAACCTACATCATCAGCATGACCAACACCGCCAGCCACGTCCTCGAAGTGCTGCTGCTGGCCAAAGACGCCGGCCTGCTCGGCCGCATCGATATCGTCCCCCTCTTCGAGACAGTCAGCGATCTCGACGCTGCCCCCCAGATCATGACCACCCTCTTCGAGAATGAGGCCTACCGCCACCACCTGGAAAAACGCAGCTGGTGCCAGCAGATCATGATCGGCTACAGCGATTCCAACAAAGACGGCGGCTACCTGCGCGCCCACTGGATGCTCTTTCTTGCCCAGCGCAGCCTGGCCCGCCTCTGCAGCCAATTCGACGTCAAGCTCACCCTCTTTCACGGACGCGGCGGCACCATCAGCCGCGGCGGCGGACCCGCCAATCGCGCCATCCTCGCCCAACCCCCCGAATCGGTGCGCGGACGAGTCCGCCTGACCGAACAGGGCGAGGTGATCAGCACCCGCTACGCCAACCTGGCCCTGGCCCGCCGCCACCTCGAACAGCTGGTCAACGCTGTGCTGCTGACCGCAGGCCGACGCCCCCAGTTCGCCCAAGAAGAGCTCTGGGCACAACGCATGGACTCGCTCAGCGAACTGGCTTTTCAAAAATACCGCTCCCTCGTCACCCGCCCGGGCTTTATCACCTACTTCCACGAAGCCACCCCGATCGACCATATCGGCGCCCTCAATATCGGCTCACGCCCGGCCCGACGCAAAGCCACCCAGGACATCAGCGACCTGCGCGCCATTCCTTGGGTCTTTGCCTGGACCCAGTCGCGCGTCAATCTGCCTAGCTGGTACGGGGTCGGCACTGCCCTCGACCACTGGTGCGACCACGGCCAAAACCAGCCCCGGCTCGCCGAATTGCGCGAGATGTACCAACACTGGCCGCTGTTCAGCACCCTCATCGACAATGTCCAGATCGGGCTGGCCAAGGCAGATATGGAGATCGCCTCTCTCTACGCCGAATTGACCGGCGAGACAACCCGGTCGACGATCTTCACCGAGATCCTCGACGAGTTCCACCGCACCGAAGAGATGGTGCTGATCGTGGCCGGCACCGACCAGCTGCTCGACAAGGAGCCCGTGCTGCGCCGCAGTATCAAAGTCCGCAACCCCTATGTCGACCCGATGAACTACCTGCAGGTTGCCCTGCTTCAACAGCTTAAGGTCGAACAAGACCCAGAACGCCGCCGCCAGCTGACCGCAGCCGTGCTAAGCTCGGTCAACGGCATCGCCGCCGGCTTGCAAAATACAGGGTGAGGTGCCAGGTGTCCAAATTGCTTTCTTGCGTCGATGGGTTGCTGATCGACATCGACGGCGTGCTCATGCTCGGCGACGAGGTCATCCCAGGCGCCACCGAGACGATCCGTGCCCTGCGCGATCGACAGATCCCTTTTCGCTTTATGACCAACACGACGGTCTACTGCCGACAGACCTTGCTGGAACACCTCAACGCCCGCGGGTTCGATGTGACACTCGACGAGCTCTACACCGCCACCTACTCCGCAGCCCGCTATCTGCGCCAGCAGCAGGCCAAAAGCTATCTCCCTCTCCTGTTGCCCGACGCCCAGCTCGAATTTGCCGGCATCGACGTCGACGAAGAAACCCCTGAGTATGTGGTGGTCGGCGACCTGGGCGCCAGCTTTACATTTGCCCGGCTCAACCGGGCCTTCCGCGCCCTGCTCAACGGCGCCCGGCTGGTCGCCCTGCACAAAAAACGACACTGGCGTACCCCACAAGGGCTCTTTCTCGACGCCGGCCCCTTCGTGGTGGCCCTGGAATACGCCACCGAGTCCAACGCAGTGGTCGTCGGCAAGCCAAGCGAAGCCTACTTCCAAAGCGTCCTCGACGACCTGGGACTGCCCCCCGCACGGCTCGCCCTGATCGGCGACGACATCGAAATCGATGTGCTCGGCGCCAAACGTATGGGCATCCAGGGCTGGCTGGTCAAAACCGGACGCTTTCGCAAGGAAGATCTGGCGCGCGGGATCTGGCCAGACCAGATCCTGAACAGCATTGTGGATCTGATCTAAAAAAGTGTGCGCCAAACTACCCTGTGCCTTCAGACAGGGAAATCTTGCCGGAGGATTCGATGAACAATTCCAAAATCAGCCTGTATGACACCACCCTGCGAGACGGCACGCAGGGCGAAGGGGTTTCGCTCAGCTGCGACGACAAGCTGCGCATCGCCCGCCGCCTCGACGAGTTTGGCATGGACTACATCGAAGGGGGCTGGCCCGGCTCAAACCCCAAAGATATCGAATTTTTCGAGCGCGCCCGGAACGAACTCCCCCTCACCCACGCCCGGCTGGCCGCCTTTGGCTCCACCTGCAAAGCTGGGCTCCACCCAGCCGACGACGAACAAGTTCAGCTGCTGATCCACGCCAATACCCCCGTCGTGACAATTTTTGGCAAGAGCTGGGAGCTGCACGTCACCGAGGTGCTGCGCACCTCCCTGGAAGAAAACCTGCGCATCATCCGCGAGACCGTCCGTTTTCTCAAAGCCCACGACCGCCAGGTTTTCTACGACGCCGAGCATTTTTTTGACGGCTATCGCGCCAACCCAGAATACGCGCTGGCCACGCTGCAGGCAGCCCTGGTCGGCGGCGCCGACTGCATCGTGCTCTGCGACACCAACGGCGGCAGCCTCCCCTGGCAGGTCGGCGAGGCCGTCGACGCCGTGCTGCAGGAAGTGCTGGGCCAGAACAGCCCTACCTCCCCACGCCCAGCCCCCCTCGCCCACGTCAGCCTCTCCATCCATGCCCACAACGACAGCGAAACCGGCGTCGCCAACACCCTGGAAGCGGTGCGCCGCGGCTGTACCCAGGTGCAAGGCACCCTCAACGGCTACGGCGAACGGTGCGGCAACGCCAATCTGACCAGCATCATCCCCGACCTGCAGCTCAAAATGGGCTACACCTGCGTGCCCGCCGACCGCCTGCGCGAACTGGTCGACCTCAGCCGCTACGTCAGCGAAATGGCCAACCTCCACCCCGACAGCCACCAGCCCTTCGTCGGCCAGAGCGCCTTCGCCCACAAAGGCGGCACCCACGTCAACGCCGTCGTCAAATCTGTGATGAGCTACCAACACATCGACCCAGCCCTGATCGGCAACCAGAGCCGCGTGCTGGTCAGCGAGCTGAGTGGCAAAGACAACATCGCCAGCAAACGCAAAGAGTTCGGCCTGGATGGGCTGAGCCGCGAGGAAGAACGCCGAATCCTGCAGCAGATCAAAGAACTCGAAAACGCCGGCTTTGCCTTCGAAAGCGCCGAGGCCAGCGTCGATCTGATGCTGCGCCGGGCACGCGCCGGCTACCAGCCCCCCTTCGAGATGATCGACTATACCGCCGCCGTCGAGTACCGCGCCGGCCGCGGCATGTTCTCCGAGGCGACCGTCAAGGTGCGCGTCGGAGAAGATCTCTTCCACGAAGTCGCCGACGGCAACGGCCCGGTCAATGCCCTCAACCGAGCCCTCCGCAAGGCCATCCTGCCCTTTTATCCCCGCCTGCACAGCGTGCACCTGACCGACTACAAGGTGCGCATCCTCGACAGCGGCAACGGCACCGCCGCCATGACCCGTGTCTTGATCGACTTCAGCGATGGCGACCGCCGGTGGGCTACCGTCGGCGCCTCCACCAATATCATCGAGGCCAGCTGGATCGCACTCTCCGACTCAGTCGAGTATTTTATCCTGACCGACGGCGAACGCAACCAGATCGCCATCACCCTGCCCACACCGGTCGCCGGCACCGACTGAACCGCGGCTCATGCCGGCAGCCGAATCCAGAAGGTGCTCCCCACACCCTCCTGGCTCTCCACCCCGACCGTCCCCCCGTGCGCCTCCACGATCTCTTTGACGATGGCCAGCCCCAAGCCAGCCCCCCCCCGGGTGCGGGCACGGTCAACCCGGTAAAAACGCTCCCAGATCCGCTCACATTCCTGGGGGGATATCCCTTCACCGCTGTCGACAACCGTAAACTCGACCTGGCACGCCGCAGACAGCCTCTGCAACGCCAACGTCACGCTGCCGGCCGCCGGCGTGTGTTTGAGCGCATTGTCGAGCAGGTTGGCCAGCACACGCCGCAGCCTGGCCACATCCCCCCGAATGCGCAGAAGATCGGCCGCCGGAACCCAACGCAGCTCTACCTGGGCCGCCGCAAATTGCGGGCGAAAGCTCTCCACAACCTCTGCTCCCAGCTGCACCAGGTCCACCTGTTCCAGTTGCAGCACATTGTTTTCCACTCGCGCCAGATCCAACAACTCTTCGACCCGCTCGGTCAGCCGCTGGGCTTCCTGGCTGATCACCAGGGCAGCCCGTTGCCGGGCCGCCGTACTCTCTGCCGTGCCGTCCAACAATGCCTGGCTGTAGCCGTGGATGCTGGTGAGGGGCGTCTTGAGGTCGTGGCTGACATTGGCCACAAAATCGCGCTGCGCCTGCTGGCTCTGCTGAACCCGGTCAGCCATCTGGTTGAAACGGGTGGCCAGCACATGGAGCTCGGCCAGCGAGACATGTCTGGTGTCGACCCGGTAGGCCAGATTGCCGCTGGCCAGCGCCTGCGTCCCAGCGATCAGCGGATTCAAGCTGCGTGTGACGGCGCCAGCAGTCCAGCGGCTGAGCACAAACACCACCAACGTCAATGCCGCCAGCCCACTCGCCAGCAGCCCACCCGGCAGGTCCAGCACCGACTCCACCATCGCCTGCAAGACGGCCGGCTGCATCTTGAGCACCACCAGATCGATCCAGCTGCTGTTGGCGGCCAACAGCAGGGTCGAAACATAGTGCCAATCCTGCCCCTCCAACAAAGCAGCGCCCCGCACCACCTCGGCCATCATGCCCATTCGGCTGCCCCCCCGCATCCGATGGGGCAGCCGCTCAAAAGGTGAACTGCTGACTGGCTCCCAACGCAGCCCAACCGCCTGCTCGACACTGTCAAACAAAATCCTGCCGTCGGGCTGTGCCACCAGCAAAATACGGACATTCTGCGCGCTGGCCTGGCTGTGCAAAAAGTCAAAAAAGCGGCGTGCACTCTCGCGGTCGGTGGCCACAGCCAGGCTGGCAAAATTGCTGCGCGCCAGCGTGACCGTCGGCTGCAACCATTCCGCCATGCGCTGCAGCATGGACTCGGCGCGCAACGGCGCCTGCAACGCCAGCAGCAGCAAAATGGCCACACACAGCACAGCCAACGCCACCACCATGTGGGTGAAGAGCAGACGATTTTGCAGCGTGTCCAATAAACGACGCAGAACGTGCTCCATCCTCGCTGAATGGCGGTACACCAGGGATCGTCTACGCTGGCCTGTCGGGCTGTGGCCCCACCAGCCGGTAGCCAATGCCCCAGACAGTCTCCAAACTGACAGTGCTGGCGCGCAGTTCCTTGCGCAAAGCCGCGATGTGCACATCGACCGTGCGTGTCTCCCCAGCAAAGTCGTAGCCCCAAACCTGGCTCAACAGCTGCTCGCGGCTGAAGACAATGCTCTGATTTTCCAACAGATGCTGAAGCAGGTCGAATTCTTTGGTACGCAGGCTGACGGGCTCCTGGTCGATCCAGACCATCCGCCGTGCAGCGTCCAGGGTCAGGTTGCCCAGCTGCAAAGCTGGGCTGTTTTCGCCAGGGTCGGTCACAGGCTGGGTGCGACGCAGCACAGCACGCACCCTCGCCACCAGCTCGCGCGGGTTGTACGGTTTGGTCACATAATCGTCGGCCCCCAGTTCAAGACCCAAAATCCGGTCGATGTCTTCGGTACGAGCCGTAAGCATGATGATCGGGGTCCGCGAGCGCCGACGCACTTCACGGCAGACAGTCCAGCCGTCGCTCCCTGGCAACATCAGATCCAACACAATCAGGTCAGGGCTCTCCGCCGCAAAACGGTCCAGCGCCGCCGTACCCGTGCGGGCGGTCACAACCTGATACCCAGCACTCTCCAGATACATCCGGTTCAATTCGACAATGTTGGGCTCGTCGTCTACAACAAGAATCTTCGATTGCATACAACTCCATTGAAACGCCAATCCCCCCTTCAGATGTTAGCTGGATTTGTCCGATCTGCAAAAAATCTGCCAACTGTTGCACAGAATTGCCCACAGAAGCCAATTTTTGTTATGTATTGCCAAATTTTAATTCTGGAATGGGCACCAAAGGTGGTATACTGGATCCATTCTAACGCGACGCACACAGGCAGCGCCGGGTCGCCCGCCTGTTTCGTATGATAGAACTTTTGAATCGTAAAGGACCAAAAGAGGTCAATTGAGGAGTTTTGGAGACTATGGCAAGACAAGAAAATAAGGCGGCAGACCAGACCGCCCCCCTGCTGCGCGTCATCCCCCTGGGAGGGGTCGGCGAAATCGGCAAGAATATGCTGGTCCTGGAATCGGGCAACAACCTGTTGGTCATCGACGCCGGGCTGATGTTTCCGACCAGCGACATGCACGGCATCGACATCGTGATCCCAGATGCCTCCTATGTGCTGGAACGGTCGGAGCAGGTGCGCGGGATTGTGCTGACCCACGGCCACGAAGATCACATCGGCGCGCTCTCCTATTTTGTGGAACAGGGTCTGCGCGCACCCATCTACGCGACCTCCCTGACACAGGGGCTGCTCGAAGTCAAGCTGCGCGAACAAAAATTGCTGGCAGAAGCCGACCTGCATGTCATCACCGCCGACACTGTGATCGAGCTCGGCCCCTTCACTGTCGAGTTTTTTCACACCACACACAGTTTTCCCGACAGTGTCGGGGTGGCCGTGTTGACACCGGCCGGCCGGGTCATCCACACCAGCGACTATCGTTTTGACCCAACCCCAGTGGACGGACGCCCCACCGAAGAACACAAGCTGAAGCAGTGGGGGGACGCAGGGGTGCTGCTCCTGATGGCAGACAGCACAAACGCCGAACGCAGCGGCACCACCGAGAGCGAAGCAACTGTGGAGACCATGCTCGAAGAGGTGATGAGCCAGGCCGAGGGACGCCTCCTGTTGGCCACATTCGCCTCCAACCTCGGCCGTGTGCAACAGGTGATCAACGTGGCCCGGCGGCACGGCCGACGGCTGGGGGTGATCGGGCGCAGCATGGTCAACAACGTGCGCATCGCCATCAAGCTCGGCTACCTCAATATCAAAGAGGAAGAGCTGCTGACCGCCGGTGAAATGGAGTCGCTGCCAGGCCATGAGGTGGTGATCGTGGCGACCGGCAGCCAGGGCGAACCCACCAGCGCAATGGTGCGCATGAGCATGGGAGACCACCGCCAACTGGTGCTGCGTGCCGGGGATACTGTGGTGTTGAGCGCAACGCCGATCCCAGGCAACGAAGAGCTCTTCAACCGCACCGTGGACAATCTCTTCCGCCAAGGCGCCAATGTGCTCTACCACGAGCTGGGCAGCGTGCACGTCAGCGGCCACGGCGGGCAGGCAGATTATCTGCATATGCTCGACCTGACCCGCCCGCAGCATTTCATCCCGGTCCACGGCGAATACCGCCACCTGGTGCTGCATTCGCGGCTGGTCGAACGCTGGGGAGTGCCCAAGGAACGAATCTTTGTGGTCGAAGACGGAGATACGGTAGAGTTTGGCAACTTCGACGGCAAAGGCACCATCGTCGGACGCCGCGGGGAAAAGCTGGAGGCTGGCCACGTCTATGTCGACGGGCTCGGCGTGGGCGATATCGGCAACGTGGTGCTGCGTGACCGGCGCCAGCTGAGCCAGGAAGGGTTTATTGTCTGCATTGTGGCAGTCGACGAGTTCGACGGTGAAATCATCTACGGCCCGGAGATCATCAGCCGTGGCTTTGTCTATATGCGTGAACAGGAAGATCTGATTCGCCGGGCACAAGAGGCAGTCTCCAAGGTGGTCAAAAAGAAGGCCCCGACCTCGGTGCTGGAAAATAAGATCAAAGACGCACTGGGCAATTTCGCAGCGCGCGAGATCGGCCGACGCCCTATGGTGCTGCCGCTGGTGATCGAAGTCTAGCAGCACGGCGACCATGGCTGGAGCGACCCGCTATCTCCCCTATTACGATGACCTCCTCGAGGCACTGGCGACCCCTGGCTGCGCGTTCTGTCTGCTGCAGCAACGGACCGCCGAGCGCTATCTGGATGCACTGCTGTGGGAGAGTGTCAACGACCCCAGCCTGCGACGCGAGGTGAGCGCCGCTCGCGGCTTCTGCCGCAGCCATGCCTGGCTGTTGGTGCGCCCGGGAGCGGCACTCAGCGCCGCCATTCTCTACAAAGATGTGCTGCTCGGTGCCGCGCGGACGCTGCAGAACGCCTCCGCACAGCGCCCTTCGCTCTGGCAACGGCTGCGCACCTGGCTCAGGCGCCCCAATCCGCAGGAAGACCCCGTCGTGCGGGCGCTGGCAGCACAGCGCACCTGCCCGGCATGCACCAACGCCCGCGCAGTCGAACAACACCTCTGCGCCACCGTCGGGACAGCCATCCAGCGCTCAGACGAGTTTTTGCTGCGCTACCGGAGTTCCAGCGGCCTCTGCCTCGACCATTTTTCAACGTTGACAGCCGCGCTACAGCCGTCCCGGCTGCGCCAGCCGCTGTGGGAGGCACAGAGCGCAGTCTGGCAGAGACTGGACACGGAGCTGGCTGAGTTTATCCGCAAAAACGATCACCGCTTTCGGGGAGAAGCCTTCGGGGTCGAACGCGACGCCTGGGAACGGGCGATCGCACTCACCTCTGGCCCACAGCCAGCGGCGACTTCGACGCGCGGCGGGTTGACCCAGAGCCGCTAAAAAGCACCCATGCCAGGGTGCGAAAGGTCCAGGAACAGCGCATTGAAACCGTTGTTGCAGCCCCCTCGCAGCCCCCTCAACCTGCTGCCAGACCCTGTCGAAACAGCACTGGAACAGCGTCTGGAGCTGGCCTACGAACAAGACCAGCCGACCGGCCATGCCAGCCTCTTTTCGCGGCGCAGGCTGCTGTGGATGGCCAGCAGCCTGCTCGGCACAGCCCTGCTGGGCACCGGCTACGCACGCTGGGTCGAACCTGCCCAGGTACAGGTGGAAGAGGTCCCGCTGCCCGTCCCCCGGCTGCCCGAACGGCTGATCGGCAAACGCATCGCCCAAATCTCAGACATCCATATCGGCGCCTATTTTACCCAGGAAGAGACAGCCGCCGCCATCCGTCTCGTCAATCAGTTGAACGTAGATCTGCTGATGCTGACCGGCGATTTTGGCACCGTGCGCGAACGGGACCGCAGCCTGCGGGCCGCACGGCGGACAGCAGTCTTGTTGTCGTTGGTGGAGCCGCTGCGGCTGGCAACCATGCCCGTGGTGGCTGTCACCGGCAACCACGACCACTGGGGTGGGCTGGAGCCCGTCGTGCGCATGCTGAACGAAGCCGGGGCCCGGCTGCTGCGCAACGCAGCGATCCCGATCGACGATGGCCTCTGGCTGGCCGGCGTGGAAGACGTCTGGGGAGGAAGCCCGGATCTGGCCGCAGCGCTGCGCGAGGTGCCAGCCGGGACCCCTACCCTGCTGATGTCACATGCCCCCGACTATTTTGACAACGTGCTCCAGCGCAATGCCCCGATCACAGCCCAGTTCAGCGGCCATACGCACGGCGGACAGATCCGCCTGCCCAGCCCGGTGCCCGGCCCCGAAGGGCTCTACAGCTACGCGCTGGTGATTCCAGAATACGGCAAGCACTACCCAATCGGACTGCGCCGGGTAGGCGAACGCACTGTCTACACCAACCGCGGGATCGGCAGCTGGCCCATTCCTTACCGGTTCAACTGCCCACCAGAGATCACCGTTTTTACCCTGCAGCCCTGAAGAACGACCCGCCGTTTTGTGAGACAAACAGGCCATGCATCCCGTATCCCGCAAGACCCCTCAAACAACGCTCCCCACTGGAACCCAGCTGGCCGAGCTGGCGCAGCCAGCCTACCAGATCCCGGCAGCAGCAGCCGTTGCTGAGCTGAAGAGCGACGCCAGCCAAGGACTCAGTCAGGCCGAGGCTGCACGCCGTCTGCTGCACTTTGGCCCCAACGAGCTCGCCACCGCAGCGCCCGTGCCACACTGGCGTCGTCTGCTGGCGCAATTCTCCAACCCCCTCGTCCTGCTGCTGCTGGGCGCAACGCTGCTCTCGGTCGGGGCCTGGCTGCTGGAGGGCGCTCACGGCTTGCCCTATGAAGCACTCGCCATCGTCGCCATCGTCCTGATCAACGCCCTGATCGGCTTCTACCAGGAAGCACGCGCCGAAGCAGCTGTGGAGGCGCTCAAACAGATGGGCGCAGCCACCGCACTCGTGCTGCGCGAGGGACATCCACAGACTGTCGCTGCGCGCGAGCTGGTGCCCGGCGATATTCTGTTGGTAGAAGAGGGCAGCGCCGTCGCCGCCGACAGCCGCCTGATCCACGTCACCTCGCTGCAGATGTCTGAAGCAGCCTTGACCGGGGAGAGCCAGCCCGTCACCAAAACAGTGGCCCCCCTCGACAGCAGCACAGGTATCGGTGACCGCACCAACCAGATCTTCAGCGGCACGGTCGCCACCTTTGGCCGCGGCCGCGCCGTGGTCACCGCCACCGGCATGGCCACTGAAATCGGCCACATCGCGACCCTCATGCAGTCCACCCCCGAAGAAAAAACCCCGCTCAGCCAGGAGATCGAAGTGGTTGGACGCAACCTGGGCATCGGCGTCCTCGCAATTGCCCTGGTCGTGATCGTCACCATTCTGGTCGTCGACGGCGTGAACAGCCTGGCTGGACTTCTTGCCACCCTGCTGCTGGGGGTCTCGCTGGCAGTCGCCGCAGTGCCAGAAGGCCTGCCTACCCTGCTGACGGTGGTGCTGACACTCGGTGTGCAACGGATGGCCCGACGCAATGCCATCGTGCGCCGGTTGGCCGCAGTCGAGACCCTGGGCTCAGCATCGGTGATCTGCTCGGACAAAACCGGCACCCTGACCCGCAACGAAATGACCGTACGCACCCTGATCACCCCCAGCGGACGGGTCGATTTCAGCGGCACCGGCTATACCCCCCACGGATCTGTGCAGCTGCACGACAGCAACCAGCCGCTGGACGAAGGAGAACTGCTGGCGGAGGTGCGCCGCGCACTGCTGGGGGGGGCACTGGCCAACAACGCCCTGCTGGAACAACAAAACGGACGCTGGACCATCCAGGGGGATCCGACCGAGGCAGCCCTGCTCGTCGCCGCGCACAAAGTGGGCCTGGAGCGCACAGAGCTGGAACGCCGTTTCAGCCGGGTCGGCGAGGTCCCCTTTTCCTCAGAACGCAAATTGATGAGCACTGTGCAGAGCGACCTCGACCAGCAAGACACCCTGGCGATCGTCGCCAAGGGAGCCCCCGACATTCTGCTGGCACGCTGTACCTACGAACAGAGAGGCGAGGCCCTCCTCCCGCTGAACGAGGAGAGACGCCGCACCCTGCTGGCCCAGATCGAAGAGTTGGCGGGCGCAGCCCTGCGCACCCTCGGCCTCGCCTACCGCCGGATCCCTCAGGCCGAGTACAGCGCCGCAGGGGAGGAACTCGAACAAGAACTGGTCTTCACCGGTGTCGTCGGCATCCTCGACCCACCGCGGCCAGAGGCCCGCCCCGCCGTCGCGACCGCCCAGCGCGCCGGAATCCGGGTCATCATGATCACAGGCGACCACCCCGTCACTGCAGCCACCATCGCCGCAGAACTGGGAATCGTCCCCCCAGCCACGCCGGCCATCCCTGGCAGCCAGTTGGAAACGCTGAACGACCGCCAATTGGTAGAAACAGTGCGTCTCCATTCGGTCTACGCGCGCGTCAGCCCAGAGCACAAACTGCGCATCATCCAGGCCTTGCGTGCCGACGGCCATACAGTCGCAATGACCGGGGATGGGGTCAACGATGCCCCTGCACTCAAACAGGCCGACATCGGCGTGGCCATGGGAATCGCCGGCACCGACGTCTCCAAAGAAGCCGCCGACATGATCCTCACCGACGACAATTTTGCCACCATCGTGGCCGCCATCGAAGAAGGACGCTCAATCTTCGACAATATTCGCAAATTTTTGCGCTACCTGATCTCCTCCAACATCGGCGAGGTGTTGACCATGTTTCTGGGGGTCGTGCTGGCAGGCACCATCGGGCTGGTCTCCGACGAGACAGAGTACTTCATCGTCCCACTGCTGGCTGCCCAGATCCTCTGGATCAATCTGCTGACCGACGCAGCACCAGCCCTGGCGCTGGGAGTCGACCCGGTCGACCCAGCTGTCATGCGGCGGGCCCCGCGCCCGCGAACGAGCGGGGTGCTCACCCGATCCATGTGGTTGGGCTTTGGGCTGACCGGGCTGACCATGGCGCTGGTCACCCTGGCCGTCCTGGACCTTGCGCTGCCCGGCGGTTTGTTTCCAGGCACGCACGATATGGTCCATGCCCGTACCCTGGCCTTTACCACCCTCGTCTTTTGCCAGCTCTTCAACGTCTTCAACGCCCGCTCCGACGAAACCAGCGCCCTCCACCACCTTTTCTCAAACCGACTGCTCTGGGCTGCAGTCGGTCTGTCAGCGCTGCTGCAAGCCGCTGTTGTCTACCTGCCAGCACTGAACAGGCCCTTCGGGACAACCCCCCTCCAAGTCGAAGAGTGGCTGCTCTGTATTGGAATGGCCAGCCTGGTGCTCTGGATTCATGAGGCCAAAAAGTGGGTTGGCCGCCTGCTCCGTGCCAGCCAAAAAAGCTGAGCGTCCATTACCCCAAGGCTGACGCTGCTGGGATGGAACCCCACACGGCTGGTCTCTCACTCGCAATAAATATCAAAGTGCTGTGGGTGCGCTGCTAAGGGATTGTCAGGGACTGCCCCGGCTGCAACAAACTCTGCTCGTCCAGCCCGTTGACCCGCAACATTTCCTGCCAGTCCACCCCATGCCGGAGCGCAATGGCGAAGACTGTGTCCCCCGTCTGGACCCGGTAGGTGCGTTGCAGGGTCGGTGCGGTCGGCGCAGCCGGCACCTCGGCAGAACCCACAGCCTTCGGGATCGCCAACAGCTGGCCGATCTGCAGATAACTCTGGTCGTCCAGGTTGTTGCTGAGGTAAAGGTCTTGCAAGCCGATGCCGTGGCTGAGCGCGATCGCCAACGCAGTATCGCCGGCACGCACCGTATATTTTTGCATCTGGGCAGAGGGCGTCGCCCCGAGCGCAGCAGCTGCACTGCCGGCCGACGGGTCACTCTCGGACGGGTCGCTCTCGGACGGGTCGCTCTCGGACGGGTCGCTCTCGGACGGGTCGCTCTCGGACGGGTCGTCCGCAGGGGAGATCGCCTCCTCGATCGAAGGGAGGTGCAAAACCTGCCCGATGCTCAAAATATCCTGCTCCTGAAGCGCATTGGCCAGGGCAATGTCCTGCCAATCCAGGCCGTGCCGTATCGCAATGGCGAGCAGGGTGTCGCCTGGCTGGACCGTATACGCCAGCCCCCCTTCTGGCAGGGGTTGCGGCGCTGCAGAGACGCGTGCAGGCTGGCTGGCAACGTGGCCTGGCACCCCTCCGTCTCGGTTGCCAAAATCGGTGACAAAAATGTACATTCCCCCGGGTGTCCACCCAGCCCCCACCCCGATGTCATCCCAGTGGGTTCCCAAAATGTTGACCCGGTGGATCCAGTCGTTCATCCACCAGACAATGGCACGCTCGGGCGCACCGACCGCAACCCAATTTTCGCTGACAGCGCTGCTCGGATAGCCAGCGCGCGCCGCTCGCTGATAAATGTTGCTGCCGTCACTGCCGTAATGGCCCCAACGACCGCTGGCGATGACATCGTCGACATGCCGCTGGGCAGCCTCGGTCAGCGCCGCATTGAGCGCCAGCGGAGGCAGGCCATGGTCGCCGCGCGCACGGTTGACATCGTCCAAAATCTGCTGGGCAACGGTGCCGAGCACAGGGCCCTCCTGCGCTGAAACTGGTGACGGCCAGCAGAGCAGTGCGACGACCCCCAACAAAATGTATCCCCAAAACGAACGCACAAAACTTTGCATAGAGTTCTGGGAGCATACCAAAGGTGTCACCGACACGCAAATCTGAGGCACACCACAAAACCAGGGGATGGAGCAGCCAACGGGTTCAAGCAGAGATTGCATCAATTCGCACTTGTGTTTATGCTGTAGCAGTACATTTGAATCCAACTATACTGGCCGGTCGGCCAGATGACTGTAAAGGAGAATTTTTCGTGTCGCGTCCGATCATTCCTGGCCCTACCTATGCTGAGATGCGCAACCCCATGCTGCTGTCTGCCGAGCTGCGCGAGCAGGCAAACGCTGCACGCACAACCGAACTGGATCCCCGCAATCTGTTCAATATCAACTGGAAAAATACCGGCGACGAAGTCGAAAAAATCGTCCTCCCCAAGGAGCTGACCGGCGTCGCTGCCAATATTGTCGTGCTGAGTGGACGGACCTTCCCCAGCGGCAGCATGAAGGTCGGGCCAGCCTACGCGACACTGGCTGAACACGAAGCCCTCGAACATCTGCGCCCGGGCGACCGCACCGTGATCGGACCCAGCACCGGCAATTTCGGGATCGGAACCGCCTACGTCAGCCTGCTCAAAGGCTACCAGGCGATCGTCGTGATGCCAGACAATATGAGCAAAGAACGGTACGAGCGCATTCGCAAATACAAGGGCGAATTGGACCTCACACCCGGCACCGAATCCGATGTCATCCTGACCCTGGAACGCACACACAGCGCCTACGTCAGCAAACCAGAGCAGTTTGTGACCCTGGCCCAGTTCGAGCTGCTGCCCAATTATCGCTTTCATCGCCATGTGACCGGCAAGGCAGCGCTCGATGCCGTCAAAGGAATCGGCAACGGACGGATTGCTGCCTTCACCAGCGCGCCAGGCAGCGCCGGCACCCTGGCTGCCGGCGACGCCATCAAGGCCATCTACCCAGACGCCAAAATTGTGGCGCTGGAACCGCGTGAGTGCAGCACCCTCTACGACGGCGGACAGGGACAACACCGCATCGAAGGGATCGGCGACAAAATGGTCACCCTGATCCACAATGTCTACAACAGCGACTTGCTGATGTTGATCCACGACGAAGAAACCGTGCGCGGCATGGAAGTCATGCAGAACGGCACCCATATCCTGGTCGACCGGCTGGGCGTCCCCAGCGCCGTTGCCTGCCATCTGTACGGACGTTTTGGACCGAGCTGCATCTGCAATATCGTCGGCGCCATCAAAACCGCCAAATATCTGGGGCTTGGCCCAGAAGACAATGTTGTCACCGTGGCCACCGACTCCTATGACCGCTACCCCTCGGTCAGCGAGCTGCTCTACACACGCAACGGCGGCCGCCCCAGCGACGACCAGCTGGAAATGTGGGCCAAAAGCGTCTTTCTCGGTGCCAGCCTTGGCGAAATCGTCGACCTCACACAAAATGGACAACAGGCCCGCCTGCAACGCATGAAAGCTGACCTGTGGACTCGCTTTGGCTACAGCGCCGACTACATCCGCAACATGGCCGACCAGGATTTCTGGGACACAGAATATGCCAGAATCCGCGAGATCGACCCCGTGATCGCCCAGGTGCGCGCCCGTGAAACGGCAACAACGATCTGACCAGGTCAAAAAACCCAGCCAGCAAGCCCACCGTATGGAGCCACTGATCCAGTTGACCAACGTCACAAAACGCTACCAGAGTGGGACGCAGACAGTCACTGCGCTCCAGTCATGCTCGCTGTCGATCCATGCCGGAGAGTTCATCTGCATCACCGGCCGGTCCGGCAGCGGCAAATCGACCCTCATCAACCTGATGGGTGGGTTGGACCGTGCCACCAGCGGGCAGGTCTGTGTAGGCGGCATGGACCTGGGACGCCTGCATGAAGACGAACTGGCCCGCTGGCGACGCACCCAGGTCGGGGTGCTCTTCCAATTCTTTCACCTGCTCCCCAGCCTCACTGCGTTGGAAAACGTGCTCTTCCCAATGACGCTGGGCCCTTTGCGCGGATCGGCCGCCCGCCAGGCACATGCCCGGGCCCTGCTGGCCGCCGTCGGGCTGACAGAGCAGGCCCACGCATTTCCTTCCGAACTTTCCGGCGGCCAACAGCAACGAGTGGCACTGGCACGGGCATTGGCCAATACACCGCCGCTGCTGCTGGCCGACGAACCGACCGGCAACCTGGACTCAACCACGGCCGCCGACATCCAACAACTCTTTGCCACCACTGCCCAACAAGGCAGTACCGTCGTGCTGGCAACACACGATCCCGACCTGGTCCAACATGCCAGCCGCGTCTTGACCCTGGCCGATGGCCAGATCGCTGCTGGCTAGAACCAGATGCCTTCAGCAGTTCCTACACGCCGCCAAGGATTCCCAATCGCTCTGCCCATCACCGCCAAGGAGCTACAATGAACGACCACCATGACCCGCCTGCATCCGAAGAGACCCCAGCCCCCCCCTCACCCGCCCGCCGGCGCCTGCTGCTGATGCTGGCGGCCACCGGCAGCGCAGCAGCAGCAGAACTCCTGTTGCCAGCCGAGTGGATGGCCCCGCTGCTCAGGATCGGTGTGCTGCCTGTCCATGCCCAAGGGAGCGACCTCCCCCCCACAGAAACCCCCACAGCACCCCCCACAGCAACCCCCACTCCTATCCCCCCCTGGATCCCCCAGAACAGCGGCACGTCAGCCGCACTCCACAGCCTTTGGGGAACAGAGGCCAACAACATCTGGGCTGTGGGCGACGCCGGCACCACCCTCCAGTGGAACGGCACAGATTGGTCCCCCCAGCCCAACAACATCGCCGCTGCACTCCACAGCCTCTGGGGGACAGACACGAACAACATCTGGGCTGTGGGCGACACCGGCGCCACCCTCCAGTGGAACGGCACAGACTGGTCCCCCCAGCCCAACAATATCTCGGAAACGCTCCACGCCCTCTGGGGAACAGAAGTCAACAACGTCTGGGCCACGGGCACCAACGGCATCTTTCTCCAGTGGGACGGCACCGCCTGGACCCCCCGCTCCAGCAGCACCCAGGAAACCCTCCACGCCCTCTGGGGAACCGAGGCCAACAACGTCTGGGCCGCAGGCACCAACGGCACCCTTCTCCAGTGGAACGGCACAGACTGGTCCCCCCGCCCCAGCAGCACCCAGGAAACCCTCCACGCCCTCTGGGGGACAGGAGCCAACAACATCTGGGCCGCAGGGACCAACGGCACCCTTCTCCAGTGGGACGGCACCGCCTGGACCCCCCGCCCCAGCAGCACCCAGGAAACGCTCCACGCCCTCTGGGGGACAGAAGCCAACAACATCTGGGCTGCAGGCACCAACGGCACCCTTCTCCAGTGGGATGGCATCGCCTGGAGCTCCCGCCCCAGCGGCACCCAGGAAACGCTCCATGCCCTCTGGGGGACAGACACCAACAACGTCTGGGCCGCAGGCGCCAACGGCACCCTCCTCCGACGGGCTCCCTGAACCTGCCGAAGAAATGAAAATGGACGTGCGGCGATGGCCATCGGCTGGCTAAAAATCTGGCGCGATCTGCGCTGCTACCCGCAGCAGACAGGGTACCTTCTCCTGGCTGTCGCCAGCAGCGTCTTTGTGGTGACAACGCTCCTGACAACGCACTCGTTGCTGGCCAAGAGCCTGAACCACACCCTCTCTGCTCGCCCACAGCCAGATGCCCTCTATGCCGCCAGCGGCGTGGGAAAAGCCCTTCTGGCCCAGATGCAGACGCTGCCTGGCGTCGCCCACGTCGGCGCCGGGCGAATCGAAAGCTTCCGTATGCGCTACGGCGACGAGCTGTGGCATGAACTGCGCCTGCAGGCAAGCTCTGACCTGACCCCCACCCAAGGGCTCCACCTGGTGAGCGGCACCTGGCCAACCTCTGCACCTGTGACAGTTGCCCTGGAACGCTCCAGCCAGGCTGTGACTGCCGCCCGCCCTGGCGCCACCCTCCGGCTCTATCGAGACGATCGGGGGGAAATCCCCGTCACCGTCACCGGCCTGGTCGACGATCCCGCTGCCACCCCCAGCCGCTTCCTCAGCAACCTGCTGCGCGGCTTTGCTACGGTCGAAGGGCTCTCTGCCCTCACCGGGGAGCAAGGCTACGACTGGGTCTATGTCTTCCTGTCGCCCGATCTCACGCCGACGACACAAAAACAGACCCTGGCCGCCGTAGAAGGTCTGCTCACCGCAGACGGCTATGCCATCCACCCCCGACAGCCCGACGGTCCCAACCAGACCCTGTTCCGCTTTATTGAAGCCGCACTGCTGCTGTTGAGCGTGTTCGCCCTGCTGAGCATCCTCCTCAGCGGGGCCTGGGTCAGCCATGTCATGACCGGCATCCTGCTGCGCGAACAGACGGTCATCGGCGTGCTCAAAACCCTGGGCTTCCAACGGTGGCAGATCGCAGCGCTCTACCTGGGCCAGGCACTCTTGTTGGGAGCAGTCGCTGCCCTGGCCGGCAGCCTGCTGGGCTCTGGCGCTGGCCTGCTGGCCGCCAATGCAACGGCCTCTGGACTGTTGGACAAGTCGCTCACCCACACCGTTCCCCCCCTGTCAGGAGTTGGGGTGGGCCTGGCGGTGGGACTCGGTGCGGCACTGCTGGGCGCCTGGCAGCCGGTCTGGCACAATACCAGCATCAGCATACAGACCGTGCTGGCAACCACACCGAAGACAATGACCCGCTGGCCCCCCCACTGGCTCGCCAGCCACCTCTCCCCAGATTGGCTGTATGTGGGCCGCAATCTGCTGCGCCACCAAGGACGACTCGCCTTCACAACAGCAACATTGCTGCTCGCTGGCGTGATCTTCGTCACCACAGTCACGCTGAGCACCTCCATCGCACGCACGCTGACAACACTGATGGCCTACTGGCAGGCCGATGTACGCATCGAAACAGCCCTCCCCGTGGGCACCTACGTGGTGCGCAACGAAGTCCTGGCGCTGCCCGGAGCAGCCAGCATCGAAGCACGCCTGGTGGAGGAGAACGTGCGCCTGCGCCCAGATGGCTCGCAATCACCCCGCCCCTTTAACCTGGTGGGGCTGCCACCCACCTCCCCCTTTCTGCAACCAACCTTGCTGGCCGGCCGCTGGCTGCGCGACGACGACCTGGCCGCTGTCGTCGTGGACAGCGAACTGCTGCGCATGGAACCCGACCTGCATGTCGGCGCCCCCCTCGTGATCCCCGTGCAGGGCACCCCGGTCACCTGGCAGATCGTGGGCGTGGCCACAGGCCAGCTGCTGGGCTATTCCCTGACCAACAGCGCCGCCGCCTACGTCAGCTACCGCTACCTCAGCGAGCTCAGCCAGCGCAGCGGGCTGGCCAATTTCTACCTGGTGGGCACCCAAACACAGGAACCGACAGCCCAGAAGGCCCTGGCACTGCACATCGAAGAGAGCCTGCATCGCTACCGCTTCAGCCCAACCGTGCTGGAGCCAGCCTTTGTCCGCGCCGCCACCGCTCGGCAAATTTTCGGACTGGTCACCACCCTCGCCCTCGCCATGAGCCTGCTCTTTGCCCTCCTCGGCGGGCTGAGCCTGGCCAATTTGATGGGACTTGCCCTCTGGGAACGACAACGCGAGATCGGCATCCTGCGCGCAGTGGGAAGCGACAGCAGGAGCCTGACCCGCCTGCTCACCGGGGAGGCTTTGGTGATTGCCTTGGGCAGCGGCGCCGCTGCCCTGCTGGCAGCCTGGCCAGCCAGCTGGCTGCTCTGCCGACAGGTGGGCGGGGTGTTGATCAACACCCCGCTGACTTACCAATACGCAGCAGACGGGGCTGTCGGCTGGCTGCTGCTGAGCGGATTCCTGGCCTGGGCCAGCACCCAAAAAAGTATCCGGACCCTGACCCGTGGCCCTGTCAGAACCTTGCTCCGTTGATCGCCAGGCGGAGCTTCCGCACAGTGCCCACCACGCTGTAAAATCAACAGGAAACCCGGCTGAATTGCCGCTGATCGGAGAAGCCATGCTGCAGAAAAAATTCACAAACTTGCGGAAAACCCTGGCTTTTTATCGCCAAGAAGCCGGCGTGGTCAAAGCCGAGCTGCATGAAGTGCTGCCCCTGCTCTGGGCTGACCCTTTTCTGCCTGCCACAGATCGCGCGGATTTGATCTATCTCCTCCAGTCCTTCAAAGCGATCATGGCCAACACCAGCCTCGTCTACTGGCTGGATTATGGGACACTGCTCGGCGCCTGGCGCTGGGGAAACCCACTCCCGTGGGACTACGACGGCGACATCGGCTATCTCGCCGGACAGGCCCATCTTCTGGCAGAACAGAAGCCTGCATTCGCCAAACTCGGTATCCAACTCACCCTTTTGACAGCTTCCTATCGAAACGCATCCGTGGACCTCTCTCCCTGGATCGAGCAAGATGGCTGCATGGTACGCACCCAACATCTGAACTACCAACCAGGCTTCCTCAAAGCCATGTCAGATCGACGAGATACTTTTCCCATGCGCTGGGTGAATCCCCTGGCCGAAATTCGTTTTGCCGACGACTACTTCCCCTGCCCAAACCAGGTGGAAAAGATCTTGCGCAAACGCTACGGCAACATCGATCTGCTTCTCCCCTACCATCTCAAAACCTGGCTCTCTCCACACTTCTACCGCTATTATTGGATTTTTGCCCGCTATCGCCCCGACATCCGCCAACCAACCTGCCCGGTCACCTGGACAATTGTCCGCGCTCCCACCCTGCTGAAAAAATTTGGAGTCACCGATGGAACCCACCGCTAAGCCGCTGCAGACGCCAGGATTTCTGCTCGAAGAACTGGACGGGGAGTTGATGCTCTACAGCGTCGCCACAACCCGCATCCTTGCCCTCAACCAGAGCGCCGCACTGATCTGGCGGCTCTGCAGTGGCCACTATACGATCCACGAAATCGCCGCAGCACTGGGCGACACCTACCCGGAACACACCAGCCAGATCCGGAGACAGGTCGAAGAATTGCTGACCCTGCTGCTGGCCAATGGAGCGATCGAGCTATGTTGACCCCCCCCATCACAACTGCGCTCGTCCTGGCCGCCGGCCTGGGCAGCCGACTGCAACATGTGTGGTCCCACGCGCCCAAAGGGTTGCTGCCGGTCGGCTCAACATCTCTCCTCGAACGCTCGCTGGAACAGCTCCTGCGCTGCGGCATCGCCAAAGTCGTGCTGGTCACCGGCCATCAGGCGGACCAGTTCACCCCACTTGTCGAACGCTACCCGTGCATCCAAACGGCCTACAACCCTTTTTATGCGACCTCGGGGTCCATGTATTCGCTGTACTGCGCACGTACCCTGGTGTCTGGCCCGTTCCTGCTGTTGGAAGCAGACTTGCTGTACGAGGATCGCGCCCTGCACGCCCTGCTGGCCAATCCAGATGAAAGTGCCCTGCTGGTTTCGGGCTTCACTGGGAGCGGCGATGAGGTGTATGTCGACGCCACTGGCGGCCGTGTGAATGGCCTCTCCAAAGACCGAGAGAGGCTCGCTGCCGTCAGCGGGGAGATGGTCGGCATTACCAAGGTGGCACCCCAGCTCTTCCAAAGGATGGTCGCGTACGCAGAAACCATTTTCGCCCAAACCCTTCAGCTCGAATACTGTTCAGGTTGCCTGAACGCCGTAGCCGCTACAGGAGAGCTTGCCAGCTGCACGGTAGAAGATCTCCTCTGGGCAGAGATCGACGATGCAGCCCAATGGCATCGCGTTCAGGAGACCCTTTTCCCGCGCCTGTTGGCAGCACATGCTCCCTGCTAAAAAAAACGCTGCATCCTCTCTGGCTTGTGCAACAGGATGCAGCGTCAACTTCTTGAACCCGCTACGACACGCCTGGCCCGTTTTCTGCGCTACTGACCGTAGACATGCGTGTAGCGATGGTGCAGCCTGGCCACATCCTCGTCCGGGATACGGTCGGGCTGGCCCAGCTGCAGTGCCAGCCAGGCAGTCGCCGCCACATCTTCGACCATGACCGCCGCTTTCAGCGCAGCCCGCGCGCTCGCCCCCACCGTGAAGACACCATGATTTTTGAGCAGCACCGCAGGCGAAGAGCCGATCGACTCGACCACCACACGGCCGATCTCCTCCCCACCGATCAGGGCAAAACCACCACACGGAATCGGCCCCCCAAATTCATCCGCCTGCGCCGTGAGATAGACCGGAATCGACCGTCCATTGGCGGCAAAGGCCGTGGCATAGCGCGAATGGGTGTGGACAATCCCGTTGAGGTCGGGCCGGTGACGGTAGATGTACAGATGGCTGGCCGTGTCCGACGAGGGCTTGAGAGCACCCTCGACAATGTCACCCTCCAGGTCGACCACCACCATCTGTTCCGGACGCAGTTCTTCGTAGCGGACCCCCGAAGGTTTGATGACCACCAACCCAGAATGGCTGTCCCGTGCGCTGATGTTGCCGCTGGTCCAGGTCACCAGATTCTGTTTGGGCAGCTCCAGATGCAGCCAGTGCAGCTCTTCTTTGATCGCCTCCAGCATGAACTCCCCTCCCTTTCAACCGCCGGACCGCGCCCGGGCTTTGAGTGCCTTGAGCCGTTTCATCACATCGTTGGCACCACGGCCAAAATAGTCGTGCAGCATCCGATATTCGGCAAACAGCTCGTTGTAGATGGCACTGGCCGCCGGGTTGGGGGTGTAGTGCTCGTCACGCACCCACGCCATGGCCCGGGTGGCTTCCTGGATCGACGCATAGCCGCCCGCTGCTTTGCCAGCCGCAACCGCTGCGTGCATCGCCGAGCCAAAAGCCCCCCCCAGTTTGGTGCCAGCCACCTTGATCGGACGGCCGGTCACGTCGGCATAAATCTGCATCAACAGCCGGTTGCGGTCGGGCAACCCCCCCGCAGCCACAATCTCATGCACCGGCACATCATGGGCCTGAAAGGCTTCAATGATCACCCGCGTCCCGTAGGCGGTCGCCTCGATCAGGGCACGGTAGATCTCCTCAGGACGGGTCGCCAGCGTCATCCCGACGATCACCCCCGTGAGATCGACGTCGACCAGCACACTGCGATTGCCGTTCCACCAGTCCAGCGCCACCAACCCAGATTCGCCAGGGAGAAGCGCTGCTGCCTTCTCTTCAAACAGATCGTGCAGGCTGATCCCACGCGCCGCAGCCTCAGCGGTATAAGCCGCCGGCACACAGCTCTCCATAAACCAGGCAAAATGGTCGCCGACACAGGACTGGCCAGCCTCATACCCAAAGAAGCCCGGCACAATCCCATCTTCGACATACCCACACATGCCCGGCACAATCCGCTCCTCTTCCCCCAACAACATGTGACAGTTGGAGGTCCCCATGATGATCACCATGCGCCCTGCCTCGCTGACACCCGCAGCCGGCAACGCTGCATGGGCGTCGACATTGCCGATCGCCACCGCTGTCCCCGGCCGCAACCCCATCCAGGCCGCCGCCTCTTCCGTGAGCCCCCCCGCTCGCTCGCCCAATTGATAGATGTCGGTAGACATCTTCTCCGCAACCAGGTTCTCCAGACGCGGGTCGAGTGCCTTGAAAAACGCCTGGGGCGGATAACCGTGCTGTTTGGACCAGATGCCCTTGTAGCCGGCTGTGGTCAGGTTGCGCTTTTCTACCCCGGTCATCTGCCAGATGATCCAGTCAGCCGCTTCGATGATGCGGTCAGCCGCAGCATAAATTTCAGGGTCCTCGTCGACAATCTGCCAGGCTTTGGGCACAAACCACTCGGAGCTGATCTTGCCGCCGTACCGGGGCAGAAAATCGTACCCTTCACGCGCAGCAATCTCGTTGAGCTGGTTGGCCTCGGGTTGCGCAGCATGATGCTTCCACAATTTGACCCAGGCATGGGGCCGACTGCGGTACTGGGGCAGAAAACAGAGTGGGGTGCCGTCACGCAGCGTGGGCAGAATCGTGCAGGCCGTAAAATCTGTGGCGATCCCAATCACATCAGCCGGATCAACCCCGCTCTGAGCCAGCACGGCAGGTACGGCCTGCTTGAGCACTTCCAGATAGTCGGCAGGATCCTGCAACGCCCAGTCCGGCTCCAGCCGCACCTTGGAGCCGGGCAGCGTTTCGTCGATGACACCGTTGGCATAGGCATGCACGGCACTCGCTACCTCGCGACCGCTCGCAACCTCCACCAACAGTGCACGGCCTGACTCTGTGCCGTAGTCGATGCCAATCACATACTTTTCACGCATGGCAGGTTCCTCTCGTCACAGTTCGAGAATGGCAGGACGCACGACCGAACGCCCACCGACATGGATCTCCTGGGTGGGCCAGCCTTCGATGGCAGTGAGCACCTCGTTGCCCCCAGCGCCGACCAGAATGGTATCTTCGGACTTGGTGCCGGCGATCGATGGGTTCCAGGCATAGACCTGGTTGGCCACGACCGTCTGCGCCATCCCCGGCACAGCAATCAGTTCACGCGGCTCGTAACCGGCCGGCCCCCCCTGATGATGGTATTTCCACTCGTCGGCAAAGCCGGTATCCGCATAGGCCGCCTGGCCATCCGCAAAGATCGCATCCAGCGTGCGGCCCGGCTGGGTCGCCAAAATGAAGGCCCCGTCTACCTGCGCCACCGCATCCGCCTTGATCCGCAACGAGTCAGGCAGCTTGCCAAAATGAACCAGCCGGGTGATCGAGCAGACCAGCCCGTTCTGGCGACCACACAAGACCAACATGGCGTAGTTCTCCAGCCGCTTGGCCGTAGGCAGCGGATGGCGAAAACGAAAGATCCGCTCGTCGGTGGCAATCAGGTTGACGATCGCCTGCGCCCCACGACGCTCAGCCTCGTAGGCCAGATGGGCATCGATCTCATACTCGGTCATGCCAGGAGCAACCGATCGAATGGCTGCATGCATGGCCTCGGCACAGCTGCGCCCCAGAAGACGGATCCGCTCGATCTCTTCCGGCAGGAGCAGCGAACGCTGCCAGGCCACCTCCTCAGAAACATCTCGAGCGCCGGTCAGCGGTGTGTCCGCCCCCGTACGCTTGCCAGCCACCAACTGGCCGACCATCTCATCCCCCTGATACCAGGGGGCAACCCGCAGCTCCCAGCCAGCCGCAGACAGCCCCTCCTCCTGCTCCAGCCGCGGCGCCTCTATTGTGTTGGTGACCACATACTGGCTGTCTGCCGTGATCACCAACGTGCCGATGCCTGTCGAAGAGGCCGTGTTCACATAGGAACGGTGGCCAGCAGTCGCCCAGGCAAAGCTGCTCACCCGGCTGAGAACCAGCGCATCGAGCTCCTGTGCAGCCAGAAAGCCGCGGATCTGGTCAAGACGTGCTTGTTGCAGACGCATACAACAGCTCCTTTCGTGTTCAGGCCGTGTGCCAGTAGGTGGACCAGCCCAGATACTTGGCAAGCGCCTCGTGGACAGACGCAGCACTCTGGGAAAGATTCATTGCCACATGGTGCTCGAAACCATTCTCACAGATGTAGTTGAGCAGCTTCTGCATGTGGGGGATCTGGACCACCCCATAGCCGCCAAAGGTCTTGAGGGGGTCATTGGTCAGCGTCCCTTCACCGACATAGGCGACGATCCGCCCGTTGATGTCATCGGTAGAAACCCGCAGATAAGTAAACGGATCCGCCTTCACACGCCCGACGACCGTGCCGAAGGTGTTGTCCTTGCCCACCGTGCCGGCAATGATCTCCTGATAGTCCATCACAGCAATGTCGTCGGCACGGATCACCCCACCAGAAGCCTGAACATCCCCCTCTTCCACAAAGATGCTCTTGGGCAGGTTGGAGCAGTGAAAAATGATCGCCTTGTCTGGGTCGTCCCCATAGTTGTTGTTCCAGTCGACAATCGCACTCGGCTTGCCCGAAGCGTAGGCCAGCGCCATCATGGCCACCGTGCCGGCAATGTCGGTCTCGCAGGCAGAGGGAAGCAGGCCGTCGCTCATGATGCTCATCAACGTGCAGGGCACCACCCCGTAGTACTCCTCCATCGCAGTCCAGCACTGGATTGCACTGGCCGTCAGCTCGGTCTCTGCCATCCACTCGTCGACCACAACCCCAAACTTGGCCATGCGCAGCAGCGAGGCCGCAGGCACGCCAGCCGTCTGAATGTAGCCCCCAATCTGCTCCAGCTTGCCCTTGACCGAGCTGGCAGCGCTGTCCAGACGGTCAATACGGCCCAGCACCTCAGAAAGATCGAGCGTCTCCACCGAAATGCCGCTGCGTTCGAGCAGCTTCTCGCTGAAACGAACCGTGTTGAACGCAGTAGGACGGGCGCCAATCACCCCGATGCGGGCATTCTTGAAACCGCGCACAATCCGACAGATCCCAGCAAACCGCTCCAGGTCCTGACGAAAAGCAGCGCTCTCAGGGTCCACCGTGTGCAGACGGGTCAGCGAATACCGAATGCCGTACTGGCGCAGATTGTTGCAGGCCGACATCTTTCCGCAGAAGGAATCCCGGCGATCCGCGACCGTCATCCTGGCCGGGTCGTCGGGGAACGCCTGGATCAAGACGGGAACGTCAAGCCCGGCCCAGCGCAACGTGTCGGCAATCGCACGTTCTTCGCCAAAATTGGGCAATGTCACGATCACCCCGTCGATCTCGTCGCGGTGGCGCTTGAACAGGTCGGCACATTTGTGCGAGTCCGCATGCGAAACCACACTGCCGTACAGCGTCTCCTCAGGGGAGAGCGCAATCACACGAAACCCCTGCGCTTCCAATACCTGAAGCATGGTCTTGCGCCCGCTCTCGGCCAGATGGGCAGGGAAAAAACCGCGGTTGCCGACAATCAGCCCGACAGTCACAGGTTGGGTGGCTCGTTTCATCAGTACACTCCCCCTAACAAAAAAGTCGTAAAAAGGTCACACAAACAGCGTTGCCCAGGAGACACAGCTTTATAGTTAAAACGTTTTAAGCAACGCCATCATACCACGAAGGCGGGCAGCTGTCAACGCAAAATGCAAGATCGTACAGCAGAAAATTGGCAGCTTCCCCACCCCATGCTATGATTGAACAGTCGTTTCTTGGCAAGGAGAGGTCGCATAGCTCGGCCGAGTGCGCCCGTCTCGAAAACGGGTAGGGCTCAACACCCTCGAGGGTTCAAATCCCTCCCTCTCCGCCATTTTTTTTTCTCAAAACAATGCCATCCACCGCACAGCACAGCTTCCTGACCCCACCTGCTCTATACCGGCTGGCCGGTAGCCTGACCCTTCTTCTGCTGGCAGCGGCCATTGCCTACGCGCCCCTCCTCTGGGTTGTGGGAGGCCTGGCCGCCGTCGCTGCCGGCGTGCTGGCCCTGCGTTGGCCCTGGCTGATCTGGCTGCTGCTGGCGCTGTGGGTCCCGCTGACCAGCACGCTGCGGCTGGGCCCGGCCAGCGCCACAGATCTGCTGTTGGCCGCTGGCGTGGCCCTCTGGTTCGTTGCCGGCGCCCGACGCCACACGCTGCCACTCACCGGCTCGTCAGTGATCCGCCTGGCCCTCCTCTTCCCCGCTGTGCTGACACTCTCCCTCTTTTTCGCAGTCGACCTGGACGAAGCCGTCGCCGAAATCATCAAATGGCTGCAGGTGCCAGTGCTGCTGCTGGTTGTACCCGCCATGCTCACCCTCCGCCGGGCCCGCTGGCTGGCGGCCGCCTTGACGGGCGGCGCTGTGCTGCAGGCCGGCATCGGGCTGTATCAATTCCTCTACAGCGTCGGACCAGACCATTTTGTGATCCTGGGCCGCTTTATGCGAGCCAGCGGGGTCTTTGACCAACCCAACCCCTACGGCGGTTTCCTGGGCATTGCACTGGCCGCCTCCCTCAGCCTGACATTGTGGGGCTGGGGAGAGCTCCTGCGTGGCAGCGGCCAGCGCCGGTCCCTGGCAGGGTGGGCCCTCTTTTACACCGGAAGCACAGCGCTGATCGCCGGCGGGCTGCTGGCCAGCTGGAGCCGGGGAGCCTGGTTCGGTGCAGCCGCAGGTGTCACCGCTGTGCTGATGCTGCGCAGCCGTTTCGCCGCTGCGGCCGCCACATTCGCCCTCCTGGCCCTGCTGCTGTTCGGCACGGTGGCCCCAGCCAGCCTCCCCCAGCCCCTGCTCCAGCGACTGGCTGACCTGCCCGCCTACTGGGGGCTGACCGATGTGCTGGCGCAACCGGTGACAGACGAAAATTTCTCGGTGGTCGAACGCATCGCCCACTGGACCGCTGCACAACGCATGTGGGAGCGCTCCCCCTGGCTGGGGGTCGGCGCCGGCAACTATGCCGCGCTCTACCCGACCGTGCGGCTGCCCCGCTGGGAAGAGGCCCTGGGCCACGCCCACAATTTTTATCTGAATCTGCTGGGAGAGAGCGGGCTGCTGGGGCTGGCCGCCTGGCTGGCGCTTTGGGCTGGAATCGTCGTCTATGGCTGGCGCAACGCCCATCCCCAGGGTGCACCAACCCCCACCAGCCGCTGGCGGGCTGCCGCCGCCATCGCTCTCCTGGGCATCGTCGCCCATCTCTCCGTTCATAATCTGGTCGACAATCTTTTCGTGCGCGGCAACCTGGTCTATACTGTGCTGTGGCTGGCTGTCCTTGCCGCCCAGTCAGATACACTGCCAGATACACCGCCAAACGAGGTCTCAGCTTGAGTGCACTCCAATCGCTTCCGCTCAGTGAAACAAACCGCCGCGAGGTCAAACGCTTCGTCAAGTTCGCCCTGGTCGGCACCGCCGGCATGCTCAGCCATCTGACCCTGTTCAATCTTCTCTTGCTTGGCCTGCACTTTGACCCGCGCATCGCCAATTCGGTGGGCTTTGTCACAGCAGTGATCCAAAATTTCCAGCTCAACCGCCGCTGGACCTTCCCCGAAAGTCGCAGCCGTCGGGCAAGCGCCCAGCTTGGCCAATTTGCCCTGGTCAGCGTCGTCGGGCTGGCCATCAATTTCGGCGTCTTCTGGTTGGTCAGCCACCTGCTCGACCGCTTCTGGGAACGCCTGATCGCCGACACCACCCTTGCCCACCTGGTCAGCAACAATTTTGCCCTGGCCACCGCGATCGGCGTCGTTCTCTTCTGGAATTTTACCGCCAACCGCCTGTGGACCTTCCGCACCCAACGCTGAGGGGCCAGCTTGACCACCATCGCCGTCGACTATACCGCAGCCATCCGCCAGCAAGCTGGCATCGGACGCATTGTGCGCGGCCAGATCGACGCGCTGGTCGCCCTGCGCCCTGACCTGGATCTGCGTCTCTTTGTGGCTGGCCCAGCCGACCTGGCAGCACGCCAGGCCGCACCGCTCCCCCTGCACGCGACCCCGATCGACGAACGCAACCTTGTGCGCATCTGGCACCGCCTCAACCTGCCGCTGCCCCTCGTCGAATGGTTCACCGGCGGCCCGCTCGATCTCTTCCACGCCACCGATTTTGTGCTGGCACCGACACGCGCCCGCCGCAAGCTGCTCACCGTCCACGACCTGGCCTTCCTCTTCTACCCCGACGCTGCGATGCCTTCCCTGCATCACTATCTACATCGCGTGGTGCCACGCAGCGTGCGCCGCGCCGACGCGATCGTGGCGGACAGCCACCACACCGCCCGCGACCTGCACCAACAGTGGCAGGTCCCCCCCGAACAGATTTCAGTCGTCCACGGCGCAGTCGACCACAGCCGTTTCCAGCCGGTCACAGACCCCGCCCGCCTCACAGCAGTACGCCAGCAGTATGCGATCGGCGAAGGCCCGTTTCTGCTGGCACTCAGCCGCCTCGAGCCCCGCAAAAATTTTGTGCGGCTCATCGAGGCTTTCCACCAGGCACGCGGCCAGGGCAGGCTGCCGCACCGGCTGGTCATCGGCGGCGGCAAAGGCTGGCGCTACGAGGCCATCTATCAGCGCGTCAGCGATCTGAACCTACACGACCATGTCCATTTTACCGGCTTTGTTGCTGACGCCGACCTGCCTGCCCTCTACAGCGCCGCCGACTTTTTTGCCTATCCCTCTCTCTACGAAGGGTTCGGCCTCCCAATCGTCGAAGCGCTGGCCTGCGGCACCCCCGTCCTCGCCGGCGACAATTCTTCTCTGCCAGAGGCTGGCGGGGCTGGCGCTTTTTACGTAAATGCCGAAGAAGTCGACGCGATCGCCCAAGGCCTTGTCCAACTGGCCACAGACCCGGCCCTCTGTGCCAGGCTGCGCCAGGCCGGCCTGCTCCATGCCGCTCAGTTTACCTGGCAGCGCAGCGCCGAACAGCTGCTCGCCGCCTACACGCAGCTGCTTGGCTGAAGCCCCTGCCTGTCACCCAAAGGAGAACACGTGCACCAGACACCCAACGAGCCGACGCTGCTCCCGCGCTCCCCCGAAGACTCTGCGCTCACCCTGACCATGTTCATGCAGCCTGAACACTCCAACAGCCTTGGCAACGTGCATGGCGGCGTCATTCTCAAACTCTGCGACGAATGTGGCGGGATCGTGGCCAGCCGCCATGCCCGACGCCCTGCGGTGACCGTCAGCGTCGACCGCGTCAATTTCCTGCAACCCGTTCTGCTGGGCAGGTTGCTCCTGGTGCATGGGCGCATTGGCTGGGTTGGACGCACCAGCGTCGAGGTCGAGTTGCACGTCGAGGCTGAGCACCTGCTCACCGGAGAACGCACCCACACCAACAGCGCCTACTTTGTCTACGTAGCACTCGACGACGAACGCCGTCCGACGTCGGTTCCCCCGCTGCTGCTGGCCAACGCGGAGGATCGCCGCCGCTTCGACGAGGGGGCAGCCCGCCACCAACAGCGCCTGGCCGACGCAAGGCGGCGCCCGTGAGCTCCCTGCGGCTGCGCTGGTTTCTCCCCCTCACCCTTGCCCTGAGCCTGGCCGGCTATTTCGGCCCCTGGCTCGACCACAAGGTGGCGGGGCTGGTGATCACTGGCTTGGATCTCGGCGAGTATGTAAAATTTTTGCCCGCAGCACGCAGCATGGCGCTCTGGCGTGAAGGCTTCTACCTGCCGCTGATCGCCAGCAGCCTGGCCGCCAGCCTGTTCGCCTTTCGAGCCGATCTGCGTTGCCGCTGGCCGCTGCAAGGCCTGCTGCTCGGACTGGCCACAGCCAGCGCGCTCAACTTGCTGCCCCCAGCCTGGACACCCCAGCGAATGCTGACCGACGAGTTCCGCCAGCAGGCAGTCGCGCTGGCGCTCTGCCTCGCCGCCATGGCCTTCAGCCCGCTGCTGGCACTGCTGCCCCGCCAGGCCGTCGCCGGCCTCATCGCCGCCGCCAGCCTCGCCGCCGCTGCCGTGCCAGCCTACCAGTTTCTAGCACTGCTGCCGGCGATCGGCGACCTCTACCACCAGCCACAGCTCCCCGGCTGGGGGCTGTTCCTCAACACCGCAGGGCTGCTGGCGCTGGCCAGCAGCCTGTTCTTCTGGATTCGTTTCAGCAAGGAGACCCGATGATCTTTGGCATGATGAACAACCCACGCACCCCGCTCCTCTCTGAAATTGCACGGGCTGCTCGGCTGGGGTTCGATTTTCTCGATCTGACCATCGAGGCCCCGGCAGCCGCGCCGGAGAGCACCGACTGGGGTGCCGTGCACGCTGCCCTCCTCGACCACAACCTGCGCGTGGTCGCCCACGCTGCCCCATACCTGCCCATTGCCAACCCCTCCCCTTGGGTCCGCCAGGCCGCCCTCGACGAGCTGCGCCGCACGCTCGACATCGCTGGCCAGCTCGGTGCCCCCTTCTGTACCACTCACTTTGTCGGCTGGCCCCCCTATCTTACAGAAGCACTGGGCTACGAAGTCTATCGACAGGCCTACACGCTGCTGCTCCCACATGGCAGCAGCCAGGGTGTGCAGGTAACCCTGGAAAACAGCCCCGACAACCGGCACCAGCTCAAATACTTTCGCGAAATTTTTTCCCGGCTGCCCGATCTGAAGTTGACCTTCGACATCGGCCATGGCAACATCCAGACCGCACGCAGCATGACGCGCGAGTATCTGTTCGCACTGGCCGACCGGCTCTGCCACGTCCATCTCAGCGACAACGACGGCACCCACGACGGCCACCTGCCGTTCGGCGCCCCACGCCAGGGCAGCATCGATCTGAAACATGAGCTGCAGATGCTGCGCCAATTCCGCTTCGACGGCACACTCACCCTCGAAATTTTTGGAGAAGAACGCTGGCTGCTGGCCAGCCGCGATCGGCTTCAAGAAGAGCTGAGCCTGCTCGCTTGATGGCTCTCCCAGCCGTACAGCCAGCCGTGCGCGGCGTTACCCTTCTCCAGAGCCGCCCGCCGGCGTCGGTGTCGGCAGGAGAATCGACTGCGCTTCCGCCGCTGGCTGGACAGGATCGCCTGCCAGCGGGGCTGGGGGCGGCACATTCAACGGCGCCCCGCCAGCAAGGTCGCCCGGCAGATCGGTCACAAAGGTGACCCCCGCCGGCAACGCCGGACACTGGGTGGTATCTCTGCGGTAGGAGTCGGCCAGCGCCGGCGCGCCCCAGATGCCCTCCACGATGCTGCGCACCCGCTCCGGGTCGGCAATGCGCAGCACCATGGCCCCCTGCGGCGTCGTGTAGTTCTGCAGGTCGGCCAGCGTCAGCCCGCTGGCCCGCACATTGCTCGGTTCCAGACGAATTCCCCAAGCCAGCAGGTCGACGATCTCGATCGGGTTGAGGTCGGTGGTCACCATGTTCTGGAAAGCGTTGTACAGAGGCAGAAAGTTGGCAACCAGATTCGTCCGCACAACCTGGTTGCGCAACCCCCACAAAAACTCACGCTGACGCTGGTTGCGCCCAATGTCGCTCTCACGGTAGCGCAGCCGCACAAACCAATAGGCTGACTCGCCGTCCAGCCAGATGTCCCCAGGGGGCAACGCAAAGTAATCCCACCGGTCGGCGGTCAGGTCGTAGATCGGCTCGAAAAAGGCACAGTCCAGATGGACCGTGACCCCACCTACCGCATCGACCAGATCCACAAACCCATCCATCCGCACCCGCACCCAGTGGCGGGTCGAAATCCCCAGCGTATTGGCCAATACCTGAGAAACCAACGCCGGCCCACCTCCCCCCGGGCTGGCCTTCTCCCCAATGTTGTCGACCTGATTGACGCGCCCCCACCCGTACCCTGGAATTTGCACGTAGAGGTCGCGCGGAATGCTAAAAACCGCCGCACGCGCATTGGCCCGGTCGATCCCCACCACCATCATGACGTCGGTCCGCCAGCTGGACCAGCCCGGACGATGGTCGGTGCCCAGCACCAGGAAGTTCTCTGTCTGGCTCCAGTTAAATGCCGGCCCGATCGGGGCGGCCAGCGGTGTCGCCGCAGCCTCGGGAGAGAGCGGCGCCACCAACAGCGCCCCCACCCCACTGCTGGCCGCCAGCTGCGGAAAAAGCGTGCGGCTGACCGAAAATGGCTGGATCGGCGGTGCCGGTGGGTTGTACAGGGGCCTGTCAGGACCTGGCAACGGACGGTGCCGCGCATCGACCAGCTCCAGCGGCGGCTTGGACATCGCCTCCAATGCCGCCTTCTGGGCACCACGCTCCCCCTGAAACACCCCGCTGGAACAAGAACTCAGCAGCAGTGACAGCACAACCCACAAAGATACAATGCGAACCTGAACTGGCAACATGCAATGCTTACGGCTCCCTCCCTTGTGTACTCCCGCAAAAACATCCCCGTGACAGCAAAACGCCCCCCTTGTACCGGTCACGGACAACGGACTGCCCCCTCCATCTCAGCACTGAAGAGCGGCGCCCTCTGGAAAATCTGCTGCGCTGCCTCGGCGATCGCCGGCCAGTCCGCATACCAGACCCACATCGCCCCCGCATAGCCCTCCTGGATCAGCGCAGGGTCGTTGACCACAAACCCGTACACATCCTCCCGATCCAGCGCCAAAGCCAGCCGCACCAGCTTGACCGCATCGATCAGGTTGATGTCCGTCTGGACAGAGCCCTGCAACGCCTGGTAGATCGCCGGCACGCGCGGCAGCAGGTTCTCGTTCTGGATCTGGGTGCGCACCGCCCAGAGAAATCGCTGCTGCCGCCGCTCACGCTCCAGATCCCCCCCAATCCGACGGCTGCGCACATAGCTGAGCGCCTGCCCCCCGTTGAGCCTGTGCACCCCTACATCCAGAAAAAGCGGCAACCCTCCCTGGTCGTAGCCGTAGTCGTCGTAGAGCGGACAGTCTACCTCGATCTCGACCCCCCCCATGGCGTCGACCAGTTTTTTGATCGCCTCAAAGTCTACCCGCACATACTGGTGTATCGGCACACCGATCTTTTCTGCAAGCACCTGCCCCAGCAGCCGAGGCCCCCCCCCTCCCGGTTCGTCCTGCTCGCCAAGATAGTCGATCACGTTGATCTTGTTGCCCCGCCGGTTGGGGATGCTGTCGATGTAAAGGTCGCGCGGCAGGGAAATGACACCAACCCGCTGGTTGACCAAATCGACCGCCACAAGCATGATGACATCGGTCCGCCAATTGGGCGTATCTTGCCGACGGTCGCTGCCCAACAGCAAAATATTGGTGGTTCTGAGCAGCGGGTCGGCCACCTCTACAAGCGGGGCGGGCTCCTCTGCGGGCACTTCTGTGGGCACCTCTGTGGGCACTTCCACAGGCACTTCCACAGGCACTTCCGCCGGGCTGGCTGCACGAGCCTCCTGCGGCACGACAGGCTGTTCAGCCACCGGCACGCCACAGCCAGCCAGCCCCCCCCCTACACACAGCAGAACCAGCGAAACCGCTCGATACCACGACGAAGCAGATTGAAAGAGTGTTCGCATGACAAAATTCTCCGCCCCAGGGATCCCGCTCCAGAGATCTCAATTGGTTCGCGGCCCTCCCTACTCAGAGCGCAGGGCCTTCAAGTCCCCATACAGCTGCTCACACAGACGGTACTGCCAGCAATGGCCCTGCCAGAATTCATCCAGCACGCGGTGTCCGGCACGCTCGTAGCACAACGCCTGATGCACCATCTCCAGCTGATCGGCGTCGTGAACCAGGCGGGCCTCCGGGCTGGCCGAATCCACATACTCCTGCCACAGCGCCACATAGGCTGCACCGCCCGGCAGTGGCTGCAAAATTTCAGCCAGCGCAGCCGCCTCAGCCTGCCGTTTGACAGCTGCACCGATCAGCCGGGCAGTGCGTCTGGGCAGGTCCGTGACCTGGCTTTCAGCCAGGTCGTGCAACAGCGCAATCGTGACCGCTCCCCCGCTGTCGAGCGGCCGCTCCAACCCCGCAGCACGCCAATCCTGGTTGATTGCCGCCGCCAGCCCCAACGTCAACAGCGCCACCCCAGCCGTGTGGTCGGCGACCGTTTCACACGGCAAAACCCCAGCCAGCAGCCAACCGGTGCGCGGCAGCCGCTTGAGCGTGCTGGCCTGCGCCAGCAGATCGAGCAGACCTGCACGCGCAGGCGGGTCTGTGCTCATCGCCCAGCTCCGTAGCTGGCCAGCCACTGCTGCAGCTGGGCCAATGCCTGGTTGCACAACCGTACCTGTGTGATCTCATCCCGCCCGCCGTAGGGGGTGCGCGCACTCTTCTGTTCAGCTGCGCTGTCGATGGCCAGCCAGCTCTCGCCGGCCACACGGCCGTACACCCCCTCCTCCGCACCAGCCGTGCCCACCAGCGCCAAACCGATGGTGGCCCCGCTTTGTGCGCGCAGCCAGGCAGCTGCCTGGAGAGCCGCAGAGTGGCGTTGGCTGGAGTCCAGCGCCGTCTCTGCGGCCGCCAGCAGAGGCGGCAGCGCCCCCACATCTGCACGATATTGCTCCTGGATCAACGCCGCCCCCCCCGCTGCGGCCAGCCTTTCCGCCAGCATGCCCCCTGTATTGGTCTCAAACAGAGCCAGGCTGACCCCAGCGGCTGCCAAACGGGGAACAAGCACAGCCTCGAAGGATTCGTCCGGGGTCGTCGTATAGACAAACGCGCCGACCACCGCCCGCACCTCTGCCTCCATCTCGTCCAACATCCGTTCAGCGCTGGCCGGCTCTTCGGCCCGCGCTGCTATCCGGATGTCGACCTGCCCGGTATGCGCGGCCAACCCCACTGTCGGGTTGCTGCGCCGCATCTGCTCATCCAGCTGGGCATCGATCGAGCTTTCGCCGATCCCAAAGGTGCGCAGGATCCGGCGCCGGATCACGGCCGCGCTGCCCAGACGGGCCCGCAAATATGGCAGCACCGTCGCCGCCATCATCTCCTTCATCTCGCGGGGGACCCCCGGCAGGGCGATCACCGTGCTGCGATCCCCTTCCACAATAAAGCCAGGTGCTGTGCCAGCCGGGTTTTCAACCAGAATGGCCCCCTGCGGGATCAATGCCTGCCGACGGTTGTTGTCGGTCATGGTCACGCCAAAACGGGCAAAACGACCCTCCAACGTCGCCAGCGCGCCGTCGTGGAGCAGGAGCGGGCAGCGGGTGGCATTGGCGATGGCATCGCGCGTGATGTCGTCGACCGTCGGACCCAGCCCGCCGGTGATGAGGATCAGGTCGCTGCGCGCCATGCAGAGCTCGATGACCCCGCGCAGCCGCAGTTCGTTGTCGCCGACCGTCGTCTTGTAGTAGAGATTGACACCACACTCGCGCAGCTGTTGTGCGATCCAGGCGGCATTGGTGTCCACGATATCGCCGAGCAAAATCTCTGTGCCCGACGTGATAATTTCAGCAGTCAAAGTTGCCATGGTTTGCTCCTGGAGATTTGGCCTGGGCTCGCTGCGCCGCTCACAGCATCAAGGCAGCCTGGGCCCGAATCGCCTTGAGGCGGTCGGCGATCTCCGCTCCCTGGCGCTGCCGGAAGTCTCCCTCCAGCTGTTTGACCGCCTCCACAAACTCGCGCGAGAGCAAGGCCCGGTTGTCTTCCAGCAGCGTGCGCTGCGCTTTGGCGTCGGGGGCGTTGAGCAGTTCGTTGATCAGCCGCAGCTCGGGCGACATCTGCTCCTGTGCCATCTCCATCGCCAGCTCGTAAATTTTGCGCAGCCGGCCCGCTGCAGCCATCGCCTTGTTCTGTTCGGCGCGCTGGATGTTGGCCGCCAGCAGCCCCATGAAGTTTTCGTCGATCAGGTCGGCGTGTTCGCGCAGTGCCGCCTCCGGGTCAGCCGCCTCCAGCACCGCCTGCAGCACCTGCTGAACTTGGGCGGCATTCTCCTGGCGCATCGCCTGCTGCTGCTCCTGCAACGCCATCACCAGCTCGCGCAACTTCTCCAAACGCTCGCGCACTGTCACATCTACCGCAGCTTCCAACCGTTCGGTGATCGCCACCAGAAACTGGTAGTCGAGCATCGGCGTCAGCGACATGGCAGCCGAGGTAGCGACCTGCTCTCCGCCCGCTTCGTTCCAGGCATCGAGCAGAATTTCCACAAGATCCGAGCGCCTGGTGTTGGGCTGGACGCGCCGTACGACCTGCTCGACCCGCTCCTGCAGCGCTTTGATCTCGCGCCCGGCCTCGGTCCGCTCGAGCAGCCCCTGGCGCAGTGCCTGCAGCGCCGCCACGCTGTTGCGGTCGCCCTGGCTGCCCGCCATCATCATCAACCGCTCCAGCAGCGCAAAAAACTGGCGGTCGATCAACCCAAGATAGCGGGGCAGCGCGATCTCCAGCGCGCCCGCGTCGTCCGCCAGCCGGGCCAGGCTTTGAACCGCGTTGGCCTGGTCGCGCTGGCGGCGCAACATCTCCGGCGTGACTCCCTGGAATTCCCACAGCTTTTCGACAAAACGGTTCCAATCCAGATATTCTTTGGGCTGCAGCATATAGCCGCGCCGCGCTTCGGTCGGCAGCTTCCGCATCAGGGTCTGGGTCAGGTCTCCGATGATCCGCTGGCGCTGGGTATCGTCGATCCCAGTCGGCGGCACAAAGACACCCAAAAACTCATGGGTCGGCTCGTGCACCATCAGCGGGGCCCCCAACGGCCCGCCCGCCCCACATTTCGGGCACATCGCCATGTTGACCTGCCCCCCCAACAGCGCTGGCCCCAGTTCAGGATTGGCTCCCAGGTCAATGATCGTGAAGACCGGCACCGCGTACGGGGTGCTGCAGTTCGGACACTGAACCTGGGCACCCGTGGGCGGAAAGAGCAAATTTTCCCCAGGGCGGCGGCGCCGCTCCGGCTGGGCAGGCGCTGTTGCCAAGGGCGCTTCTGGAGCCGCTTCCGGGGCTGCTTCCTCCGGGGCAGGTTCGGCCGGAATCTCGCTCGTCTCCCGCCGGCGCGCAAACCCTTTGGGTAGTTCGATCCCGCCGCTCGCAGACGGCTTTTTGTCCTTGCCGGGCAGAAGAATGCCACTCATAGCTGGTTCACTTCCTTCTCTTCTCGTTCAATGTAAGTCTTCTCACGTGTTCGTACATTTCGCCATTGTACAGCCAATCGCCGCAAGCTCCCAAAGTACTTCATCCACCCAACAGCAGAAGAGCCCTTTGTGCTATACTAAATGGACTATGCACGAGCTGTCGATCGCCTGCAATCTGGTCGAGACCGCCGACGCCGCTGCCCGCACCGCCGGAGCCAGCCGCGTGCGCGTCGTGCGGCTCCAGATCGGCGCCATCGCCGGGATCGCCGAAGAGGCCCTGCGCTTCAGCTTTCCCATCGCCGCCGCCAATACCCTGCTCGCCCAGGCCGAACTGGTCGTCGTCCCTGTCCCCGTGCAGATCTACTGCGCAGCGTGCGACCAGCCCCACACGCTGGAGCCCCCCTATGTGCTGCGCTGCCCGCGCTGCCAGTCGCCCGCCAACCGCCTGCTGCACGGACGAGAGCTCCAGATCGAGTCGATCGAAATCGAAGAGAAGCAGGAAGAGAAACAGGAGCTCGAAGATGCCACCGCGTATCCTTGAACTGCGACAATCGCTGCTGGAAAAAAATGACCAGCTGGCCCGCGCGCTGCGCAGCCGCTTCCTCGCCGCCGGCCTGCTGGCAGTCAACCTCGTCTCCAGCCCAGGCGCCGGCAAAACTGCCCTGCTCGAAGTCACCTTGACACGCATGCGCAGCCAAGGCTGGCGCGTCGCCGCCCTCGTCGGCGATCTTGCGACCACCCACGACGCCCAACGGCTGCAGCGCAGCGGTGCCCCTGTCCGCCAGATCGAAACCGGCACACTCTGCCACCTGGAAGCCGACCTGGTCGCCCGTCGCCTGGAAGGGTGGAGCCTCGACGAACTCGATTTTTTGTTCGTCGAAAACGTCGGCAACCTGGTCTGCCCCGCCGACTACGACCTGGGCGAGTCTGCCCGCGTCGTCCTGCTGGCAGCCACCGAGGGCGAGGACAAACCCCGCAAATACCCGCCCCTCTTCCACAGCGCCGACCTCGCGCTGATCACCAAAATGGATCTGGCCGCTGCCGTGGCGTTCGATTCGGCGGCCGCCGTGGCCAGCCTGCAGGCGGTCGCCCCCCACGCCGCCATCCTGGAAACCTCAGCCCGCTCCGGCCTGGGCATCGATTCCTGGATCGACTGGCTGGTCGACCGCCGTCGACAACACGAAAAAACAGCGCCCGCATGATTCACTACACGCAAACCATGCACCCCAACCCACCCATCCCCCCATCGCCTCTGCGGCAAAGGAGAAGATCACCATGTGCCTGGGGATCCCTGGCCAAGTCAAAAGCATCTATGAAGTCGACGGCATCCGCATGGGCAAGGCCGATTTTGCCGGCATCGAAAAAGAGGTCTGCCTGGCCTACGTTCCCGAAATCCAGGTCGGCGACTACACGATCATCCATGTCGGCTTCGCCATCACCCAGCTCGACGAAGCATCCGCCCAGGAGTCGCTGCGCCTCTTCAGCGCCATGGGCGTGCTCAATGAAGAGCTCGGCCACCCCGCTCAGCCCTGAACATCGCCCACCCTGCTGCAAGGTGCCACCATGAAATACCTGGACGAATTCCGCAACCCCGCCGTCGCACAGCAACTCTTCGCCGAAATCCACGCGCAGACCACCCGCCCCTGGGCAATCATGGAGGTCTGCGGCGGACAGACCCACTCCATCCTCCGCAACGGCATCGACCAGCTCCTCCCCCCCTCGATCGAGCTGATCCACGGGCCCGGCTGCCCAGTCTGCGTCACCCCCCTCGAAATCCTCGACAAGGCCCTCGCCATCGCCGCCCAGCCCGGCGTCCTCTTCTGTTCGTTCGGCGATATGCTGCGCGTGCCCGGCAGCACCAAAGATCTCTTCCGGGTCAAAAGCGAAGGGGCCGATGTACGCATCGTCTATTCCCCCCTCGACGCCGTCCGGCTGGCCCAGAGCCACCCCACCCGCGAGGTCGTCTTTTTCGGCATCGGCTTTGAGACCACCGCCCCAGCCAACGCGATGGCCGTCTTCCAGGCCCGCCAGCTCGGGCTGCGCAACTTTTCTATGCTCGTCTCCCACGTGCTCGTCCCCCCCGCCATCTCCGCCATCCTCGAATCCCCCCAAACTCGCGTGCAGGCCTTCCTCGCCGCCGGCCATGTCTGCAGCGTGATGGGCGTTCAAGCGTACGAACCGCTCGTCGCACGCTATCAGGTGCCGATCGTCGTCACCGGCTTCGAACCCCTCGATGTGCTCGAAGGGATCCGCCGCACCGTGCGCCAGCTCGAACAGGGGGAAGCCCGGCTGGAAAACGCCTACGCGCGCGCTGTTCAGCGCGAGGGCAACCGACCTGCCCAACAGATGCTGGCCGACGTCTTCACAGTCACCGACCGCAGCTGGCGCGGCATCGGCGTCGTCCCCCAAAGCGGCTGGCGCCTCAGCGACCGTTATCGCGAGTTCGACGCCGAAGTCCGCTTCGCCGTCCAGGAGATCCAGACCCAAGAATCGCCGCTCTGCCGCAGCGGCGAGGTGCTGCAGGGGCTGCTCAAACCCCCACAATGCCCGGCCTTCGGCAGAGAATGCACCCCGCGCACCCCGCTCGGCGCCACCATGGTCTCCAACGAAGGCGCCTGCGCCGCCTATTACCAGTACGGCCGCTTCACGGCAGCAGCCAATGCAGCAGCCAATGCCCTTTGACCCAGAACCGATGCAGACCCTACACAGCCCCGCGCCTGAAGGCAGGGGGATCTCGCCGGAGGATTCGATGCACCTGCCACCCGATTTCAACAGCTGGAGCTGCCCGCTGCCGCTGCGCAGCTATCCGTCGATCGTCATGGGCCACGGCGGCGGCGGCAAGCTCTCCGCCGAACTGGTCGAACATCTCTTTGTCCCCGCTTTCCGCAGCACAGCACTGGATCTGCTGGGCGACGCCGCCGTGCTCGCCCAGCCCGAAGGGCGGCTGGCATTCAGCACCGATTCCTTTGTCGTACGCCCGCTCTTTTTCCCCGGCGGCAACATCGGCACCCTGGCCGTCAACGGCACAGTCAACGATCTGGCCATGATGGGCGCCCAGCCACGCTACCTGACCGCCGCTCTGATCCTGGAAGAAGGGCTGCCCATCGCCCAGCTGGGCGTGATCGTCGAGGCAATGGCCGGCGCCGCACGCGCCGCCGGCGTCCAGATCGTGGCCGGCGACACCAAAGTTGTCGACAAGGGACACGGCGACGGCATCTACATCAACACCAGCGGGATCGGCGTGATCCCCGCCGGGGTCGAGATCTCCCCCACCCAGGCCCGCCCTGGCGACGTCGTGATCGTCAGCGGCGCGCTCGGGCTGCACGGCATCGCCATCCTCAGCGTGCGCGAAGGGCTGGAGTTCGGTTCCCCCATCGCCAGCGACTGCGCCCCCCTCCACGGGCTGGTCGCCGCTATGCTGACAGCAAGCCCCGCGCTGCACGTGCTGCGCGACGCCACGCGCGGCGGGCTCGCTGCCGTGCTCAACGAGATCGCCCGCTCCTCCCAGACCGGCATCGTCTACGCCGAACGCAAGCTGCCAGTGCCGCCCGCCGTCGCCGCCGCCTGCGATCTGCTGGGCATGGACCCGGTCCACATTGCCAATGAGGGCAAACTGGTCGCCATCGTCGCCCCCGAAGCCGCCGATGCAGTGCTCGCCGCCATGCAGCGCCACCCACTCGGCAGAGAGGCCGCCATCATCGGCCAGGTGGTCGCCGAACATCCCGGCGTCGTCGTCGCCCGCACCGGGATCGGCGGCACCCGCATCGTAGACATGCAGATCGGCGAGCAGCTGCCCCGCATCTGCTGAACGCTCAATTCTCGTCACACCACCCAGAGAGGAAGCACCCATGCCCACCCACTTGCCCGCAACGCTGCTGGCCCACCACCAGCTCTCCGGCCAGCTCACCGTACGGGACGCCAAACAGCACCTCCCCCACCCCTTTGACGTCCCAGAAGGGACCGACCAGCTGGAAATCCGTTTCGCCTTTTCCCCGGCAGCCCAACCCGGGCTGGACGCCATGCTGACCTTGACGCTCTTCGACCCCAACGGCTTTCGCGGCGCCCGCCACCGCGATGGCTGCCGCCACGACCTCACACTCTGCGCTGACAGCGCGACGCCAGGCTATCTGCCCGGCCTGCTCCCGGCCGGCCAGTGGGTCGTCCAGATCGACAGCCATCGCATTTTGCCCGGCCAGCCGTTGGCATACACCTTCGAGATTCTCTGCAGCGCCTTCGCATCCCCCCTCTCTCCCCCCCTCTCTCTCCCCGCCCCCAGCCAGCCCGGCCGCGTGGTGCGCCCAGAGCCAGGCTGGTACCGCGGAGACCTGCACAGCCACACCGACCACTCAGACGCCGGCGACCGCACCGTGGCCCAACTGCTCACACAGGCGCGCGCCGCCGGGCTCGATTTCCTCTTCCTGACCGACCACAACACCGTCTCCCCGCTCGCCGAAATCGACGCAGCTGCCAGCCCAGAACTCTTGACAGCAGGCGGCATGGAGCTGACGACCTTCTGGGGACATGCGCTTGTGCTGGGCACCCGCCAGTGGCAGGACTGGCGCTTCCGCCCGGGCGACGGCACGATCCGCCGGATCGCTGCCGACGCCGACGCAAACAGACAGCTTTTTGTCATGGCCCACCCAGGCTCCGGCGGAGACCCGGAGTGCACCGGCTGTGCCTGGCGCTACGGCGAGATGATGCCCGGCACCACCCGAGCGGTCGAAATCTGGAACGGCCCCTGGGCAGGGGACTCCAACAACGAACTGGCACTCTCCTACTACTACGACTGGCTCAACCAGGGATACAGGCTGGTCGCCACCGCAGGCAGCGACACCCACAGCGATGGAGACTACCCCGCCGGCCCCGGCTTCAACGTGGTCTACGCAGACAACCTCTCTGAAGCCGCCCTGCTGCGCGCCATCGGCGCCGGCCATCTCTATCTGAGCAGCGGCCCCCAACTGCTGCTCGAAGCACAGACCGCCGACGGCACCGTCCATCCCATGGGCGCCACCGTCGACCGGCAGGCCACGGTCCGACTGCACTGGCAAGCTTGCCCGGCCGATGCCACGCTGCGGGTGGTCGTCAACTGCCAGCTGCTCTACCGCCAACCCACAGGCGCCGCCGGCAGCTACGAATTTTTGCTCGCCCCCACCGAAGCCAACTGGCTGGTCGCCGAAGTGCGCAGCGCCACCGGCGTTTTGCTGGCAATCACCAACCCAATCTTTTGGGAAGCATAAGATCCGCTCCCCGGCTGCGCCAGACGTGCAGCCGGGGGACGCTCTACTCCCGGCTCATCTCACGCTGCGCCAATAGCTCGAGCAGCCGCGCCAGCACCTCCTCACGGTCGTCACCCGTCAGCGCCAACGCCATCTGCGCAGTCAACAGCCCATACTTGACCCCGACGTCGTAGCGGCTGCCAGCCAGTTCCAACGCCAGGTATTTCTCGCGCCGCGCCAGCTCGACCAAGGCCGCCGACAGAGTGTACCCGCCCCCCGGAGACTCCCCTACCCGCCCTGCTGCAATCTGGGCAGCAAGGATCGCCATCACCCCAGGAGTCAACACATGCATCCCAAAAAAGCAGAGATAAAATCCAGCGCGCAGCCCCGGCACGATCAGCTGCTGCTCCGCCTGGGTCGGTGTCGGCTTCTCGATCACACTGTCGACCTCATACAACACCGACGAACCTGGAACCCGGCGCCCCCCCACAGCCCCATAATAGGGGAGCAGGCTCTCACGCGTCGGCTGCACCGCCGAGATGGCACAGGCCTCGCTGGCCGCACGCGCCACCAAGGCCTGGGCACAGCGCTGGTCACTTTTGCTCACATAAAGATGGTCGCCGACCAGGTGCAAAAAGGGGTCACGGCCGACAAATTCCTGCGCACAGGCGACAGCATGGCCATGCCCCAACGGTTCGGTCTGCTGCACAAAGTGGATCCGGCGGGCGTGGCCTCCCGCCACCTGGGCATAGGCCTCTTCGTCCCCCGGCCGCACCACCACCCCGATCTCGTCGATCCCTGCCGCCAAAACCTCCTCGACCAAAATCGTAAGCACCGCCTTCTCGGTGCCGTCACGGTCGATCAAGGTCTGCAAAGGCAGGGTGCGCTGGCGACGACCTGCCGCCGTGATGACTGCTTTTTTGACTTGCATGCACACTTCTCCAGCATGGGGCTTGCGCCAAGAGTTTTTGTCGATTTTTTATTCTACCGCAGAGAAAGCCAACGTCCCGAACCGACAAACACCAGTCCGTACGGGCAAGCGCAGAGGGCTCGGCTCCTGTCCCCTCTGCCTGGCAAGGGAAAAGATCCGCCCCCCTCTTAGTGAAGGATTCCGATCGCCGCCATCCGCCTCACAACGTCTGAACTGGCGGCGGCGACCCCCAGCGCAAGCAGGGGCAACAGCCTCCTTTTCCAGTCATGCACCGCCTGCGCAGCAGCAATGGCCTGCCAGGTGGCCAGAAACCCCAGCACCAGGGCCAGCAGGTCGATCGCTTCAGGCAGCGCCACCCACTGCGCAATCTCAGGCAACAGATAGACCGCCTGGGCAAAGCCCAGTGCCCGCAGCATGCGCCCCGCTGTGCCGCTGCGGGTCAGCAGCCAGCCAGCCCCCATGGCCATCCCCCACCAGAGCAACACCAAAACCAGCTCTCCCAGGAGCTTGGACGGAGTGACCCCTGCCCCAACCACAGCCAGCCCCCGCATCACCGCCAAAATTAACAGCGCAGGCCCCGTCATGTACGGATCCGCCGCCACAGCCTCGTATGCCTTGCGGTCCAACAGCAGACAGTTCAACGCGCGCGGCAGCCAGGTCTCCCAGCGCAACACCCCCTGCCAAAATGCAGCCGAAGAGATCCTGTCCTCCCCCCCAGCCGCCACCGGCGCAGATGCCGCCGCCACTGCAGTGCGGTGGCGGTTCAAGATATGATAGACATCAACCGCACTGCGCGTCTCAGGCACCTGCAGATCCGGCGGGTGAAAAAGAAAGGCGTCGGTCTGCTCTCCGCCCAGCCCACCGTGGTTGCCGATCAGTTCCTCCAGCGCCGCCACGCTCCCATCTGGGTAGACAGTGCTGATCAGCCATAGATCGCCGGCACTTGGAAACTCCATCACCCGCCTGAGCTGCCAGACCCGCTTCTCCAGGCTGGAGGCGGCCACCCCTGATACCGGCGCATAGGGCTTGACAGGGTCCTCCCCCTCCACCTCTCCCGTATGCAGGTTGTGCCGCCCACCTTTGCCCAGCACAACCACACTCATGTCGTCCGCATAGCCAAGCACCATCCCGATCCCTTCATGCCGAACCAGCGCCTCGACCATGCCCGGGTAGGCATGGTCGAGCTCGCTCAGCCTGAGTTTGCGCGGCAACAGGTCAAAATAGACCTGGGCAGCGTTGCCGCTGCCATAGGCTGTCACCGCAGCGTTCAGCGCAGCTCTCCCCCCGCCTGCCTGGCCCGCAACAGCCCCTCGATGGGCCAGCTTCTGCCCCTGCCTGGCGACCGCAGCCCCCACCACGTTGGTGGCGCGTGCCCGCTGTACATTCGCCAGCTCCCCCGCCATCCCCTCCAATCCAAAGGCGCCGGTGTCGCCGCCGATCGCTTGCTGCACACTTGTGCCGCCCGGCAGCTGCCGCTCGATAAACTGCTTGATCGTCGTCCCGTATCGCTGCAAAAAGGTCGGGCCCGCCGACTGGCCATGGTCGGACAAAATGATCAGGTCATAAGGACGCACAGCCCGTTCGGTCGCCACCCGGTAGAGCCGGGCCAGTGTCCGATCCAGCCGCTTGAGGTCCCCAAACGCGTCGCCGCTCCACGGACCCGAATGGTGGGCCACCTCGTCGTAGCCCAGGTAGAGCATATAGATCGAAGGCACCCCACGCATCATGTCCAAAATTGCAATCTGAGCGGCAATGTCGCGCAAGATCGTGCAGGTCGCAGCCCGCACCAGCGGATAGCCGTGGGCCAGCCGGTTGAGGCGCGGCCACTCCCTGCGCAGCTGCTGCAGCAGAGCCTCCGCTACCTCGCGCAGCAGCTCGACAAAAAAAAGGGCCAGCGCACGCGTCAAAAAATAGGGGCTGAGCAACAGCAGCGCAGCATCCTGGGCCCGCTGCTGTTGCTCAGCTGCGCTGGCCGAAAACAAATTGGACTGGGTAAACATCGACTTCTCGGCGTCGCCGTCGAGCATGTTCATGATGCTCGACCCACGGCGCATCAGCCCAGCCCCATGCGCGTAGCGGGCGTTGATTTCAGGGGCGTCCAGCGCCGAGACATAGACCTTCTGCTTCTGCTTGTCGTACCAGCGATAGGCTGGAATGTCGTAGTTGTCGCCAAACATGATGCCAGCCTGGCAGGCCGACGTCATCGACGGCAGCCCACAGTCCACTCGTGCCAGCTGATAGCCACGCTCCTCCATCATCCGGCGCAGCGTCGGCAGCAACCCCATCTCCAGGGCCCGGCGCAGATGCCAGTAGCTCAGCCCGTCGATCTCCACCATCATCAAACCACGGCCCGGCTCGCTGGCGCTCTCCAAAGGCTGCTCGCGCGCCCGCCTCTCCATCTGACCCTGAAAAAACGACCCCTCTTCGTTCAGCTCCAGAATCCCTGTCAAAATTGCGTTGAAAAAAGCAAAGATCAGCCCTCCCAGCAGCCCCCCCAGCAGACTCACCTGCAAGCCAGGCAGCAACAATGCTGTGATCCAGAGGGCCAGCGCGTTGACAAAAAAACCGATCGCCAACAGGGCGATCCATCCCAACGGCTGCGCCACCAAAATGATCGCCGGACGGATCGACAGGTTGACGATCGCCAACAACAACGCTGCCGAAAGTGCAATCTGCAGCTGCGACAACCCAGCCCGCTCCACCAGCTGAATGCCCGGCGTCGCCAGCGCAGTCAACAGCAAAGACAGCACATCGACTGCCCAGACCAACACAAATCGTGTCAGTACCCGCAGTGCTCTGCGCCCTACATTGGCCATTGCCCTTCCCTCAACCCCAGACAAACATTCCGGAAGACACCGTTTGCTGCCCAGTTCCTGCCTCAACAGCCAGAGCCTGAACGCTGTCGTCAGGCCCACAAAGGAAGCCCACCTGTCCGCAGAACGCCCAGCAGCTTGCCACAGGCTGGATGGCTGTCATTTTTTGTTGTGCCCTTCTTGTACTATACTATATCCATGATCAACAAACGACCGAGTCCCTCCTACGACACCATCCTGGTCGGCGGCGGGTCGGCGGGCTGTGTCCTGGCCAACCGCCTCAGCGCCGACCCCAGCCACCGGGTGCTGGTCCTTGAAGCCGGGCGTCCAGATTCCTGGTGGGATCTCTTCGTCCATATGCCGGCAGCCCTGACCTATCCGATCGGCTCGCGCCACTACGACTGGCTCTATCGATCCGAACCCGAACCGTTCATGCACAACCGACGCATCAGCCATGGGCGGGGCAAACTCCTGGGGGGCTCTAGCAGCATCAACGGGATGATCTTTCAGCGCGGCAACCCGCTCGACTACGAACGCTGGAGCCAAGATGCCGGGATGGAGCGCTGGGACTACGCACACTGCCTGCCCTACTTCAAACGGATGGAAACCTGCCTGGCCGCACAAAACGACTTTCGGGGCGGCAACGGCCCTCTGGTGCTGGAACGAGGACCTGCCACCAGCCCCCTCTTTCAGGCGTTTTTTGCAGCGGTGCAGCAGGCCGGCTACCCGTTGACCGACGATGTCAACGGCTTCCGGCAGGAAGGGTTTGCCCGTTTCGACCGCAATCTCCATCAAGGACGCCGACTCAGCGCCGCGCGCGCCTACCTGCACCCGGTGCGTTCGCGCCCCAATCTCACAGTCAAAACCCGTGCCTTTGTCACGCGCATCCTCTTCGAGAACCAACGCGCAGTCGGGGTCGAATTTACAGAAGGCAAGGGTCCCCCCCAACGGATCCGCGGCGGACGAATTGTCTGCTGCGGAGGCTCGATCAACTCCCCTCACCTGCTGCTGCTCTCCGGCATCGGCGCAGCCGCTCCTCTGGAAAGACTCGCCATCCCGCCTGTCCAGGATCTGCCAGGGGTCGGCGAAAATCTACAAGACCATCTGGAAGTCTATGTCCAACATGCCTGCACGCAGCCAGTCTCGATGTTCCCAGCATTGCAGTGGTGGAACAAACCGTGGATCGGCGCGCAGTGGCTTTTTTTGCGGAGCGGACCAGCAGCCACCAACCATTTCGAAGCAGGGGGCTTTGTGCGCAGCAACGCAGAAGTCGCCTACCCCAATTTGATGTTCCATTTCCTGCCCGTCGCCATCCGCTATGACGGCACCTCGCCCAGCGGCGGCCACGGCTATCAGGTCCATGTCGGCCCCATGTACTCCGACGCGCGTGGCTCGCTCACCCTCCAATCAGCCGACCCGACCGTTCACCCTGCCCTGCGCTTCAACTACCTTTCTACTGCCCAGGACCGCCGCGAGTGGGTTGAAGCGCTTCAGGTGGCCCGCAATATCCTGGCCCAGCCCGCCTTCGCAGCCTACAACGGCGGTGAGATCTCCCCGGGACCGACCGTGCAGAGTGACGCCGAAATTCTTGATTGGGTCGCACGGGACGGCGAAACTGCCTACCACCCCTCCTGCACCTGCAAAATGGGCACCGATCCGCTCTCCGTCGTCCACCCTGATACCCTCGCCGTGCATGGGGTCACTGGCCTCTACGTCGTCGACGCCTCGGTCTTTCCCTACGTCCCCAACGCCAATATCTACGCGCCGACGATGATGGTCGCCGAGAAGGCAGCGGACCTGCTGCAGGGCAACAGCCCGCTGCCTGCCGAACCGATCGACTTCTACCGACACAGACGCTGACCGGGTTCTGCAGAACCCGGTCAGCGTCTGTGTCGGTCAACGCTGGCCGGTCAGCCCATGTTGGCGATCAGCGCCTCTCCAAATTCGCTGCACTTGACCTCGGTCGCCCCCTGCATCAGGCGCGCGAAGTCGTAAGTGACCACCTTGCTGCCGATCGTTTTTTCCATCGACCGAATCACCAGATCTGCCGCCTCGGGCCACCCCATGTGGCGCAACATCATCTCCCCGCTCAAAATGACTGAAGAAGGGTTGACTTTGTCCTGGCCAGCATACTTGGGGGCCGTGCCGTGCGTGGCCTCAAAGATCGCACGCCCTGTCACATAGTTGATATTGGCGCCCGGCGCAATCCCAATGCCCCCGACCTGGGCAGCCAGCGCGTCGCTGATATAGTCGCCGTTGAGGTTCATGGTGGCGATCACATCGTACTCGGCCGGACGGGTCAGAATCTGTTGCAGGAAGGCGTCTGCGATCACATCCTTGATCACAATCCCGTTGGGCAGTTTGTGCCATGGGCCACCGTCCAGCGGCACCGCACCAAATTCGTCGCGCGCCACTTTGTAGCCCCACTGCATAAAGGCACCCTCGGTGAACTTCATGATGTTGCCCTTGTGCACCAAGGTCACACTGCGGCGGTGGTTGTCCAGCGCGTACTGGATGGCAGCGCGCACCAGCCGGGCTGTCCCTTCCTCGCTGACCGGCTTGATGCCAATTCCGCTGCTCGCCGGGAAACGAATTTTGTTGACCCCCATTTCGTTCTGCAAAAAGGCGATCAGCTTTTGGGCGCCCTCCGAATAGCCCTCCCATTCGATGCCGGCATAGATGTCCTCGGTGTTTTCACGAAAAATCACCATGTCGATCAGTTCCGGCTGTTTGACCGGGCTTGGCACCCCCGTAAAGTACTGAACCGGACGCACGCAGGCATAGAGATCCAGCCGCTGGCGCAGCGCCACATTGATGCTGCGAATGCCGCCGCCGACCGGTGTGGTCAGCGGCCCCTTGATCGCAACAATATACTCGTCGATCGCATCCAGCGTCTCCTGGGGCAGCCAGACCGTCTCCCCGTAGACATCGTTGGCTTTGTCGCCTGCATAGACTTCCATCCAGGCAATTTTGCGTTGGCCGCCGTAGGCCTTTTCAACCGCTGCGTCCAACACAGGCTGGCTGGCCGCCCAAATATCCACCCCCGTACCGTCACCCTCAATAAAGGCCACGATCGGGTGATTCGGCACAGACAATTTCCCGTCGGTCAACGTGATCTTTTCACCCTGGGCCGGCACCTTGACTTTTTGAAAGGCCATACCTTCGTTCTCCTTGTTGTTCTTTTTTGAAACGCAGGGCGGCCAGTGTTTCCACTAGGAAACAGACCGCTGTTCAGGAATAAGATCGGGTGTCCCACCTGGTTCAGTGTACCAGAGAGCCTGTGAAGCGTCTATTTCTTGCAACAACAGCAGACATTTTTGAGCGCACCGCTGCACCTCGCGTCGGCCCTGCCTTTGTCTGCGCTGCAGACCCGCAGCCACTGAACGCCCCCCACTGGAACTTTTGTGGTCAGCCAGACGTTTTAAGGGCGTGAGAAGAAAGGTTCAGGTAACAACAATGATCGACTACAACTTTATCGTGCTGGCCCGATTGGAGCACCAAGAACGGATCCACAAAATCGAAGAGGAGTTGCTGGCTTACCAACAAATGGAACGCCTGCCCGGCACTTCCGACCGGTTGCTCTTTGCCATCGGCGAATGGCTTGAACATGCAGGGGCACGGCTCAAAGCCCAACACCAGCCGGCGATCCAGCCGACCTACCACAACAGCTCTGCTCGCTGAGCGAACGGCCCGGCGTTCGCCAACCGTGCCGCACACAGAGCGCTCTGCGTCGCTGGCGTCTCCTCCCCATCGAGCCAATGGCTGCCGCGCAAAAAAGCATTCTGCTGCGGCAGCCATTTGATAGCAGACCCATGCCGCAGTATGATGGGGAGCTATGAACTCAGATCTGTTGCCCGAACGCATTCACAACGCCTACCTCTTTCAAGCCTTCAACGCGGTCTCCTGGCAGATCTGTCTGGGCAGCCCGCTGATTCTCTTTGCCCGCGAGCTGGGGGCTTCGGCGCTGATCCTGGGCCTGTTGGCCGGGCTGGCGCCCCTCACCTCTACGCTGCAGCTGCTAACCGCTCCCCACGCCGACCGCATCGGTTACCGGCAGCTGATGGTGAGCGGCTGGTCTGCACGTGTGGTCACCTTGATTTTTTTGATGCTGTTGCCGCTCGCTGCCCGTTCCTGGCCCCACGAAACGGTGTTGTGGCTGCTCATTCTGGTCATCCTGGCCTTCACCACACTGCGCGGGATCGCCGCCTGCACCTGGATGCCTTGGATCACAGCGCTGGTGCCGCGTCCGCTGCGCGGGTTTTATCTGAGCCGAGACCGCATGTTTATCGGCATCGCCAGCGTCGCCGCGCTGGCCATCTCGGGTGCTTTTCTCTTCGACCACGGCAGCATGGTGGCCTTTTCGGTCGTCTTTGGGCTGAGTTTCGTGTCGGGTGCCACCAGCCTCTATTTCCTCAACCGGGTCCCCGACCCCGAACGCCCACTTCAGAGCGAAACCCCGCTGGCTCGGCTGCGCTGGCGCGACCTGCTGCGCGACAAGACCTTCGTACGGCTTCTCATCTTCTCCGCAACAGTCCAGCTCTGCGTACTTTCCACCACCACCTTCGTGACCGTCTTCGTGCGTGAAGAAGTTGCCTTGCAGGATGGCACAATTCTCTGGATCACAGCCGGCGGCGCGTTGATTGGAAGTTTTGGGCTGCGCCTGCTGCGCAGCCACATCGACGGGCTGGGAAGCCGCCCCTTCCTGGGCGTGGTCTTGTTGTGGTGGACACTCGCCGGCCTGCTCTGGTTTGCCCTCGCCGCAGGCCTGCTGCCCGGCTCCTGGCTGATCGCTCCGCTGCTGATGATGGCAGCCGGTTTTTTCGGGTCGATCTACGAACTCTCGCTCACCCGGCTGCTCATGAACACGGTCGGTGACCGGCCAGGGGTCACACAGTATTTCGCCCTGCAGTCGGTGATCACCAGCCTGCTGGCCGGGCTCGCCCCCATCCTGTGGGGCTGGATGCTCGACCACCTGGCTCGGATCCAGCTGGTCGTCGGCGGGCTCTCCCTGAACAACTACGCCCTCTTTTTTGCCATTCAGTGGCTGCTGCTCGCAGTCGTCTTCGTGACCCGCACACAGGTGCAGGAAGGCAGCGCCACGGCTACCCTGACCCTGCTCCACCGCGCCTTGCTGCTTGCCCCTGCTAGCCTGGCCCAGCGGACACAGCCCCGCTCACGTGCCTGAGCCCTGCCGCCCCCCTGGTTACCGCTCCCCTGGTTACCGCCGTGTGCGGGGGTCCAGCACATCGCGCAGCCAATCCCCCAACAGGTTGATCCCCAAGGCGGTCAACGCAATCGCCAGCCCCGGATACAGCGACAACCAGGGCATGCCAGCCATCAACGACTCCCGACCGACCGCCAACAAATTTCCCCAGCTCGGAACATTCGGGGGGACGCTCAACCCCAGAAAACCAAGCCCAGCCTCGTAAAAGATCATCGCTGACATCTCAAACGTTGCCAGCGTCACCAGCGGCCCCGTCAAATTGGGCACGATGTGCCGCCACAACACGCGTGCCGACGGCGTGCCCACTGCCAGCGTCGCCTCCACAAACGCCGTGTTGCGCAGCCGTAGCACTTCCCCGCGCGTGACCCGCGCAAAAATCGGAGCCGTCGTGATCCCAAAGAGCAAGATCACGTTGAGCAGGCTGCGCCCCACCACCGCCGCCACCACAATCACCAGCACCAGATAAGGGACCGCCAACAACAGGTTGACCCCAGCGGTCACCAGAGCGTCCACCCAGCCCCCCAGATAGCCAGCCAACAGACCCGCAACCAGGCCAAGCAGCCCGGCCAGCGCTGCCCCAAAAACACCGACCAACAACGACACACGCGCCCCATGCAGGATTCGGCTCAACAGATCCCGGCCCAGCCGATCGGTGCCCAACGGATGCTCCCAGGTGCCCCCCGCCTGCCAGGCAGGCGGCAGTTTGGTCGTGCGCAAGTTCTGGGCCACCGGGTCGTGCGGTGCCAGCCAGGGTGCCCCCAGAGCCACCAGCACAAACCCGACCAGAATCAAAAGCCCCATGACCGCCAGCCGATCACGACGCAACAGCCGAAACATGTGCGCCAACTGGCCAGGCGGTTCGGTGAATGGCTGCGCGACGGCAGCCGAAGCAACGACGGGTTGCATGAAACTCCTCTCAACGATGACGAATGCGCGGGTCAAGCACCCCGTAGGCAATATCCGTCGCCAAATGAATCAAGATGGCAAAGGTGGCGATAAACAAGGTCAGCGACTGTACCATCACAAAATCCCGGTTGCGGATCGATTCGTTGAGCATCCACCCGATCCCAGGGATCGCAAAGACCGACTCGATGTAGACCGAACCTGCCAGCAGATAGGTAAATTGGATGCCGACCACGCTGACCAGCGCAATCGAGGCATTGCGGGCAATGTGCTGGGCACCCACAGCGTACTCGGAGAGCCCTTTGCTGCGCGCAGTGCGGATGTAGTCTTCGCTGCGGATTTCCAAAACCGCTGCCCGAGTCAGCCGCACCAGCTGTCCTACCGCCCCGATCGACAGCGCAAAGGCCGGCATTAAAAAAGAGCTCGGCCCATCTACTCCAAAGGAGGGCAGCCACCGCAGCTGCACCGCAAAGAGCCAGATCAGAATCATGGCCAGCCAGAAGGTCGGCGTCACCTGCCCCAGCAACCCGACCAGCCGCGTGAGCCCGTCGATCCAGCTCCCTGGATGGTTCCCCCCCCAGATCCCCAGCGGCACCGCCACCCCCAGCGCGATCGCCATTGCCGCTGTAGACAACAAAAGCGTAATCGGCAACGCCGCCAAGATGGCCTCGCGGGCAGGCTGGCGAAAACGCAGCGAATAGCCCAGCTCACCGCTGAAGACATCCCCCGCATACCGCACAAACTGCACCCCCAACGGATCGTTGAGCCCCAAAGCCTGACGCATTTCTTCCAGCTGTGCAGTGTCGGCAAAATCCCGTGCGATCAACAGCGCCGCCGGGTCGCCGGTCAGACGCACCAGCCAGAACACCAGCACCAGCACACCAGCCAACAACAACAGCGACTGCAAAAGCCGCGCCCAAAGATATCGCTGCATTCAAAGCTTCCTCACAAGCCAGTCTGGCTGTTGGCTGGAGTCCAGCCAACAGCCACCTGCGATCGGTTGTTCACAAACGGGGAGAAAATTTCTTCGACAGAAGCCGGACCGGCCGCAGCCGGTTACTCGCTCAGATAAGCATTCTTCAAGTAATACTGCTCCACAGAATCGGGCACATACCCCTCGACTTCTTCCCGAATCGCCTCAAAGGAGATCGGCTCATACAGATAGATGAATGGTGGGTCTTCAAACATCATCTGCTGCAGCTCCTGATAGAGCACGGCACGGGCCTCCGGGTCGAACTCAGCGCTGATCGAGGTCAAATAGTCGTCGATGGCCGGGTCAGACCAGGCCGAATAGCTTTCGCTCATCCCCCCCAGGGCCCCCGTCAGACGCGGCAGGGCCTCGCCTACCGAAGCCGACCAGCTGTCCCCAAAGAGCGGAGGCAATTCCTTGGCCGCCTGGCGATCCCAGTAGACCCCACTCTCCAAAAACTCGACCTCGTCCCCCTCAACGGCAATGCCAACTTCGCCCAGATAGTTGGCAATGGCCTGACACACATCCTCAAAACTGGTGTAGGCGCCGATCGGACAGGCCATCCCGATCGAGAAGCCCTCCGGATAGCCCGCCTCAGCCAGCAATGCCCGCGCTTTCTCCGGGTCGTAGGGGTACGGAGCCAGCGCTTCGTCGAACCCCAGGTTCCAGGGCGTCACAAATCCAGACGAAAGCCGGGCGTTGCCGCCAAAAATCCCGTCAACAATCGCCTGACGGTCCACAGCATAGTTCATGGCCTGGCGAACACGCACATCCTCGGTCGGCTGCCCGACCCCGGTCGTCAGATTGTTGAAGGCAATGTAGTAGACCCGATCCGCCGGATAGGTGATCTGCTCAACCCCGGCCACACCCTCCAGGCTGCTCGCTTCGTCGGCGTTCAGACGGTTGATGATGTGCACCTCCCCCGTCTGGATCGCCGCTAGACGAGTCGCCGATTCAGGAATCGGGCGGAAGATGACCTCCGCCAGATAAGGCTTGCCCGCGTCCCAGTACTCTTCAAACGCCTGCAGCACAATCCGGTCCCCCTTGTTCCACTCGACAAATTTGAAGGGGCCAGCGCCGATCGGGTTGGTCTCGATCCCCAGGTTCCCCTCAGCAGCAAATTGCTCCGCCGAGATGATGTTGTAGCCGGTCAAGGTGCGCAGGAAGGTGACGTCCGGCTCGGTCGGCATCAGCTTGACCGTGTAGTCGTCGATCACTTCGACGGTCACGTTGGCGTAGCCTGACGCATAGGCGTTGACCGGGTCAGCACCAGCCGCAAAGGTGGCCACGACATCCTCGGCATTGAACGGGGTGCCATCGTGGAAGAGAACCCCCTCACGCAGGGTCAGCGTGTACTCCATGCCATCTTCGCTCACTTCCCACCCAGTGGCCAGCGAAGGCAACAGATCCCCCGTCACGTTGTCGACCGCCAACAGGCTGTCAAAGATCTGGTTGACAACGTTGCCCGCCATGCGTTCGGCGGCATTGGGTGGGTTGATCGAGTTGGGATCCAGCGGGAGTGCCACGATCAAGGTGCCGGTCGGTGTGCTGGGGGGGCCAGCGACTTCCGCTGCAGCAGCTTCCTCAGCGGTGGCCTCCTCAGCCGCAGGGCTGGCTGGGGCCACACATGCGCTCAGCGTCAACAAGATCCACAAAACAACGACAGTCAAAAATTTTCTGTGCATGGTCTTCTCCTGGTTCGATCAGTACAGCTTTTTGACACGCAGGGTACCAGAGACAGCGAGGGCCTCCACCACCCTGCCAACAAACAGGCAGACGCCTGTTCATTCGCTCAGTGGGCAAAAATTTCTTCCACACACCGGCCTTCCCAATGGGGGTGCGCCGGTACCTGCAGGATCCGAGCCAGCGTCGGCGCGCTGTCCAACAACGAAATCTCTGCAGACAGAGTATGCCCCTGTCGGATCCCTGGCCCTGCAATCATCCACGGAATCAACATGTCCTCGGGCAGTTCTGTGCCATGTGTGCGGTCGTGGCCGCCATGGTCGCTGTGCAGCAGCACTGTCTCTTCGGCAGACAGCACAGCGAGCACTGCGCCGATCCCCTGGTCGACCCGCTCGACCTGCCGCAGATAGGCATCTGACATCCAACCATGGTTGTGGCCGGCGACGTCGACCGTCCCCAGATAGACAAAAGCAAAATCTGGGCGGTCTGCGGCGATGGTGCGGGCCGCCTGTTCCGCAATCACCAGATCTCCTTCGAGCGTGTAGCAGTTGTTGAGATAGAAAGAATACTCGAGTGCCTCCGGCCGATTCAGATCGCGCAGCGGTTCCCAGTTGTGAAAAAAATAACAGCGCCGTCCTGCCCCTTTGGCCTGCTCGACCAGCCCGGGCAGGGGTCGCGCCATTGCTTGCCACTGGTTGGTAACGATCCCGTGGCGCTGTGGCGGCACACTGTGAAAAATAGAGGTATGGCACGGCAAGGTCACACTGGGTGTCACGCTGCGCGCCTGTAGCGTGCAGGCGCTGCGCGCCTGCAGACCCGCCAGGCTGGGCGCCGCCACCTGCGCAAGAGCGTCCGGGCGCAATCCGTCCACCATGATGAGGACTGTCGTCATACTTTTTCCTTTTTCAAACCACAAAATGGCTGACCGAATGTGCAGCACCCGCCGCCTGCCCTATTTTCGCACATTCCTGCGATCCTGCAAATTGTAAATTTCTTGGCATCCCATCCGATCGAGGGGAAGGGCCATTTTCACAGCAGAGGCATGCACGCTGCCGCCAATGTCGCTTTCCGGTCGATCTTCCCAGTCGGCGTCGCGACGAAGCAGGGCGTGAAGACAAATCGGCGCGGGGCATGGTGGCGGGGCAGTGCCTGGTTGAGCGCCCTGCGCAGGTACCTCTGCCCCTCGTCGTCGAGTGCCCCCCCTTCGACGACGAGCACAATCTCCTGACCAAGCCGCTCATCAGGCTGGCCGGCGACAAAAAAACGTCGACGCGCCAGCCCCAGCTCCGGCTGGGCGGCGGCCAACGCTTCGATGGTTGCCTCGACACTTTCGACGTGCACCTTCACCCCGCCGCTGTTGAGCACATTGTCCCACCGCCCGATCCACACAAATGAACCATCCGGCTGAAGCTCGACCTGGTCATTGGTCTGGATCGTGGCGCCATCTGTCATCGGGCCGCGCAGATGCAGGCAACTGCGACCATCGACGCCGATGTCGACGCCCGGCAGCGGAACAAAGGCGGACGTTGCCTCCAGACCGTTGAGCCGCCGCAGCGCCACGTGCGTCGCTGTCTCGGTCATGCCGTAGGTATGGTAGACCGGTGTCTTGATCTGGCGAATCTGTGTGGCCAGCGTGGGCGACACAGGCCCCCCGCCGACCAGGATGGCGTGCATGCTGTCGAGAAAGTGGCGGTAGCGCACTGCCTGCACGGTGGCGTCGGGAAAACCAACAGGGCTGTCGGCAGGCAGCAAGCGATCGAGCAGCGTCTGCATCTGCAGCGGCACAAACGAAGCCAGATCGATGGCAGCGTCGCCGGGCAGTTCTGCCAGCGGGTCACTTGCCGGTTCGACGACCACCAGCTTCAGCCCCCACACAAAGCCGCGCACCAGCAGCATCCGTCCAGCAATATAGCGCACCGGCAGACAGACCAGCGCAGTCATGCCCGCCGTCAGCCCCAGCACAGCGCATGTGGCGCGCGCACTGGCCTCCATCTGGCTGCGCGTCAGCTGGATCGGCTTGGGCAGGCCGGTTGAGCCGGAAGTGTGCACCTCAAACCGTTCCTCCCCGCGCAGCCAGGCACGGCTGAAGTCCAGCACAGCCTGCACCTGCTCGCTGGCCGCAGCGATCTCCACACCCTCCGCCAGCGCTGCTGTATCCCACCAACGACCGTCGATCCAGATCACCTGCTCCCTCCACAGGATAGGCTTTACCACCATTTTCCCCCGCCACCTGAGGTGGCTTGGAGACGCCACGTCTACCGCCTCCACCCAAACCACCAGCGGCACAGCCGTGCCACGGTCGGCGTCAAGCGCGTGCGGTTGTAGGCGTCGGCCACTTTGCGGATCGCCGCAGCCGCAGTCGGGTAAGGATGGATGACAGTGGCAAGCTGACGCAACCCCAGCCCTCCCGACATCGCCACCGTCACTTCGCTGATCCATTCGCCGGCATGACGCCCTACGATCGTGGCGCCAAGAATCTGGTCCGTCCCCCGCCGGAGATGAATCTTCACAAAACCCTCTTCTTCGCCGTCGATGCGCCCACGGTCGGTGTCGGCCAACAGCTGCACATACGTGTCGACGGGGATGCCTGCTTTCTCCGCTTCCCAATCATACAGGCCAACATGCGCCACCTCAGGGTCGGTGTAGGTCACCCACGGAACGATCAGGTCGCTCAGCTTCTTCTTTGGGCCAGGGAAAAGCGCGTTCTGCAGCACCATGCGCGCAGTGGCATCCGCCACGTGGGTAAATTGGAAACGGGAAGCCACATCCCCAGCCCCATATATGTCAGGATTGGTCGTGCGCAGGGTGTCGTCCACCTCGATGCCACGCGGGCTGCAGGCCACGTTGGCCCTTTCAAGATGCAGCCCTTCGACGTTGGGCAGCCGCCCTGCTGCTACCAGAATTTCATCGACCACCACCGTCTGCCTGTCACCGTGCCACTGGTAGGTGAGCTGCCTGGCCTCACCGGCGCGCCCAATCTGCTCAATCTCCGCACCCAACCTCAGCCCGATGCCCTCACGCACAAAAATACGGTGCATCACCGCAGCGGCCTGCGCATCCTCGCGGCCAAGCAGCCGCGGGAGCAGATCCAAAATCGTGACTTTGCTGCCCAAACGACAAAATGCCTGCGCCAGTTCCACCCCGATCGCCCCAGCACCGACCACTGCCAGCCGTGGCGGCAGGGCTGTCAAATCCCAGATCTGTTCGTTGGAGAGATAGCCTGTTTCGTACAGACCAGGAATCGGCGGCACAGCAGGCCGCGACCCCGTGGCAACCATTGCCTTGCGAAATTCGAGGGTCTGACCGTCAATTTCGATCGTGTGGGTGCCGGTGAAGCGCGCCTGGCCAAAATAGAGATCGATGCCGAGCTCCGTCATGCGCTGTGCTGAATCGTGCACGCTGAGGTCGGCACGCACGCGGCGCATTCGATCCATCACCCCATTGAAATCGACGCGTATCCCGTCGACCTGCACCCCCAAGTGCCCCGCACCTACGATTTCCCCCAGCACCTTCGCCGAACGGAGCACCGTTTTGGAGGGCACACAGCCCACGTTGAGACAGTCGCCGCCGAGATGGTGGCGCTCCAGCAGCGCTACTTTGGCGCCCAGCCCGGCCGCCCCGACTGCCGCCACCAGCCCGGCCGCCCCTGCGCCTACCACGACAAGGTTGTACTTGCCTGTCGGCGTCGGATTCTTCCAACCGGCCGGGCGAACATTGGCAAGCAGCTGCCGGTTCGCGTCGCTTGCCAGAGTCTCAGCGGGCCGCTCTCCCGACACACCTGTTGTCTGTTCCATTCATTCTCCCTCCGGGCGATGGCGCCACGTGGCTCAGACATGGCTCAGGTCGGGTCCCGCTGCAGAGGCGGGGTGCGGGGTGTTGGGCGCAGTGCTGGCCAGAAACGACGGTGGAAAGGGGTGTTTTGCCAGAGCGCAGCGGCAACAGCGGTCGTAAAACTGGCTGCGTACAGCAGCAGCAAGGCTGCCGCAGCCCAGCCGTGGGTGCTGGCGACCAGCCAGGCTGCGGTCGTAGCATAGAGCGCCAACAGCAGCTCGGCCACCATGACACGATCCAGTGGCAGGGCATAGCTGCTGCCCTGCCAACGATCGGCGGTCTGTTCGACACAAAACTTGGGAGTCCGCTGGAAAGCCCCTCCTCGCGTGCGCCAGCCTTGCCAGACAGCCAACGAATTGTTGAGGCAGACCCCCATCCCCACCAGCGTGAGCAGGGGCAAGTACACCCAGTGGCGCCACCAGCGTGTTCCGTACAGACGCTTTTGCGCCACTGCGTAAAGAAGCGGGGGGCCAAGTGAGGTCAGCCCCACCAACGACAGGGGGGAAGGCACCTGGCTGTCGAGCAACAGCAGCGGCGGTGTGGCCAGCAGCAGCAGCAGCAGCAGGGGGTGGATGAGATAGCTGGCCAGATGCACCAGGGCGGCCAGACGAATCTGCAGCGGACGATGGGCTCTCCAGACGGGGCCGGCCAGTTTGCGCAGCGTCTGGATGCTGCCCTTGGCCCAGCGAAATTGCTGGCGCTTGTAGGCCGTGAGTTGAGGGGGAATTTCAGCAGGAGCCACCACGTCGTTGAGATACCGGGGCTGCCAGCCGGCAAGCTGGGCACGATAGCTCAAATCCAGATCCTCGCACAGGGTGTCCGCCTGCCAGCCGCCAACCTGGGGGTCCTCCAAGCAGCTTCGCCGCCAGACACCTGCAGAGCCGTTGAAGCCGAGCAGACAGCCGGCCGCCTGGCGCCCAGCCTGTTCGACGGCAAAATGGCCGTCGAGCGCCAGCGCCTGGCTTTGGGTCAGCGGTGAATAGCTCCGGTTGAGGTGCCCCCAGCGGCTCTGGACAAAACCGACCCGGGCTGCCTCGGGGGCCAGAAAGTAGGGGAGTGTGCGGAGAAGGAAGGTGGGGTCGGGGCAGAAATCGGCGTCAAAGATCGCGATGAACTGCCCAGTGGCGGCAGGCAGGGCGTTGGCCAGGGCACCCGCCTTGTAGCCGCTGCGGTCGCGACGCCGCACCACTTTGACCTGAAGGCCTTGTGCCTGCCAGCCAGCGACACAGTGCTCCACCATCCCCACCGTGTCGTCGGTCGAATCGTCCAAAATCTGAAGCTGAAGCCGATCGACAGGATACTCCAGACGCGCACAGGCATCGATCAATCGGGTCGCCACATGTCGTTCGTTAAAAATGGGCAACTGCACGGTGACCGCAGGCCAGAGCGGGGGAGGAGCTGGCTGGGGGGGCGAAACCGCCTTGCGCACCTGCCAGACGAGCCAAAGTGCATGCAAGCTGTAGATCGCCAGCCCGGCAGCACAGACCACATACAGAAGCTGAACGCCAAAGACCAGTGCAAATCGCATAGCTGTCCCAAAAAATCAAGCCGACATGTTGTCGGCTTGTCGTCTGCTCAAGCTAGTTGATTATACTGTGCAGGCAGGTGGCAGACAAAATCGGGAAGGAAACAGGCAGGGATGTCGCCCCCCCTGCCTGAAGGCGGACCGCCACGCTTACTCGTCGCTGCTCTCCTCCTTGTGCTGGGCAATGACCCCAGCCGCCAGGTGGTTGGGGAGCGGTTCGTAGTGGTCGAATTCGATGGTGTAGACGCCACGTCCCTGGGTCATCGAACGCAGGTCGGTGCTGTAGCGCATGATCTCGGCCAGCGGCACCGTGGCACGTATCACAGTACGGCTGTTCTTCTGTTCCATCCCAAGAACCCGCCCGC
>CAIOHJ010000290.1 GCA_903858085.1 uncultured Chloroflexota bacterium
GGTGGGGGTCGGCGGCACCTGGGCGTCGGCCAGCCGGAGCCGTTCGGCCTCGTCGGCCGCAGCCTCGGCGATCTGGACGCTGCCGCTGGCATAGACCGAGTCGAGCGCGTTGTCGAGCGTCGCAGCGACCGCGCGGCTGGCAGCGCCGATGCTGTTGAGAATGGTCATCGCGGTAAACGGCAGAGTCAGGCAGAGCAGGATCAGCAGCAGGAGCAACAGGAGCATGAAGCGGAGCCGGGCCCCCGGGGAGAGAGAGCCATACCAGTCGCTCAAGCTACGTCGGCGCCGGCGGGGTGGGGGGTCAGCCTCTGGCTGCGCTGCGGCTTGATGGCGCCGCCGGGCAGGTGCCATCTCCGCAGCGCGTGCAGGCTGTCCGGGGCTCCCAGCCGCCACCGCTGGCACTTCGGCCATCCGCTGGCTGATAATGCGTGTCAGGCTGATGGCAATCGCTGGATAGCGGTTCATCAACAGATCCAGATCCTGCTTGCCCAGTGTCCACAGATCGACCTCGGTGTCGGCGCTGACGGTCGTGTTGTGGGGTTGTTCGGTGATCAGCGCCCGCTCCCCGAGTGTTTCGCCGGGGCCCACCAGGTAGGCGCCGCCGTTGAGCAGCTGGACACGCACAGTGCCTTTTTCGACCAGGTAGAGCGTGTCGGCGGGTGTGCTGGTCCGGTAGATAATTTCGCCAGCCCGGTAGCGCATCGGGCGCAGCAAAGGGGCGATCTGTTTCAAGTCGGCCGGGTTGAGGTCGGCCAGCAGCGCAAACTGGCGCAGCGAGAGTTCTTCTTGTGGGCGGCTGGCGCTGGCCAGGCGGGTGGCGACTCCCTGGCTGAGTGCTTTGCCGACAGCAGGATTTTGGACCGCCACTTCGTCCAGCTGGGCTTTGGGGAGCACCCACAGATTGGTGTTGCGCGTGGCGGTGGCATCTTCGCCCCGGATCTGGCCGGCGAACAGGCTCAGCTCGCCGAAAAAGCCATTGGCCCCGATCCGGCCGGTCTCTTCGACGATGCCGACCGCATTTTCAGCGGTCAGCTCGATTTCGCCGCTCTCGACCAGATAAAAGGCGTCGCCGAGCTCCCCAATCCGGTAGACCCGCTCGCCGGCTGGCACGTGCTGGAGCACCATCCGCTGCGCAAGCCCCTGAAGGGCTGCCTGTGGCAGCTGTGCGAAGATCGGCATCTGCGCCAGACGGAAAGCCGCCTGTGTCTGGTCTGTGCGGCTCAGCCGGGCGCTGACATTGCGGCCCAGGCTGCGGCGCAGGCCGGGCTGGCGGGAGGCGATCGACTGGAAATCCTCTACCGAGAGCGCCCAGAGCAGGGTCTCTTCGCGGGCTGTGGCTGTGGCCGTCTGGGCCTTGTTGGTCAACAAGGCCAGGGCACCCAGCAGCTGGCCTGCGCCAGCCTCCTGGCGCTCGCCGTCTGCACTGTCGGGCCGGATTTCGATCCGGCCGCTTTCGACCAGAAAGAGCCCCCCAGCTGTGTCTCCGGCCCGGTAGAGCAGCTGCCCTGTCCCGACCTTGCGCGGCTCGAGCTGGTCGGCGATGGCCTGCAGCGTATGGCGGGGCAGCCCATTCAACTCAGCGGTCTTGCCCAGCTGCTGGACAAGATAGTTCTGCATCTGGGCAATCAGACTGCCAAAATTTTGGCTCAGCTTCAGGCCGACCGCCGGATACTGGACGATGATGGCGCGCAGATCCGCATCTGTCAGTTTCCAGTACTCCAGCGCAGAGACCGCATGGGCGCTGACATCATACGGAAGCGCGCGGTAGAGGCTGTCTTCGCCTAGCACGCTGCCTGGCCCCAGGGTTGCCAGGTTGCTGCCCCCTGCTGTGAAAAGGCGCACAAACCCATTGCCGACCAGATAGAGGCCGTCGGCGTTGTCCCCGGCCTGAAACAGAACAGTGCCTGTCGCAGCGTTGTTCTGCACAAAACGATCGCTCAACAGTTTCTGGTCGCCGGGGGCAAGGCCGGCAAAGAGCGGCGCAAACTGGATGAATTCTTCTTTCAACGGCTTTGTCTCCTGATCTCGCTTGGAACCCAAGTCAAGCGTTCTTGCGCGCGATTATCGCACGCAACTGGCTGCCCGCCAAAGCAGGGTCAGTAGTTGCGCTGAAAGACGACGGTCCAACTGAAATGGCCTGAACACGGCGGCGGCTGATTGGTTGGATTGGCCCAGAAATTGCAGGCAGCTTCGTCGCTGCAGTACTGGCCGGCCACGAATTGCTCGAAGGGGATCTCGCGCGGGTCTGTGGTCAACCCATAGGCGGTCTCAGCGGTCGCCGCACGGCCGTCGTTGTCCCGGGCCACGGTCACATACTGGCCCCCGCCCAGCACAAACTCGACCTTGCCGTCCCCTTTTCCCTGGGAGCCGGTGACCAGAATTTCTTTGGCGCCCAGCAGGGCCTGGAC
>CAIOHJ010000291.1 GCA_903858085.1 uncultured Chloroflexota bacterium
CCCGAGCAGGCGGCAGGAGCCCATTCTGTCGCAGCAACGCCCCCCACAAGGAGCGCAGCGGAGACCTCTCCGCTTTCTGGCACAACACCGCGCAGTCGGCACCTTTCCTAGCTTCACCCACCGAAGGTCTGTGTGGAGATCCTGCTCTGCCACGGGCAGACTTTTGCCTGTGGCAGAGCAGGTCAAGGCGATTGGACCAGAGAGCGCACAAAGCCACCAACCTCGCCGGCGTGGATCAGACTTCCTCTGGAACGCGTGCCGCTTCCAGTGCGCTGATCACCTCCTCCTGGGTGAGGAACTGATACGCTGCGTCGAAGGCGTCCAGATAGTGTTCGACACTTGCATCGCTCTCTCTGGCCGCCACCAGAACCAGGCCACTCAGGGCAGTGACCAATGCCACGATGCTGGGCAGAGGGCCGATCACGTCGGTCGGCGCATAGAGGATGAGGTCGGAGACACGGTTGACCGGGCTGGCCAGCGACCCGATGACCCCCAGGGTTCTGGCTCCCCGTGCACGCGCAAACTCCAACGCACGGGCCACATCTCTTCCGTAGACGGTCGGGCTGACCCCGATCAGCAGCGTCCGATAGTCGACCTGCAAGAGTGTAGCTGCTTTTTTGACTGCGTCATTGGAGAGATACTCTGCCGCAAGACCTCGGTGCCGAAACTGTTGAGCGGCCATCTCAGCCACAGATTCAGCGTAGCCTTCCCCCACTACCACAATCCGATCGACCCCCTCAAAGAGCCGACTGACTGCCTCAAGATGGTCGGGGGGATTTTGCAAAAGCATCTGCCGCAGGTTGTACTCTTCCTGCTCGATGCGATCCCGGAAGAGAGCCGCTGGCTTGTCTGGATCCAGCGGTTTGGGCGCGTAGGCCCCATAAATTTCAGATTTGACCTGCTCACGCACGTCGTAAAGCAAGTCTGGGTACCCATTGTACCCGAGTCGCTGTGAGAACCGAACGACGGTGGTTGTATCGACGCTGACCGCATAGGCGAGCTGGGCAGCTGTCATAAACGCAACCTCGTAGTAGTTGCTCATGATATAATCCGCGACTCTGCGATAGCTACGGCTTAAATGCTCGTAGTATTCACGGATCTTTTCCCTATACATCTGGCCCCCCTAGAATGTATGAGTGATACGCTCTTTTTTGTCTATTGAACCATCAATTCTCTCCTCGCAAAGAACAGGAACAAACGGATTGACCCAATCCAACTTCTCATCTCTCAGTATAGGTCAAACAATGGAATTTGTCAATTGCTTCGTTAAAATCAATCCAAAATGCCATTCAGATTGTCGTTCCATCGGCAGGGCCATTGGCTTCCAGCTCTGAACCGTGCTATGATGCGCGCATGGCGAGGTGGAGTCGGGCTGGCAGGGTTTGTCTGGGAGCACTGGTCGCCCTGCTGCTGGGCGGCTGTGGGCTGGGTGCTCCCGCGCTGGAGCGTCCGGCGCCGTTTGACAGCACGCAGGCCCCCCCGAGTGCAGGGCCCTTCTCCCTGGCGCAGCCAACGCCCTCTACGCACGCAGCACCGGAGAGCCCCCTCCGCTCACTGGCTGGCTTGCTGCCGACGCCTACACCGACACCCCTGCCTACACCGACGCCCCTGTCTGCGCCGACACCTACACCGACACCCCTGTCTGCGCCAACACCCCTGTCTGCGCCGACGCCCGACGGTCTGCGTCGGCAGCTGCGTGTGCCGATTTTGATGTATCACTATCTGAGCCAGCCGCCGCCCGACGCCGATATCTACCGGCAGGATCTGTCGGTGCCCCCCGATCTCTTTGCGGCCCACCTCGACCGGCTGGTGGCGGCAGGGTACACCACCGTCACCCTGACCCAGGTGGTCGATGCGCTGCAGCGCGGCACCCCTCTGCCGGAGCGCCCGGTGGTGATCACCTTCGACGACGGGTATCGGGACAACTACGAAAATGCCTTCCCGTTGCTGCGTGAGCGGGGGATGCAGGCGACTGTCTTTGTCGTGACCGACTTCATGGACGAAGAGCGGCCAGCCTATTTGACCTGGGCGATGGCTCGTGAAATGGTGCAGGCCGGC
>CAIOHJ010000292.1 GCA_903858085.1 uncultured Chloroflexota bacterium
ATTTGTGCTTGCCCGGGTTCAGAGACGACACCCAACCGGCCATCCAGACGGATGAGCCGGTTTTTTGTTTGGATGCGGATCTGTCTGGATGCGGAAAGGAAAGCGGATCGATGAGTCTGGAACGATTTGCCATTATCGAGTCAACCCTGCGCGAAGGAGAGCAATTTGCCAATGCATTTTTCGACAGCGACCAGAAGGCAGAGATCGCCCGGCTTCTCGACGCGTTTGGCGTCGAATATATCGAACTGACTTCGCCCGCAGCCAGCCCGCAGAGCTGCGCAGATCTCGAACGGATTGCGCGGTTGGGGTTGAAAACCAAAATTCTGACCCACGTCCGCTGCCACCTGGACGACGCCCGGCTGGCAGTCGAGACCGGCGCCGATGGGATCGACGTCGTCTTCGGCACCAGCAGCCTGCTGCGCGAATTCTCACACGGCAAAGACATTCCCTACATCATCGACTCGGCGATCGAGGTGATCGAATTTATCAAGCGCCAGGGGCTGGAAGTTCGCTTCAGCTCGGAAGACAGTTTTCGCAGCGATCTGGTCGACCTGTTGACAATCTATCGCGCTGTGGACAAAATTGGCGTCCACCGGGTCGGGATCGCCGACACCGTGGGGGTCGCCAACCCGCGCCAGGTCTACGATCTGGTCAAAACCCTGCGCGGGGTGGTGAACTGTGACATCGAGTTTCATGGACACAACGACACCGGCTGCGCCGTCGCCAATGCATTCTGCGCTTTGGAGGCGGGCGCGACCCACATCGACACCTCGGTGCTTGGCATCGGCGAGCGCAACGGGATCACCCCGCTGGGCGGGCTGGTGGCCCGTCTGTACGCCCACAACCCCGCTGCCGTGCGCGGCCGCTACAACCTGCCGCTGCTGCGCGAGATCGACAACTATGTGGCTGGTCTGGTCGACGTAGATGTGCCTTTCAACAACTACATCACTGGGTTTACGGCCTTCACCCACAAAGCAGGCATCCATGCCAAAGCGATCCTCAACAACCCAAGCACCTACGAAATTTTGGATCCAGCTGACTTTGGGCTGAGCCGCTATATCCATGTCGCGCATCGGCTGACCGGCTGGAACGCGATCAAAGAACGGGCGGAGCAGTTGCAGCTGTCGCTGAGCGACAGCGCCGTCAAGGTGGTCACCAGTCAGATCAAAGCGCTGGCAGACCGCAAACGGCTGACCTTGGACGATGTCGATTTTTTGCTGCGCGAATACCACAGCCAGCTCGTCGCAGCGGATATGGCAGAGAGCATCGAAGCTGTCGACCGCTGAGCCTGGCAGCAGATCGCCGGAAAGGAGAGGAGGCTGTGGCCGACGCTGAACCGCTGGCCTGGAGGACAGTGGCCACCAGGCCAGCTTTTCAAAATCGCTGGATCGGGGTGGTGGTGGACGAGGTCGAACTGCCCGATGGCAGACGCTACGAGTACACTCGCGTCGAACCGGCTGGTGTCGGGGTGGCTGTGGTGGGCTTCAACGCCGCTGGCGAAATTTTGCTCGAACGAGAGTACCGGCACGGCGTGAGCGCTGTGGTCTGGCAGCTGCCCGGGGGGCTGGCTGCACCCGGCGAGCCCTTGCAGGCGGCAGGGCTGCGTGAGCTGCGCGAAGAGACAGGCTACGCTCCGACGGTAGTCGACTGTACCAGCATCGTCTATCTAGGCGCCGTCTGGGACAACCCAGGCCTGGGAACCGCCACCAGCCACCTGTACCGGGTGCATGGGCTGCAGCCAGCGGCACCCACCTGCCACGACCCCGGTGAATTTGTCAGCTGCGTCTGGGTCTCCCCCCGGTGGCTCAAAGAAGCTGTGCGCAGCGGTCTGATCCAGGATCGGGTCGTGGTCGGCGCGGTCGCCTATCTGCTGTTGAATGGCGAGCTATGAAGGCCAGCACAGTCGTCGAGCTTGCCTCCCCGTTGCTTCCGGAGGTCGCTCTGCTCTTTGCCGAGTCGGACGCCCACGCGCAGGCCTTGTACCCGCCGGAAAG
>CAIOHJ010000293.1 GCA_903858085.1 uncultured Chloroflexota bacterium
ACCTGGATTCCAAGACCGCCCACAGTGTGCTGGCACTCTTTCGCTCGCTGGTGCGCCAGCACAAGATGACGATGCTGATGGCCACCCATGACATGCTGGCCGACGACTATGTCGACCGGGTGATCAATCTGAGCGATGGGCGGATTCTCTCTGAGGAAACCCGCACCGTCGCCTTACCGTCCAGCTGAGGGGCCTTCCAGGCAGGCCTTGAGCTTCTGGGGGACAGGGTAGGCGCGAAAGGTGCAGGCGACTGGGTTGGGCTGGGGCTCAAAAATGCCGCTCGCTGCATCGATCCCGCTGTACAGACCGTACCACCAGTCGACGATCGCGTCTGGAGACCCTGCGCTCTCGGCGCAATTGGCTTCGTCGGCTGTGATGCCGACATCGGCGTACTGGTACCAGAAGACCTTGGCAACGGCGGGCTGACCTGTCGCTTCCCAATCCAGGTTGAAAAGCAGATCGAACTGCCGGGGCAGATAGGCGGCCTGGGCTGCCCCGTCGACCATGCTGTCGGCAATGGTGGCACAGGCGAATGTGGCCGGGGCGCGGCTGTCTGCCGCACGATTCCAGCCGGTTTCGGTGACCCAGAGCGGCCAGCCCGTGTAGCCGGCTGCGGCCAGCGTCTCGAGCAACTGCTGCAGCGGAGCGTTGCGGGTCAGATAGGAAGGGTCGCGCACAATCTGTCCGTCGACACGCGGTCCGGCGCCTGGGTAAAGATGGATTCCCAGCGCATCGAATGGGGCAGGCTGGGTAGGGTCCAGCGCGGCCAGGGTCTGGCGCAGATAGTCATTGGCCGCGAGGCTGACGCTGCTCAGCCCGCCGCTCACCACCCAGGCAGTGGGATCGACCGCTTTGAGGGTCTCTGCGGTGGCGCTCAGCAGACGAGCAAACTCTGTGGGCGGCAGGGCAGTGCGGACATGGTCTGGCTCGTTCCAGACTTCCCAGGCGCGCACCCGGTCTTGATAGTAACGGACGAGCAGATCGGCCCATGCCACAAACGTTGCCTGGAAGAGAGCCCGCTCTTCGGGGTGGCGCCAGCCGTCGTCTGGCCCCAGCGCGTAGTCCAGCAGGGCCAGTACGGCGATGGGGGGACTGCCTGCGCAGAGCAGCCCAAGAAGCGTGTCATAATGTTTGAGGTCGAAATAGGCGAGGCGGGCGCCGCGCCCGGCTGGGAGAGGGCGGGGGTGTGCCTGGAATTCGATGCGTGCCCACTGGACCTGGCTTTCTTGGAGCCGGGCCACGTGGCCGGCCATGCCTGTGGGGGCCAGATCGGGATAGGGGGGCAAGTTGAGCCCTTTGCTGACCTGTCTGGAGGGAGCGGACAGGGGGAGGCTGGGGTCGAGCTGGCGGCAGCCGGGGGGAGGGGGGGTAAACCGCTCGACGCTGAGGTTGGCGAGCTGGAAGTCTGGGGGTTGAGAGACCCGATGGGGGCGGCGGAGCTCCCAGAGGAGAGCGATCGGCCCTTGTCTGTAGGCGGGGAAGAAGAGGCGGTGCAGCTGCCAGCCGGGAGAGGGGCTGCCCAGGGGCTGGGTGACCCACCGGCGGCCGTAGAAAATCCGTCCGTCGGTTGAGAAGCCGACAAAGAGACTTTCGGGAAAAAGGCGTGCTTCGCTGTGGAGGGCGAACTGAA
>CAIOHJ010000294.1 GCA_903858085.1 uncultured Chloroflexota bacterium
AGCTCTGGATAGGGCTGATAGCGGTGGTTGGGGTAAAAGACCGAAAAGCCAATTTGGGCTTCCCAGATGCTGGCCGCTCCAATCCAGGTGGGCGGGTTGCAGGGGGTGGTCTGCCCACTCAGACGCAGCCAGCTCTGGAAGGTCTCGGCAAAGGCGGTGAAGCCAGGAACCCGCAGGTCAAGGTCGCAGAGATCCAGACTGCTCTCCCCCATCCGGCTGAGGTCGCCTGAGAAATTGGTGGCCACCTCGAGCACAAGCGTTCGAGCCGTTTCGCTCTTGATGCGAATATCGCTGACCTCAACTTCCTGCCTGACCCACACCCCCACATTCCGTTCTGTGCTGCCCAGATGAAGAAGCGCGCTCGAACCGCGCAACCCGCCCACAGGCGAGATGCCTGTCCAGCTTGTCACCTCCCCCAGTGCCACATCGCGGTGCAGACCGTTGCCAGGGGCATTGAGCTGCCAGGTACCCGAAGGAACCCCCAGGGTGGTGGAGAAGGTCAGGTTGCGAATCAGCAAGGCAGCGCTGGGTTCCCCGCACAAGGTCAGCCGGATCGTCATCGCAGGAGCATGGCGGCGAAAGAGATACTCGATGCGGGCTTTGACAGGACCCATCTGGACAGCCAGGGCACAACGATCTCCCTCCTGGCTCGAGGCCCAGCTGCGGTGGCCAGCAAACTGAACCCCCTGGAGAATTTCAACCCCTTCGTAGTCGATCCCGCCGGTCGCCGAGCGCACTTCTGTTCCGTTCACACTGAGCGCCATCACAGTGTCGCTGAACTCAAGACGAAAGGGGGAGGTGCCCGTCCAGAGCAGCGCAATGGGCAAGCCACTTTGGTCGTCCACCTCAAGCTGATGCAAATATTCAGGATGGCTGATGCGCATGCGATTCTCTCCAATCCATCTTCAAAACCGTTCGGCCGCTTTGGCTGTTTTTGTGGCTATTGTATCATTCAGCGTACGGTCCGCCAACCTTGTGCTTGCCCCCAGGGCAGTGAGGCAGTTGATTCAGCGGTCGCTGGTGATCACCGGGGTACCGGCCTGCATGGCTTCCAGCAACATCATTCCGAAGCCTTCGTAGAGGCTGGGGAAGACCAGTGCCACAGCCAGCCGATAGAGGGCGGGTTTGTCTTCTTCGGCGACCCATCCACAGCAGTGGAGGGCCTCTGCACAGCCAGCTTCGCGGGCCAGCCGGTAGGGGTCGGGGAAAAAAGCACTGTCGGTCGTGGGCAGGACACCGGCCAGGACCAGCTGGACAGTCGGGTCTCCGCCGCGGGCGCGGTAGCGGGTGTACGCGGCCAGGACCCTGGAAAGATTTTTGCGCACATCGAAGCCGCCGAGGTAGAGAAAATAGCGGTCGGGCAGCGCGTAGCGTGTTCGGGCGCGAGCCAGATCGGCTTCGCTGGGGGGGGAGATGCCTTCTTGGTTGGGGCCATGATAGACGACATGGATGCGGGCGGGGTCTATCTTGAGATGGGCCACAATGTCGCGGGCGGCGGCCTCGCTCACCGTCAACACGGCATCTGCGCGCCGTGCCGTTCGGGTGACCAGCTCTGTGTACATGCGTTGGGCCAGCCCGCCGCGGTAGGTCGGCAGCAGCAGCGGGATCAGGTCGTGGATTGTCACGACGGTCGGCAGTGCGCGCCACCAGGGGGCTGCCCAGTAGGGCACGAAATAGACGTCGGCGCCCACGGCTCGTGCTGCGCGAGGGGCTGCGATCTGTTCCCACCAGACTTTGGCCAGATTGGATGGTATCTGTGGCAGGGCAACCGGCACTACCTTGACCTGGGGCCAGTGCAGGGGCGGTGTGGGGCTTCCGGTCAGCGGCTGGAGCAGGGTGATGGGACTGCCGGGCGCCACAGCTGGCAACCATTCCAACAGGTGGCTGAGGTACTGACCGCTGCCGCTGTCCAGCCGTCCGGCCATCCAGCCGTTGACGGCAATCTGGGGGGGATGCTCTGGAGAAAAGACCATAGAATCAGGATTGTAGCGCAGGGCGAGGGTCGCTGGCAACTGATGCTGGGGGTGCGGGTGTATTCCCAGAACAGCTTTTTGTGTTACGATGGAGGTATTGGTGTAAGTGAGGAGAAAGCGCAGGACAGCCAATGCGCGGTGATACGAAACGACCCCACGACAGACTTTTTCGCTCCGTCTTCGCAGACCCCCACGAAGCAGCCACTTTTCTGCGTCCCCACCTGCCACCCGCCCTGAGCGAACGGTTTGACTGGTCGAGCCTGGCCCTGCAGGAGAGCAAGTCCGACCATGAATTTAGCCTAATGTCAATCGTCCCTACGGGACGGCAACACGACCTGCCCCATCGGGGCGGATGAATTTAGGTGTGCGCTGCATGGCGCTACCCGTCGACCAGAACGCGCTGCTGGATATGAAGAGCAGCGAGCGCGAGATCGACCAGCGCCGACCGTGATTGGCCTTTCTTACGGCGTCACGACAAAGTTCATGACGCCAATCAAACCGTCGCCCGTCTCTTGCAGGTCGAGAATCAGCGCTGAATCGAAGAGTCTGTCTCGCGCATTGGCTGCAGCATTCGGGAAATACATCTGTGATGTCAACACCGCACCGCCAGGTGGCTGTATTTTGACATGAATGTGCGGCGGGCGCCCCGGATATTCGCCGGGGATGACTGTCTGCATGGTGTAGCGCCCACTGTCATCCGTCAGCGTGTAGCCGCGCAGGCGATAGCCCTCATTGTCGTAGACACCAACGCCATCGGTCTGCCACAAGTCAACGACTGCGCCGGCGATGGGCCGGCAGGCAGTGTCCCACACGTAACCGGTCAGTAGAATGGGCTCACCCACGACGCCTTCTTCGATCAGAGAGGTACGCTGTGGCGGGTTGGGCGTGTAGTAGGGGCCCTCCATCTGCGCAGGCGTCAGCTGGCCGGTACAGCCAGCAGCAAGGGCCGCTGTTGCCTGCACCGGCTCGGCGGTGCCATCAACCGGCAGCGCCGATACAGTGGCCGTCATTTCGCCATTGCTGGCCGACGGCATCGACGCAGCAGGCGCCTGCACCGTGCAAGCCGTCAGCAGGATCATTGTCGCCGACAAGACGATCCTCTGGTTGAATCGATTGATCTTCATTGCCGATGTGCCTCCTTGCCGCTGTTGGCAGAGCCATAGACTTCGATTTGATAGACCCCGGCCTGGGTTGCGCTGAACTCCACCGACTCCGTCTCCAGATCATACAGGTTGCTGTATGCAACCAGGTTGCCTGCCTCATCCCAGAGATATCGATCAGGGTCGCCGCTTTCGGCTGGGTTACTCGGCCAGGTCGCTCAGCTCGATCCCGTCGGCCATGACCCAGCCGACCAGCCCATCTGCGGCACGCACACGGTACCACAGCACCCCATTCAATTCGACTGGATAGGTGGCGATGTCCCCAGGCGGTTCCACCACGGTCAGCAGGTCGCTGGCCACATATTCCGCCAATGTTGCCGCCACCGGCTCGGGGGCCGCGTAGATGCGCAGCATGCCGCGCGCCCGCACGCCTGTCCCGGCCGGCAGCAGACTGGCTTCCTCGGCAGTTGGCAGCGCCGTGGCAGCCTCCTGCTTCACCGCATCGAGAGGGGCCGGCGCTGTTTCAGCCAGTGCCGTAACGCCGCTTTCCACCACCACATCCACCGGCGCTGTGCCGCAGCCGACGATGGCCAGCCCGACCAGGCTGGCCATCCCCCAGCCCCACAGCCCTGCCCTCCCTCTTGGGTACATCTTTACAGCTGCCATCCATTATCCTTTTTGCAGCTGCCCATCTTTGAGCAGCGCCAACATCCCCGCCAGCGGCCTCGTGTTGACCACATCGGCCGCTGTCAGCCCGGCCCGACGAGCCACCCCTATCCCGTATTCGGCCACCCGCATCCCATCCACAGCATGGGCGTCGCAGTTGACCGCCAACCTGCAGCCCAGTTCCACCGCACGCCGCGCATAGACGTCGTTGACGTCGAGCCGGGCTGGGTGGGCGTTGATCTCCACCACCGTGCCTGTCTCCTGGCAAGCCTGCAACACCTGCTCCATGTCGATCGCCGTCTCCGGGCGTTCGCCCAACAGCCGGCCGGTCGGATGGCCGAGGATGTCGACCTGTGGGTTGCGAATGGCTTTGAGACAGCGCTCCGTGATGGTTGTCCGGTCCTGGCGTTGGGCGCTGTGAATGCTCGCCACGACCACCTCCAGCTCAGCCAGCAGCTCATCCGCCAGACCCAGGGTGCCGTCCGCCAAAATTTCAACCTCACACCCCTGCAGCAGCCGAAAGTCGCTCCCTTCCTGCACACAGCGGCGGTTGTAGGCGTCGATCTCCAGCCGTTGGCGGCGCAATCGTTCGCCGTCGACCCCCTGCACAATGCCCAGCCCGACGCTGTGGTCGCTCACGTTCCAGTAGCTGTAGCCAAGCGCTCGCGCGGCGTCGGCCATGGCAGCCACGCTGCCCGTCCCATCGCTCCAGGTCGTGTGGCCGTGCAGTTCGCCTTTCAGATCCGCCAACGTCACCAGAACAGGCAGCTGCTGCTGGCGTGTCAGCAACCCCTCCCCCTGCTGCTCACGCAGTTCAGGCGGGATCCACTCGACCCCCAAAAACGCATACAGCGCCTGCTCTTCTTCAAAAAATCGCTGCGTACCCGCCGGCACAGCGCCGGTACCCACCCCGGTCAGCCCATACTCGTTCAAACGCCAACCTTGTTTCAAGGCCAGCTCGCGCAACGCCACATTGTGTTCCTTGCTGCCCGTAAAATACTGCAAGGCAGCCCCCCAGTGCTGACGCTCGACAACCCGCAGATCCACCTGCAGCTCGTTGCCCAGCAGCACACTCGACCGGGTCTCCCCTGCCCGGACGACGCTGGCTACCTCGCGCAATGTCTGAAAGGTCTCCATCACCCGCTGCGGCTGCCTGCTCACACACAAAATGTCGACGTCGCCGACCGTTTCCTTCCAGCGGCGTAGACTGCCCGCGACCTCGATCCGCTCGACTGTCCCCTCCGGCAACCGCCCCAGCAATTCAGCAACCAACTGCATCGCCAGCGGACGCGCCACCCCGCTGGCCAGCCGCTCTGCACCGCTCGCCCGCTTTGCCAACAGCTCGATCCCTTCCAGAATCTTCTCTTCGCTCCTGGCACCAAATCCCTTCAACAGACGCAACCGGCCAGCCCCCGCAGCCACCCGCAGCGCCTCCAGGCTGTCAATCCCCAGCTCCTCCCACAGCCGCCTGGCCTTTTTGGGCCCCATGTCGGGCACCCGCATGATGTCGACCACTCCCTCCGGCACCTGTGCAAACAATTGCTCAAACTCAGGGACATTGCCCTCAACCAGCAGATGGTGGATGGCGTCGCCGATCCCTTTGCCAATCCCCTGGATCGATGTCAGCTCGCCAGCCGCATCCAACGTATACAGATCCTGCGCCAGGTTGCGAATGCTTTCGGCTGCATTTTGAAAGGCGATCACCCGAAACCGGTTGGCCTCCAAAATCTGCAGACGCGCCGCCACCCCGGCCAACAGTGCAGCCACTTCCCGATTGGAAAAGCGATTCGTCGGTCTGTAAAGGGTCATGGCATCTTAAAAAAGCGCATAACAATCTCCTGCGCTGAGTATAGCTCAAATTCACCAAATCGTGAAGAAGGGCGTTTCTGGGAGAGGCGCCGCGCCGTTCCCATTCACCTGGGCTGGACAGGGCCTGTCGGCAAATGCCTCTCCGGCAATCTGCTTTTTTATCCGTACCAGATGCGGTGCGGCTCTTCGATCCAGGTGGCAACCTCTTCGAGAAACCTGGCCGCCGGAGCACCGTCGATCACCCGATGGTCGAAGGTCAGCGAGAGCACCAAACGCTGACGAACAGCCAGCTGACCTGCATGGACAGCCGGGGCTGGCCGAATCCGCCCGGTGCCCAACACCCCAATCTGGGGCGGGTTGATGAGCGGTGTAAAGGCATCGACCCGCTGTCTGCCCAGATTGGTCAAAGTAAAGGTGCCGCCAGCCAGGTCCGCAGGGGTGAGACGCTGCTGCGCAACTGCTTCCAGCAAGGCGATCCGCCGTGCCGCCACTGTGCGCAGATTGGCCAGGTCGCTGTTGCGCAGCACAGGCGTCACCAGCCCGCGGGGCGTGTCGATCGCCAGAGACAGCTGCACCTCTTCACACAAATTCAACCGCACGCCGTCGAAGGTGCCGTTGATGCCGGGCGAGCGCAGCAGACAGCGGGCCACAATCAAGGCAAAAAAATCGGTGAAGGTCGGGCGTACCTTCTCCGCAGCCAGGTCCAGGATCGCCTGCTGCCGCAAGGCGACCAGTTCGGTGGCATCGACCTCGCAGGAGAGCGTGACGGCAACCGCAGCACTGCGGGAGAGCCGTTCAGCGATCGTCTGCCGCAGCGGGCTGAGCGGCTGCCCCACAGCAGCATCGGCGTTCGGGGTGTTGGCAGCCTCGACCTCTGACAGCACGTCAGCACGCAGAATCCGCCGGCCAGGATGGGCTTTGGCCAGGGTGTCGACATCAATTCCCTCGGCGGCTGCGGTGCGGCGCGCCAACGGTGAAATACGCGCCGGGAGCTGCGCGGCCGCAACGTCGCGGGCAACGATCATCCCCCCAGGGCCGGTTGGGGTCAGCGCAGCCAGGTCGATGGCAGCCGCCCGCGCCTGGGCGCGGGCGCGCGGGCTGGCCACCACCCGCTGCAAACGCTCTGGGGGCAACGGTTCCAACACCCGTCGGCCTGGCGAAGCTGTGGCCAAGGCTGGAGCCAGGGTGGGGGCTTCCTCCGGCTGCACGATCAAGGCGATCGGTGTTTTGACGCGCACCTCTGTCCCTGGCTCCACCAACAGCGCCGACACCACCCCGCTGACCGGCGCCTCAACTTCCAGCGTCGCCTTGTCCGACTCCACCAGAAACAACGGTTCCCCTTTGGTGACCGGCTGCCCACTCTGCTTGAGCCATTCTACCAGCACCAATGTTTCCAGCGTCTGGCTGAGGGGCGGCATCAAAACTTGGGTTGGCATGGACAATTCTCCTGAATTTTATGACAAAAGCATGCCTGTTCAGCCACTGCCGTGAAAAGCCTGTGGCAGAGAAAGCTTTTCAGTACACACCAAACAACGAACGCACTGTGTCGACCACCCGCGCCGTGCTGGGCACATAGTGCTGCTCCAGAACTGGCGCAAACGGTGGCGGCACATCGGGCGCAGCCACCCGTTTGATGGGAGCATCCAGCCAGACAAACGCTTCATCGGCCATCCACGCAGCAACCTCTGCCCCCCAGCCATTGGTCAGATTGTCCTCTTCGACAATCACCAGCCGTCCAGTTTTTTTCACCGAATGCAAAACCCGCTCTTTGTCGAAAGGAACCAGTGTGCGTGGGTCGATCACCTCTGCCTCAATCCCTTCCTGGGCCAGCACCCCTGCCGCCTCCAGCGCACGGTAGAGCATGAGCAAAGAGGCCACAATCGTGACATCCTTTCCGACACGGCGCACCATTGCTTCCCCGATCGGGACAATGTACTCTTCGTCGGGCACCTCACCTTTGGGGCTGACGGCACCTTTTTCGCTGCGGGCCCCTTTGGAGCCGTAGAGAAGCTTGTGTTCAAAAAAAAGCACAGGGTTGTCATCGCGGATGGCCGCTTTGAGCAACCCTTTGGCGTCGTAGGCCGTGGCAGGGGCGACCACCTTCAACCCAGGCACATGGGTAAAAAAGGCTTCCGGGCTCTGCGCATGCTGGGCCCCGCGCGCGGTCGCCCCAACCGGTGCCCGCATGACCATCGGCACAGCCAGCGCGCCGGCCGACATATACCGCAGTTTGGCTGCCTGGTTGACCAGCTGGTCCATCATGTTGAAGAGAAAATCGCTGTACTGTACGTCGGCAACCGGCCGCATACCACAGAGGGCTGCACCGATGGCGACGCCGGCGATGGCCGCTTCGGAGATCGGCGTATCACGCACACGCTGGCGCCCAAATTCCTCCGCAAGGCCCAGCGTCACTGTAAATGCGCCACCAAACCCGCCCGGCACACCAATGTCCTCTCCCAACAGAAAGACGCGCGGGTCACGGCGCATCTCTTCGCGCAGCGCCTGGCGCAACGCTTCGGCAATCGTCATCTCAGCCATCGTCAACTCCTATGCATAGACATCTTCGTACAGCGACATGGGTTCGGGCGAAGGGCTGGCTTCCGCAAACGCAATCGCGTCGGCCAGAGTCGCTTCGATCTGCTGGTCGACAGCCTGAAGCGCTTCTGGGGTGAAGTGCCCCCCCGCAGTCAGCCACGCGACAAAATTGGGGAGAGGGTCCCGTTCCTGCCACTCTTTTTCCTCTTGCTGGGTGCGGTAGGTGCGCGGGTCAGAACGGGAATGGCCGCAAAGCCGATAGGTCAAACACTCGAGCAGGGTGGGCCCTTCCCCGCTGCGCGCACGCGCAACCGCCGCCGCAGCCGCTGCCCGCACCGCCAGAACATCGTTGCCATCCACCACAACCCCTGGGATCCCATAGGCCCCCGCGCGATCGGCCACATGGGCAATCGAGAACGCTTCCTGAAAAGGAGTTGACGCTGCATAAAGGTTGTTTTCACAAACGAAAACAACCGGCAGCCGCCAGATGGCCGCAATGTTCACCCCTTCGTGCCAGGCCCCTTCATTGGCGGCGCCGTCGCCAAAAAAACAAAGGGTCACAGCATCGCTTCCCTGCAAGGTCGCAGCCAGCGCAGCACCAGCTGCGATCGGCACATTGCCCCCCACAATCGCAATCGCCGGCACAAACCCACGGGCAAAATCCCCAATGTGCATCGACCCTCCCTTCCCTTTGCAGGTGCCGGTCGACCTGGCCATCAGCTCGGCCATCATCGCATGCGGAGAAACCCCATGCGCCAATGCATGCGCATGAGGACGATGCGTGCTGAACACCGTGTCCCCCGGCCGCAAACAGTGCAACGCACCCGCCGCAGTGGCCTCCTGCCCAATCGCAAGGTGGAGCGTCGATGGAATACGCCCCTGCAAATACAGCTCGTTGACTGTCTCTTCAAAACGCCGCGCCAGACGCATCCGCCGATAGAGATCGAGCAACTCCTCCTTCTTCAACGGGGGGATTGTGTGCTGTTGGTCCATGCAGACTCCTACCACTCGGTCACTGGGCTGTTCGAAGAAACAGCAATTTTGGATATTTCCGCGGGCAAATCCACATAATAGCGAAGCCGGTCACCCCGCAAGAGAGCCTTGCTCAGCACAACAGGGTGATCGCCAGCCTGGTACGTAATATTTTGCAGCAACAACACCGGCGCACCTACCGTTATGTGCAGCAGATGAGCTTCAAACGGGTCGGCGCTGACCGCTTCAAAGTACTGCCGCGCCCGCACCAGAGGAAGACCCTGTTGCTTCTCCAACAAGGTGTACAAAGGAGAGTTTTCGACATCGGCCACCGTGAGGCGGGGACACAGGGCGGCAGGGACAAAGACGCTCTCCAACACGAGCGGCTCGGTGCCCGCCAGACGCAGCCGGACAATTTTATAGACCAGTGCGCCCTCGGAAAGTGCCAATGTACGCGCCACACTGCGCGCAGCAACGATCCGTTCAAAACTCAAAATCTGCGCAGCCGGAAGCACCCCTTGCTGCACAATCAGATCGGTGAAGCTGTAGAGCCGACCCAGGCTGCGTTCAATTTTGGGCGGCAACACCCAGGTTCCCTTGCCCTGTTTGCGACAGAGCAGCCCTTCCCGCACCAGCTGGTCAATCGCCTGGCGCACAGGCCCCCGGCTGACCGCATAGACGGCACACAGCGCAGCCTCGGTTGGAATGAGCGCACCCACCGGCCATTCACCGCTGTTGATCTTTTCGACGAAAAGCTCTTTGAGCTGGTAATGAAGCGGGATTGCACTGGGATGGAGCATCAGACATGCATCCTCATCTGACTCGGTCACGGCCCCTCATCGGGCCAGACAACTCATTTTTTGGCCCCCCTCACTGTAACACCAAGAGCCGATGGCGTCAAATATTGTCTATATGTATAGACATTTTGACACTTCAGTGCTTTTGCTGCTATGCTCTCCGCCAGCAGATAAACCGTCTACCAAGACAAAACTTTTCGAGCTGGAATCGGAGGCCGGTATGCCAGTCGTCTCTTTGCAACAGCTTTTGCACCATGCCCAGCAATCTCACTATGCAGTGGGGTATTTTGAGGCATGGGATCTCTACTCGCTGGAAGCAGTCCTGCACGCCGCAGAAGCACTTCGTTCCCCAGCAATCCTGGGCTTTGGCGCTGCAGTGACAGAGGAAAGGTGGTACGATCAGCATGGGGTCGAGGCAATGAGTGGGCTGGCGCGCACACTGGCACAGCGATCGAGCGTGCCAACCGCTGTGCTGTTCAACGAGGCACAAAATTTCGCCCAGGCGGTGCGCGGGCTGGCTGCAGGATGCAACGCTGTGATGCTGGAGAGCACCCATTTCTCGGAAGAGGAACATCTGACCGCCACACAACAGCTGACGCGGGTAGCCCACAGCCTGGGCGCAGCAGTGGAGGCCGAGGTCGGCCATCTGGCCAATGCAACCGACCCAACGCTGCACGCTGTGCCGACCGACCCGGCAGCCGCTGCTCGGTTTGTGGCTGCAACCGGGGTCGACGCGCTGGCAGTTTCGATCGGCAACGTTCATCTCCTCGCCCAGGGCGAAGCTACCATCGATCTGGAACGATTGGATCGCCTGCATCGTGCAGTCTCTGTGCCATTGGTGATCCATGGGGGCACAGGGTTCCCGCGCAGCGCAGTCTCTGATGCCATTCGGTTGGGGGTGGCAAAGTTCAATGTCGGGACTGTGCTGAAACAGGTTTTCTGCGATGCAGTGGTCGCTGCGCTAGGGCGACCTGCTGGGATACACGAGCGGATGGGGTCGCGCACTGCGCCCGATATTCTGTTTGCTGGCCAAGAAGCCATGCAACGCAAGATCGAAGAACTGATCGAAACCTATGGCAGCATCGGGTGGGCAACTCATTGGTGAGCTGAGATGGAACAGACAAACGCCACACAATTCAAACCACAGGTCGCGTGTATTGGGATTTTGGTAGCGGATCTTTTTGTCCCGCCGCTGCCGCGTTTGCCAGAAGCAGGGGAGCTGTTGCGCGTCGATGATTTTTTGCTTTCGGTGGGCGGTTGTGCGGCCAACACGGCAGTAGACCTGGCACGTCTGGGGGGGAGTGCCGCTGTTTTTGGCAAAGTGGGGCAGGATCTTTTCGGGGATTTTGTCGTGCAGGAGCTGGCGCGGCAGGGGGCAGAGACGGGCAGCATCACACGTTCTGCCAGACAGCCGACCTCGCGCACGGTGATTTTACCGGTGGACGGGGAAGACCGGCGGTACATCCATTCTGTCGGCGCAAATGCTGAGTTTACACTCGCCGACGTCGATCTCAGCCGGGTGTTCGATGCGCGTATTTTGTATGTGGGGGGGTATCTGCTGCTGCCAGGGATAGCACCTGAAGCGCTTTTCAACCTTTTTGACCAGGCACAGCAGCATGGCATGGCCACAGTGCTGGACGTTGCAGGGGTGCGGCCGGGCGATCTGAGGCTGCTGACCGAAGTTTTGCCGGCGGTCAATCTGTTTTTGCCAAACCGGGACGAAGCAGCAGCGCTCACGGGCATCGACGATGTGGCAGAACAGGCGGAGCTTTTTTTGCGGCTGGGCGCAGAACAGGTGGGCATCACCCTGGGGGAAAAAGGGGCATTTGTCAGCAGCCGCACGGAGCGCATCTGGGCTGAACCCTTTGCAGTGCATGCGGTCGACGCTTCAGGAGGCGGGGATGCGTTTGCAGCCGGCTGCATGGTCGGCCTGCTGGAGGGGTGGGATCTGGAGCGCACCGTCACCTTTGCCTCGGCCGTCGGGGCGCTGGCCTGTACTGCACTCGGCTGCACCCTGGGCGTGCGCACACGGGCAGAGACCGAAGCTTTTATTCACAGCCAGCCCGCCCGCCGGCACACCCGCTCACCGCGGCCATAGCGCTGCCGGGCCAAGGGTCGGTCGCAGCAGAGCTCTCCCCCCCTTTGGCAAGAGTCCCTCCCCCATGCTATACTCTGTTGTGTTTTGCAAAGCAGCCCAACAGAAAGGAAATCGATGAAGATTCTGGCAGTCGAACGCCCGCTGCCCCCGCCTGACCCGGCAGCCTACACCCCAGCGCTGCTGGAAGCCGAAGCCCGCCGCGCCTGGGAACTTTACCAGGCCGGTACCCTGCGCGAGCTCTATTTTCGCGCCGACCGCGTCGAAGCGGTGCTTCTCCTCGAATGCGACTGCACAGAAACAGCAGAAGCAGCCCTCGCCACCCTGCCACTCGTCGCCGCCGGGCTGGTCGCCTTCGATCTCATCCCGCTCATTCCCTACCCCGGCTTCGCCCGCCTCTTCGCCCCAGAACACCCCCCCCAGCCCTGATCCAGCCTGGCTTACCGGGCCACCACAGGCAGATACAACGCCATCCCCGCCCCCTCAGGCCCTGGCCAGCCCGCCAGCCTCGCCATCATCCACCAGAATGCCTGCCCCTTCTGACGACAAAGCAGCGGATGCGTGTGCGCACACCAGTCAGCCTCCTCCGGCAGACCCGCACAATCCGCCGGGTGGTCGCTGCACCACTGCGCACACCAGACACAGCTGTCGTCCGCCAACGGGTAATAGCGGCCCGCCGGGTCGTA
>CAIOHJ010000295.1 GCA_903858085.1 uncultured Chloroflexota bacterium
ATCGAACCTTGATACAACCCAAAACACCCGCCTCCTTTCAGTGACAGGCCAACCAGGATGAACTACGATCCGATGGATTCAGATATGGACGATTGGGAAGACAGCGAAGACGAGGTGATCTACGAATCAGAAGAATTTCGCGAGCAGAGTTCCGTCTTGGAACGACAGCCGGAGCCCATCATCTCCGACGACCTGCCCGTGCTGCCACTGCGCGGGGTCGTCGTCTACCCGATGATGTGGCTGCCTCTGCCGATCGGACAGGAGCGCAGCATCCGGCTGGTCGAAAAAACCCTGCCCAACAACCGCATCATCGCCCTCGTCGCCAGCAAAAATGAAACTCTGGACGAACCCGCCCCCCACGAAGTCCACCCGATCGGCACCGCAGCCCAGGTGCACAGAGTCCTCAAAACCCCCGACGGCACCATGCGGCTGCTCGTGCAGGGGCTCGAACGCATCCGGCTCCTGGAGTTCACGCAGGAACGCCCTTTCCTGCGGGCACGCATCGAAATTTTGCCCGAGACCCACGAAGAAGGGCTGGAGATGGAGGCGCTGATGCGGGCCGTCCAGGATCTCTTCCGCCGGCTGATCGACCTCGAACCCCAGATGCCCGACGAATTGGCAATCATGTCGATCAACGTCGAGGATGGCCGCCAGCTGGCCTACCTGGTGGCCAGCAGCATGCGCCTCAAACTGGAAGATGCCCAGGCGATGCTCGAGATGGATCGGGTGCGCGACAAACTGTTGCGCCTGATCCAACTGCTCAAAAAAGAAGTTGAAGTGCTCGAACTGGGGCGCAAAATCCAGTCGGAAGCACAGGGCGAAATGGAACGGATGCAGCGTGAGTTCTTTTTGCGCGAGCAGATGCGTGCGATTCAAAAAGAGCTGGGTGAAGAGGACGAGCATGCGGCAGACATTCGCGAGCTGGAAGAACGAATCGCCGCCGCCGGCATGAGCGAAGAGGCCGAACGCGAGGCGTTGCGCGAGCTGGCGCGGATGCGGCGCATGCCGATCCAGGCCGCCGAGTACAGCGTGATCAAGACCTACCTGGACTTGATGGTGAGCCTGCCCTGGCGCACCACCACCGTCGACAACCTGGACATCAAACATGCACGCTCGGTGCTCGACGAAGACCACTATGGGCTCTCCGAGATCAAGGAACGAATTCTGGAATTTTTGGCGGTCCGCAAACTGCGCGCTGAACGGCGGCTCCGACAACGCAGCCGCGGAGAAACCGTCGGCGACAAGATTCGCCGCGAACGCGAGGGGTTGGTGCTCTGCTTTGTCGGCCCACCTGGGGTCGGCAAAACCAGCCTGGGGCTGAGCATTGCCCGGGCCATGAACCGCAAATTTATCCGGCTTGCCCTGGGCGGGGTGCGCGACGAGGCCGATATCCGCGGCTTCCGGCGCACCTATATCGGGGCAATGCCCGGCCGCATCATTCAAAACCTGCGGCGCGTGGAAAGCCGCAACCCAGTCTTCATGCTCGACGAAGTCGACAAGCTGGGCCGGGATTTTCGGGGAGACCCCAGCAGCGCACTGCTCGAAGTGCTCGACCCTGAACAAAATCGAGAATTTCGCGACCACTACCTGGATGTCCCCTTCGATTTGAGCCAGGTGCTCTTTGTCACCACCGCCAACGTCCTGGACACAATCCCGCCAGCCTTGCGCGACCGCATGGAGATCATCCAGCTGAGCAGCTACACCGAAGACGAAAAAGTCAACATCGCCAAAGGCTACCTGGTGCCCAGACAGATCAAAGAGAACGGGTTGCGCCTGACCGAAGTGCGTTTTACCGACGATGCCCTGCACGAAATTGTTCAAGGCTACACGCGCGAGGCCGGGGTCCGCAACCTGGAACGCCAGATCGGCAAGGTGTGCCGCAAAATCGCCGCCGGCGTCGCCGCCGGGGATATCAAACGCGGACGGATGGTGCGCAACAAAGATGTGACGATCTATCTGGGCAGACGACGCTTTTTCGACGAGGAGATCGAAGAACGCCTGCAAAACCCAGGCGTGGCCATCGGGCTGGTCTGGACCGAAGCAGGAGGAGATATCACCTTTTTTGAGGCGACACGGCTGCCAGGCGCCAAAGGCTACACCCTCACCGGCCAGCTGGGCGACGTGATGAAAGAAAGTGCCCAGGCAGCGCTCAGCTATGTCCGCGCCCGGGCCGAATCGCTCGGGATCGACACAGATTTCTTCGCACACAGCGACCTCCATCTCCATATCCCCGAAGGCGCCATTCCCAAGGACGGTCCAAGCGCCGGGATCACCATGGCCACGTCGCTGGCCAGCCTGCTGACCAACCGCCCCGTACGCCCCAAACTGGGGATGACCGGCGAAATCACGCTGCGCGGCAAGGTGCTGCCGATCGGCGGTGTGAAAGAAAAGGTGCTGGCCGCTGCACGCTACGGCCTGGACACCGTCATCCTGCCCCGGCGCAACGACTCAGATCTGGAGGAGCTGCCCGAATCTGTGCGCAGCACCATGAAATTTGTTCTGGTCGATACCGTCGACCAGGTGTTGGAAGCTGCCCTGCTCTCCCCAGAAGACGTGCAGGGCACAGACAAGGGACAAAAATCCCCCAAAGCAGCACGAACCCCACGCCGGCGCCCCCCTATTTCTCCCTAGCAGCCGCCAGGAGAGCGAACAGTTCCTCCCACAATTGACGCCAAACTTCATTTTATGTTATTATAAAAGATAGGTCCTCTCTGGTCGGGTGACAGATCGCTCGGCCAGAGATCGTGGGCCAGCTTGTCCTACTTTGGTCGAGAGGAGACCAGACAACTCTGTGAGTCGCAAAAAAAAATCGAATAATGGGGGCGCACAGCCAGCCCCTCCCCCAAAAAACCAACGGCGCTGGTACAAAGTCGATCTGCATCTGCATACCCCAGCTTCGCACGACTACGAAGAACCCGGCACCAGCTACCTGGATTGGCTGCGCAAAGCTGCACAGCAAGGGCTGGAGATGGTGGCGATCACGGACCACAACACGGTCGCCGGGATCAGCGCCATTCGCAAAGAGCTGGACTGGCTGACCCAGCTGGAGGCGCAGGGACGGCTGACCGACCCGGAACGCGCTCGGCTGCAGGGCTGGCGTGAGGCCGCCAATCAGGTGGTCGTCCTTCCTGGCTTTGAGTTTACCGCTACGTTTGGGTTCCATATTTTGGCAATCTTTCCAGCCGAAACCTCCATACGCCAGCTGGAACATATTTTGTTGTCGATGAAGGTCCCCGCCAACAAGCTCGACGCCGGCAGCACCGAGACCGGAGCAACGACCGACGTGCTGACAGCCTACCGGATCATCCACGAGGCAGGAGGGCTGGTGATTGCAGCACACGCCAACAGCACCCATGGCGTGGCGATGCGCAATTTCCCCTTTGGCGGGCAGACCAAGATCGCCTACACCCAGGACCCTCACCTGGATGCACTGGAGGTGACCGACCTGGATCGGCCCGGGCGCTCGACCGCTCGCTTTTTCAACGGGAGCAAGTCTGAATACCCGCGGCGCATGCACTGCCTGCAGGGCAGCGACGCCCATCGGCTGACAGCAGACCCCCGCACCCCCAAACGGCTGGGCATCGGCGATCGGGCCAGCGAACTTCTGCTGGACGAACCGACTTTTGACGCGCTGGCCGCGCTCTTGCGCTCCAAACAGTTTGACCGCGTGCGCCCTGCCCGCCCAGCCGATAAACCGTTTGACCCGTTGGACGTCGTGCGCGATGAAGGGCCAACGCTGGTGCAGAGCTTCCATGAGTCGGCAGCCCAGCGCGGAGGCAAATTCGACGCCATCCTGGCCGATCTCTGCGCCTTTGCCAACACAGCTGGCGGCGTCGCCTACATCGGTGCCGGGCCGGGCAAAGACAAGCTGCGCGGCCTGAACAGCCCCACCCAGGTCGAACAGGAGATCCGCAGCGCACTCGACGAACGGATGACTCCCCGCTTCGAAGTCAAAATCGACACGGTGCAAAGTGGCAGCGCCAAAGTGCTGCGCGTCCAGGTGGCCAAAGGGATCGACCTGCCCTATGCCCTGGATGCCAACCGCTTCTACGTGCGCGACGAGGCGGAGACAACACTCGCCGTGCGCGACGAGATCGTCGCCCTGGTCCGCGAAGCGCTGGGGTTCGAACCCGACAGCGAGGAGCCCCCCCCCCTCCCCGAGTCTCCTCAGAATCCCCAAGAAACAGCCAAACCGGCCAGACGCCCCCACCGCAAAGCAGCTGCACAGCCTGTACTCAAACAGCCTGCAGCTGCACAGCCCGTACTCAAACAGCCTGCAGCTGCACAGCCCGCAGCTGCACAGCCCGTGCTCAAACAGCCCGTGCTCAAACAGCCCGTGCTCAAACAGCCCGCCACCAGACCCCTGCCGCAGCCTGTCGTCGAAGGAAGCTCCCCGACCTCACCGACCGACGACACCACCTTTTATCTGCCGCAGGTCGGCGTGGAGATTGTCGACAACGAAGAGCGCAACGGCCACCGCTTCTATACAAT
>CAIOHJ010000296.1 GCA_903858085.1 uncultured Chloroflexota bacterium
ATTCGACAATTCCCAAGGGCAGATTCGTTTCGCTGCAGGCAGCCTGTCAACGGTTCTGAATGGCAGCATCCCCCTGGCAACGATCGAATTCGACACGGTCGGCCTGGGGAGCAGCACACTGACATTCCTGCACAGCGATGGCGCACAAAGCGAGGCCACCTACGAAGGTGAGCCCATTCCGGCCGACACCGCAGACGTTGCCATCCGCATCGTCGACCAGCTTGCCCCACCGTTGTTCCTCCCCATGATCTCGGGCGACTGACATCCAGTTGCCGGGTCGTCAGATGTGGAGAGCGGCCACATCTGACGACCCAAACCAGCTCTGCAAGTCTATTCCATGGAGCCCAACCGTCGATGCCATTCCCGAAATCTTTCCTCAACTCTCTTGCAGTACCCCCATCTTGCCGGCTCAACCACATCACATACAGCTTGCCCGTCCTTTTTCTGGCGATTGGACTCAGCCTGATTGCCGGACTCTACCTGAGCAGCGCTTCAGCTGCCAGCCCAGCCAACCCACTACAGCTCCCACAGGTACCCCAAAGCGGCGATGTGACCCTTGCCATCAGCCCTGCCCAATCCCGTGTGACAGTCGGCGATACGTTCACCGTTGCTGTCGAGGTCAACACCCACCAACCGGTTGACGGTGCCTCCGCCGCCATCGACTTTGACCCAACCTATGTCCAGGTGCTCGCAATTTTTCCGGGTCAAACACTCACAATGTCTCTGCAAGATACGTATAGCAACGAAAAAGGCACCATTCAATTTGCAGCAGGCACCTTGAATTCCCTATTTCCAACCAGCAATTTCACCTTGATGACCATCGAACTGGTCGCTATCGGTGAAACCGAACAGACAGACTTAACCTTCCGCACAGGCGAGTTGTTGGCCAGCGATGTCACGTATGGCGGTATTTCTATTTTGGACGATGTCGCACCAGGCTCGGTGACCATCAAACCGCTTTTTCCTATTACAGTCGTTCCCGAGACACCCACACCCGAGACACCCACACCCGAGACGCCCACACCCGAGACACCCACACCCGAGACGCCCACACCCGAGACACCCACACCCGAGACACCCACACCCGAGACGCCCACACCTGAGATGCCCACACCCGAGACGCCCCAGGCGCCGGCGGACGTCGAATTGATGGCTCTGGTGCCTGACCAGGGGCTTGCCGGACTCTCCAACGAAATTACCCTTCATGGAGAAGGGCTACGCTCCGATACTGTCGTGTGGATAGGAGGGATGAGTCTGCGTGAGTTCGCATTGATCGACCCGCAAGGGACGCGAGCCAAAGCAGTCGTGCCAGCCAATTTGCCCTCTGGCACATACACTGTGACGGCTGCCAACCCCGGCACATTGCCATTCTATCTGCCGGACGGCTACACAGTCGTCGATGCTGGCTTGCCCGATCTGGCTGTCACCGACGAGGACATCTGGTTTGACCCGCTGCCCGTGCGTCAGAACCAGGTCACTTTGCTGGGTGTCAATGTACGGCGATCGGGAGGAGAGCAGACGGTGAGCGACATCTCAGTCGCTTTTTATCTTGATACGATCGCGATTGCAAACCGGCTGGGCACGATGACACTGCCGCCGCTAGAACCTGGCAACAACGTGATCGATGTTGCACTGATCAGTTGGACCCCACTCATTACCGGCACACACACAGTCTATGCGGTTGTGGATCCCGACAATGAGTTCGTGGAAGGGAGTGAGGCAAACAACAGGGCAGCCTGGAACGTGACGGTTCTCCCCCCCCAGAGTGCTGTCGACAACACACCACCCACGATCCAGCAGCTTTCTGTCAACAACGGCGAACAGACAACTACCTCCCCTGCAGTCACTCTCACCATTTCTGCGACCGACCAAGGCACAGAGGCAGCGTCGATCTTTCTGGTAGAGCGCACCTACAACAGCACTGCCCGCCAATGGATCCCGCTGCAGCAGACTGGCTGGATCACCTACACGGCGAGCTATCCCATGACACTCAGCCCCGTAGGGGGGGTCCACTATCTGCAGCTCTGGGCAGCAGATAGCGTCGGAAATGTCACCACAACTTCTCTACAGGCACCGATCAACTACCTGCGTGCCGATGACAGCGTCCGCAGCGGCCAGACGCGCCTCTATCGGATCCGTCTTGCTGTTGGAGATACGCTCACAGCCAACCTGCTCTCGGGAAGCGGAGACCCCGACCTCTATGTCTGGAGCCCCAACGGCGGATTGGCTGGCATCAGCAACCAGTATGGCACAACCCCCGAGGCGATTGTCCTGAACAACGTGCCGACGGCAGGTGTCTATCAATTTGAGGTTTATGGTTATGGAACTGAGGACAGCAGGTACACGCTCTCTTTCAGTGGTGCCGTGCGCACTGCCAGCCAACACACGACCACGAACAAACCACTGCCGACCTCCCCTGCCGTCGCCCCCAGTGCAGCCCCTGCCGGCCAGCAGGCATTGCCCCTGGCACCGCAAGCGCCCGTCACACCAGTGCCCCCCACACCAGTGCCGCCGTCAACAGTCAATTCTTTGTATTTGCCGATCACAATCAAATAAAATCAGGAGGGCAGTAAACCCGCCCTCCTGATTTTGTTGCAGCCACTCGTTCAGCGTGCGTAGCAGAGAGGGAATGCAGCCACCCGCAGGTGCGTGCTGCCGTATGGGATCAACTCGATCGGTTCGATCGGTTCCTCGCTGGCGTGCGGGCCGGCATCGATCGGCCCAGCGGAGTTATCGACGAGCCCCCAGTGTGGCAGCCGACGCCCCTGCGCCCGCAGCCGAACTGGGGGCTGCAGCGGGTCAAAGGGCACAACACTGACTCGTCCTTCTTCGACATCCAGGCTGGCGGCCATCTCTGCCGGGTCCAGCAACAACCCATAGTTCCATGGCGTTGTCGGATAGACCTCCCAATCTGCATGGGGGAGTTCACCGGCCACTTGCTGCCACTGCTCAGCGATGCGCAGCCCAAAGAGCAACGGCCCGCGGTGAATCGAAAGCAGCCCTTGGTGGCCACGGCTGGCCCGCAGCGCTGCTGGCAGATCCAACAAGATCGTCGTGGTCCCTTCCCAAGATTGCACCACTCGATGGAATTCACCGGCGCGGGCGCTGGCTGCCAGATCGCTCCCAACCACCACCCGGGCGCCTTCAGCCCACGCCGGAATCCGCAGAAGCAACGGGAACTGAGCCATCCGGTCTACCGTGAGCCGTATCACCAGCTGCCCCTTGAAGGGATAGTCTGTCTCCACTTCCAGCTTCACTCGGGTTCCGTCGTCCAGTTCGACATGTGCCACACAGGGGCCATAGGCAACCAGAGCCAACCCACCGTCCAGGGTCGCCATCACCAGGTGCTTGACCAATTTGGGCCATCCTTGATGCAAATTGGCAGTACAACAGCCATAATGCGGCTCCAGGCCAAACAGGTTGGAGGTGTCGGTGTTGTCTGTCCAGTTGCGTTTTGCAACGCTGCAAAGCACTTGATTGACCTGCTGGTCGTACTGGTGGGACCACATATCGGGCGCAAAGGTGGCCGGCCAGGCATTGTAGGCAACCTGTTCCAGGACATCCCCATAAAAAGGATCGCCGGTAATCCGCATCAATTCTTCAAGAGAATACATGTACTCAGCGACTGCGCAGAGTTCCGTCCCAGAGGTCGGGGAGGTGCCGTTGAGATGTTCGTCGCCGCTCCAGATTCCATTGGGCTGGCCGTGGTGCCGCATCAAGTTGGCGATACTCTGTCGGGCTGCTCCCCGCTGCCACTTGTCGCCGCTGACCAGGTACTGCACAGCCGGCGTTTTGATCCCTTGGGCATTGTTCACGACATGGGTGGCCATATTGGAACGATGGTGTGCGTACGGCAGGATGCGGGCCAAGCCATACCGGGCCTGCAATTCTGCCCAGTCCATCCCCCCTGCGCTCAACTTGGCCGCCAGTTCCAACAAAAAGGCATCGCCGGTGATGTTGTAAAGCCAACAGACCGCCAACAGATTGTCAGCCGCGCGCGCAGCGCCCCAGCTGTCCAGCCGGCGAGCAGCCAGCATCACATTCTGGTAGGCAAAGTAGCCAGCCATCAGGCTCAGCACACGTTTCTCCTGGGTAGCCTCATAATAGCTCATCAGCACCTTGAGTGCGACCATGCGTGGCCACCAGTCTGGGTTGGCAGGACCAAACCAGCCATTGGGCTGTGCGCTGTTGAGCATCCAGCTGAGATAGGAATGGGCTTTGGCGACCAGGCGTGGGTCATCCAGTTGGTAGGCGAGCGGAACCAACCCATCGCAGTAATAGGGGGCGCGCTCCCAGTCGTCGCCGTTGCCCCCAAGCCACCCGGACTGGCGCCCGACATCGGGCCAGAATTCATCGAGATGACCGGTCAGCCCCTTGGCCTGGATCCGCATCTGGTCCAACAGCCAGCCCATTGGACGTACAGCACCTACCGGCAATGGCCGCAGGGCAACTGGAAACAACGGCGGTCGGTTTGCCGGCAATGGTCGATAAAACATCTTGATCGTTCTCCGCATCCGTCTGTGGGTTTGTTTATCCTTTGACTGCGCCGCCCATCAACCCTTGCATGTAGTAGCGCTGCAAAAAGAGGAAGAGCACAATACAAGGCAGAATTGTGACCGTGATTCCCGCTTGCAGCGCTCCCCAGTCGATGGCCCCATAATAGCCGCTGCGCACACTGGTCAGCAGGATCGGCAGGGTAAAATTGACCTCTTGCGTCATGAGAATCAACGCAGCCAGAAACTCGTTCCAAGAATTCAAGAAGGCGTAGACCGCTACCGTGATGATCCCTGGCCGTACCAACACCAGCATCACACGCGTCAGCATCTGCCAGGTCGAACAACCGTCCAACAGAGCCGCCTCCTCAATTTCGCGCGGCACGACATCGAAGGTGTTGCGCATCATAAACACACCGAAAGGCAGTTGAAAGGTGATGTACACCAACGCCAGCCCTGGCAAGCTGTTCTGAAGCTTCACAGCACTCATCAACAGAAAAAGCGGCGTCAAAATAGATTGGAACGGAATCATCAACGCTGCAAGCAGCATCAGAAACAACAGATTGCTGGCTGGAAAACGAAAACGCGAAAATCCATAGCCAGCCAGGGTGCTCAGCACGACTGTCCCCAATACCGTGAGCAACGCAACACCGGCACTGTTGAAGATATAGCGGGCAATCCCAGCTCCGTACTGGTTCAACTTGACGTAGTTTTCAAAAGTCAGCACAGAAGGGAGATAGGTCGGGGGCACAGCCGATGCTTCAGCGGGCGACTTTAGCGAAGTCAACGTCGACCAAAAAATCGGAAAAAGAAACAAGGCGGCCAACACGACACCGACGACGTACAGGACGGTCCACCCAGCACGGCGACGCAGCTGGACCGCTGAACTCCGGATGGTGGTGCTTTTCAGAGCAGTGTTCAAGGCATTCTTCTCCAAACGCTTTGTCGTTCAGTACGTTGTATCGTCGCGCAGCACACGCAGTTGAAGGACGCTGAGCAAACCTAAAATGGCCAGCAAGCCAATCGAGAGCGCTGCCCCATAGCCGAGCTTGTAATAGGTAAACGAGTTATTGAAAATCCAATACACAGCGGTAATGGTCTGGTTCTGTGGCCCCCCACGCGTCATGATGTAAAATTGATCAAAGGCCAGATACGAACCGATGACAGAAAGCACCAGGGCCAGCGCAAAGGTCGAACGCAAAAGAGGCAGCAAGATATACCAGAGCCGCTGCCAATAGCTGGCCCCATCCACCTCCGCAGCCTGGTACAGCTCATCAGGCACCGCTTGCATCCCTGCCAATAGCAAAATCATGCTGAAACCGACTGTTTTCCAGACGATCGAGACGACAATCGCCGTCATGGCCAGATTTTTATCGACCAGCCAGATCACCGGCTGCTGAATCCACCCCAGGTCGAGCAAAATTCCGTTGAAGATGCCCACGCGATCGTTGAGCAGCCAGACCCAGAGCAGGCTTGAGGTCCCCAGCCCAATCACCACTGGAATAAAGTAGATGGTGCGGAAGATACCGATGCCGCGCAGCGCGCTGTTGACCAGCAGCGCCAACAAAAAAGCCAGGATAAAAATGGGAGGCGTTACCAGCAACGTATACTGTGTCGTGAACCAAAGACTGGCCCAAAATTGACGATCCTGGACCATCTGTACATAGTTCTGGATTCCCAGAAAGGTGGCCTGCCCCAGCAACGGCCAGTTGTGCAGCGACATCCACCCGGTCATGAGCAAAGGAAAGATGAACATCGCCACTGTAAACAAAACTGCCGGCAGGACAAACAAAAATCCAGCCACCATCCGGCGCTGAGAGAGCGTCCCCATCCGGCGACGCGCAGCTTTTGTCGGTGTAGAGACGGCTGCCATGAGACCTTATCCATCCTGCCGTGGATGGGGCACGCCCCATCCACGGCCTTGCTTGAGTTGTCTGGGCAGCGCTACTGACCAGCCAGAATCTTGGTAAATTCTTCCTGAGCAGTATTGACCGCCTCTTCGACTTTGCCATCAAAGACTGCCGTCTGGATCATCTTCAGCCACGGCCCATTGGCGTCGTTGAAAAGTTGGTTGTAGACGATCGAGTATGGTGTTCGGCCGATCGCCATCGCTTCCGCTGCTGTAGTCAGCCGAGAATCCTGCGCAAAATACTCATTTTCAGCCAGATCAGTGCGCACTGGCAGGTTGTTCAACTTGGCATAGTATTCCAGTTGAACCTCCTCCGAGGTCGCCCACTGAATAAATTCAAAGGCTTCCTGGGGATACTTGGAACCGGCAGGGATGGCGATGCTGTCGCCGCCCGCAAAAGAGGAGGCGCCCCCCTCCTGGCCGGGCAAAAACGTCGCGCCAAAATCAATCTCCGGGAAATTGGTCTTGATGTTGTTGATCGCAAAGGCCCCAGTGCCTGCCATCCCAATTTTGCCGGTCGTAAATGCATTGGCAAAGTCCGTGCCGGTATCTGCCTGCGCGCCCGGCGGGATCACCCCATCCGCCCACATCTGGCTGTACAACGCCAGAGCACCTGCCACACTGGGATCCGTCAGCGTCGCCACGGTCCCATCCTCGCTCAGCACATCGCCGCCGTTGGCCCAGATCAACGGTGCAAAGGTAAAGGCGTTACAACCAGCACAGGCACCCGAAAAATAGAATCCATAGATGTCTTCGCCCAGCGCACGAATTTTGGCGGCAGCATCAGCGATCTCGCCCCACGTCTTGGGTGGATTTTCTGGATCCAACCCAGCCTGCTCAAAGAGCCCCTTGTTGTAGATCAGATACGACCCCTCCGCGTTGAAGGGCAGGCCAAAGATCTTGCCGTCGTAGGTGGCCAACCGCACATGCGACGGGCTCAGCTTGTCAAAATAAGACAAGCCCTTGGCCAGATCGGTGATGTCGGTCAACTGATTGGCAGCCGCAAACTGCGGAACATAGATCAGGTCGACCGCCATCAAGTCAGGGGGGGCACCAGCACCGACCGAAGCACCCACCTTGGTCATGTACTCTGATGCCGGGATGACCGTAATCTCAATCTGATTTTCGTGCGACGCATTCCAAGCATCGACCAGCGAGCGCACCTGGGCCTGATTGCTGTCACGGGTCCAAAAAGAGATCGTCACCCCTCCACTGGCAGGTTCTCCAGCGGCCTGTTCACCGCCAGGTGCTGCCACTGGGGCTGCACATGCCGCCAACAGCAGCAGAGCCAACAGCCCTGTCCACACTTTTACAATACGTTGCATACCCAACTCTCTCCTCTTGATACAAAAATAAATGTCGTGAACCAAACATGAGCAACGGCTGTTCGCCGTATCCCCCCAATTTTCAGCTGCCAATCTATTTTGTCGTCCGCTCAGCCCGGCGCAACAGCCCCACACGACTCGCGGACCAGCAGGCACCCCCGCACATTGGCCTCTTCCTCGATGTCCGTCCTGCCTTCCATTCGATACAAGAGCATCTGCGCAGCAGCTTGCCCCATCTCATAACAAGGCAGCGTCACAGTGCTCAACCGCGGACGCACTGTCCGACTGATCTCCCGGTCGTCGTACCCGACCACGGCCACCTCTCTCGGGACCTCTCTCCCTGCATCTTGTAACGCATAGATCGCCCCTGCCGCCATCAGATCGTTGCCAGCAAACAACGCGGTCAACTGGGGCCGCTTCGACAACAGCCGCTGCATCGCCGCATAGCCACTCTCCAGCGCCCAGTCCCCGCGCTCGACCAGCGCTGGGTCGTAGTCGATGCCCGCCAACGCCAGCTCCTCGCAGTACCCCTCCAGCCGCAGCGCCGACGCATAGTAGTGCACCGGCCCATTGATGTAGCCGATGCACCGGTGCCCGAGGTCGAGCAGGTGGCGCATTGCCAGATGCGCCCCATACCGCTCGTCCGGAATCGTCGAGTACTGACCCGGTGCGGCAAACTGGCGGTGCACGAAGACATACGGCTTGGTCGCCAGATCCAAAAAATCAACCGCAGTGGTGTGCCATGTCTCTGAAAAGATGATGCCATCCACCGAACGGCTTAACAGATCGTGGATAGCCGCCCGCTCGGCAGCAGGATCCCAGTCTGCACTGACGACGACACAGAGATAGCCCTCCTGTCGCAGACGGTCCTGAATCCCCCGGATAATTTTGTTTACAAAAGGACCCATGATGTCGTCCACCACCACACCTACCGTGGCAGAACGATCCGTGCGCAGGCTGCGCGCAGCCTGGTTGGGGCGGTACCCCAACTGGTCGGCCGTCCACAAAATTCGCCGACGGGTTTCAGCACTGACGGGGTGATCTTTGTTGTTGAGCACGCGCGAGACGGTCGCAATCGAAACACCTGCCGCCTCAGCCACATCATGAATGGTAACAGCCATCTTTTTTCCGAAGGGTTCAAAACAGTTTGTCGGCCCCCACTGTAGCAGAAAACGTTTACCCTGTCAACCCTTTTTTCCCAAAAGTTCAAAAGGCTGGCCCGGTCAGCCCGCCTCCCTGCCAGCCAATGGCAGCCGCACGACAGCCTCCATGCCACTCCCCAGCCGACCCTGCACGACAAACACTCCTTGGTAGAGCGCAACCAGCCTCCGGACAATCGTCCACCCAAGTCCAGCAGCCGGCAAAAGACCCGGCTCCCCCTGCACAGCCCCCGGCCGTGCTGCCGAGAGAGCCCCACAGCCCTGATCCGCTACACGCAACAGCCACTCTCCTGCCTCCACACCGCCAGTCACACGCACCTGCACACCTGCCTTCGAGTGCTTGAAGGCGTTGTCCACCAATTCATAGACGACCTTCTCCAACCCCTCCGCTTCAATTGCCGCCATGGCGTCGGTGACCTCGACAACCAGATCCTCGGATCGGCCATACAGCTCGGCAACCCGGCGCGCAGTCTGTGCGGCCAGCGCACAGGCTTCACAGGCAGCTGCCTCCTTCTGCCGCTGCCCCAACTCAAGCTGCACAAAAAGCCAGTAGCGATCGACCAGATGCAACAAACGCTCTCCAGAGGTCACAATCATGCCTGCCATTTCCGCTATCTCGGCAGGCGAATAAGCGTTCGGATTCAACGCCAACAGCTCCCCAAAGCCCAAAATCCCCACCAGAGGGGCGTGCAGATCGTGGGGCAGCGCAGACAAGACGCCAAGACGCAACTGCTCCAACGTTCTGGCAGCTTGCTGCTCTCCCTCAGCGCTGCGCTCCAGCCGCACCCGGATCGTGTCCAGCAGCTCTTGACGGGCAATCGGCTTGGTCACATAGTCCTCAGCCCCCAGATTCATCCCGCGCCGCACATCGGTGCGGGCAGCCAGTGCAGACAAAAAGATCACCGGGATCCACGCCGTTGCCCCATCCATGCGCAGCTCCAGCAGCACACGGTAGCCATCAAAATAGGGCATCATGACATCACAGATCACCAGGTTGGGCAGGTGTTGTCTGGCCAACTGCACCCCTTCGGCACCGCCACTGGCACTGTACACGGTATATCCTTCGTAGTGGAGCCACTCGACGATCTCTTCCAGCAGCCCGACTTCGTCGTCGATCACCAGCACTTTGGCCATCGTCTCAATCCTCCTCTAAAAGAGGGAGTGTCATGCGCACCGTCGTGCCCACACCAACCTCACTCTCGACCGCGATTGTGCCGCGGTGCCTCAAAACAATCTCGCGCGTGATCGGCATCCCCAACCCAGTTCCGGGGATCATCGTGGCATTTGCAGCCCGGTGAAATGGCTCAAAGAGATGCGCCAGCCCCCCGGCCGGAATGCCAATCCCGTGGTCGACAATCACCACCTGCGCCGAACCCTCTTCAACCGCCACGAAGAGCTCAATCGACGTTCCAGAGGCAGAATACTTGATCGCATTCTCCAGCAGATTGTCCAGCGCCTGGCGGAAAAGCTGCGGGTCCAGACACACCCGTATCGGAGCAACCGCCGCCTGATAGATCCAATGGTGATCCAACGCAGTACGCTCCTTGTACTCCTCCACCAGAGCAGAACAAAAAGCTGCCAGATCCATCGGCACCATCTCTACCTCTTGGGTTTTTGCCTCGATCCGGGCCAGCTGCAGCACATCCCCAATCATCGCCTGTAAATGACCGACACGCTCACAGATCTTGTGCAGACGCCGCTGCATCTGCGCGAGATCGAGACGATCGCCGTAGGCAAGCAAGGTCTCCGCCGCAGCCAGAATCGTCGCCAGCGGGGTACGCAGTTCGTGTGATACCATCGCCACAAAACGGCTCTTCAACTCCCCCAATTCTTTTTCGTGGGCCAGCGCGCTGCGCAACCGAGATTCACTCAGCTGCAGTTCCTCAGCTGCCTGCTTGAGCATTTTCTCATGGCGCAAGCGGTGCTTGGCGTTGACAATCAACTCAGCCAAAAATTTGAGCAGCGTAATATCAGAATCACTCAATGGACGATTCTCACGCACAGCGTCAAAACCGATCGAACCCAGACAATCTTCCCCCGAGATCAGCGGAATTGTGATCAACGACTTGATTCCTTGTGGCTCCAGAATCGCTTGCAACGGGTCTTCGGCCGGCAACGCACCCACATCTGGGATGTAGATCAATTTTTTCTGACAATGGGTTTCGATCCAGTGCGGCACAAGGGCCATCGGAACATTCTGAAGGTTGTCGATCTCGGGCGAAATGCCAGGCGCACACCACTCATAGGTGTTGTGAATCAGGGCATTGACAAAATCATACTCCAGCAGGTAGGTCCGATCGACCTGGGTGAACTGGCCAACATGGCTCAACACATCCCCAATTCCCTGGTCAAGCTGGTCGATCGGAAGGTTGATAAAATGCAGAGCCGTCTCCATCAAAATTCGCTGCAAAGAGGCCTGTCGCTCCAGCTGCATTTCCACATCAAACAACTGCTGTTCGGTACCGGTCATGGCAGGGCCAGTTGCTCCTGATGTCTGAACTGGCTCCGAGAGAGGTCATAGTAGACGCCGCGCAGCGCAAGCAGCTCTTCGTGTGTGCCCTGTTCCACAATCTGCCCAGCCACCAATACCAAGACCCGATCGGCGTTGCGAATGGTGCTCAGACGATGCGCGATCACAAAACTGGTGCGTCCAGCCAACAAAGACTCGAGCGCCGCCTGGATCTGCCGCTCCGTGCGCGTGTCGACACTGCTCGTTGCCTCGTCCAAAATCAACAGGCGCGGGTTCGCCAGGGCCGCCCGGGCGATCGAGAGCAGCTGACGTTGCCCCTGGCTGAGCCCACCTCCCCGTTCACCCAGTACGGTGGCGTACCCATCTGGCAGACGCTCAATAAATTCGTGGGCACGCGCCAGCTGGGCCGCGGCCACCACCTCGGCGTCGCTGGCATCGGGGCGGGCATACCGAATGTTGTTCGCCACAGTGTCGCTGAACAGAAAAGAATCTTGCAGCACCATGCCAATCTGCCGACGCAGGCTGGCCAGCTGGACAGTGCGCACATCGACACCGTCGATCGTCACCCGCCCTGCAGTCACATCATAAAAACGGGGCAGCAGATTGACCAACGTCGTCTTGCCAGCTCCCGTCGGACCGACGATCGCCACCGTCTGACCCGGCTCCGCAACCAGATCCACCTGGCGCAAAACCGGCTCCCCAGCTGTGTATTCCGCCCAAACCGACTCAAAGACCACCCGACCTGCAATCACCGGCATTGCCCGGGCATTCGCAGCCTCGGCAATCTCTGGCTGTTCGTCCAATAAATCAAAAATTCGTTCGGCCCCCGCAATTGCACTTTGAATATTGGCCCACAACAGGGCAATCTGGGCGATGGGCTGGTTAAAACGCTGTACATAACCGATGAAAGCCACGATCAACCCCAGCGTGACCGGCGATCCCCCCAAGGGTACCCCCTGCAACAAGAAAAAGCCCCCGACCCCTGCCACGACTGCCACCGCCACATAGCCGAGCGCTTCCAGCGCCGGGGTCAAGGCAGAGGTGTACGCCACCGCCCGCAGATTGGCATCCCGGTTCGCCGCATTGCTGGCCCGAAAGGCCTCGATATTGGCCTCCTCACGGCTGAAGGCCTGTACTTCGCGTACCCCGGAAATACTTTCTTCCAGCTCGGCGTTGACATTGCCGATCTCTTTGCGGGTGACCCGAAAGGCCCGTCGTGCCTGGTCCCCAAACCAGATCGTCACCGCCACCATCACCGGAACCAGCGCCAGGCTGAGCAGCGCATAGACCCAGTTCAACGACAACATGTTCCAACCGATCCAGACCATCAACAGCGTACCAGAGACCACCTGAACCAACGCAAAACTGATCGCCTGCTGGATCGTGCTGACATCGTTCGTGAGCCGACTCATCAGGTTGCCGCTCTCATTGCGGCTGTAAAAGCCCAATGAAAGGCTGTGCAGATGGCCAAACACTTCCACCTGCAGCGAACGGAGAATCTGCTGGCCTGCCCAGGACATCCAATAAAACATCAGACCACTGCTGATCGACCCCAGCACGAACAATCCCGCCAGAGCAGCCACCAACCAGCCCAGCCCTGTCAGATAGGCAGAGAGCGGAGAACCGGCAGGCACCGCGCCAAACCAACAGCTGAATTGCTGGGCGGATGGGCCGCTCTGCCCCGACAGCGCTGCTGCTGGGGTCAGATAACAGTCGACCGCCTGTCCCAAAAGCTCAGGCGTAACCGCCTGCCCCCAGGCACTGACCCCCATCATTACCACAACGCCTGCCAATACCCGCCAGAAGGGCCGAAAATAGCGCAGCAGCCGACCCAACGTGCGGCGGCTGCTGCGCGGCTTGCTGGATTCTTGCTCAAGCAGCCTGCGTGTGCCATCGATCATTGCATCTCCTCCCCTTCCCTACCCTTTGCTTCGCCGACAGTTGCTTCGCCGACAGTGTCTTCGACAAGCTGGCTGCGATAAATTTCGGCGTAGATCTCGCTGCTCTCGATCAAGTCAGCGTGCCGCCCCTGCGCAACAATCCGCCCCTTGTCAAGCACCAGAATGCGGTCTGCGTTCAAGACGGTACTGATCCGCTGGGCGATCACAAAGCTTGTCCGCCCCTGCATCAGCCGGGCCAACGCCTGCTGGATCCATTGCTCCGTCTGCATATCCACCGCACTGGTCGAGTCATCCAACACCAGAATACGGGGGTCCAACAACAACGCACGTGCGATGGCAATCCGTTGTTTTTGCCCTCCACTCAGCGTTGTTCCTCGCTCACCCACTGGAGTCTCATAGCCCAGGGGAAAGCCCACGACAAAGTCATGCACCGCCGCCGCACGTGCCGCCGCTTCTATCTCCGCAGCCGTTGCCTCTGGACGCCCAAAGGCAATGTTGTCACGGATTGTCCCCGTAAACAGGTTGGTCTCCTGCAAGACAATTCCGATCTGCCGACGCAACGACTCCACTGTGACCTCACGCACATCCTGCCCGTCGATCAGAATCCGACCTGCCGTCACATCATAAAACCGTGGGATCAAGTTGATGATGCTGCTTTTGCCGCTTCCTGTCGCCCCCAGGATCGCCACCGTCTCGCCCGGCCGCGCCACAAAGCTCACCTCGCTCAACACCGATTCGCTGCTGCCGACGTACCGGAAGGCAACCCGATCGAACTGAACTTCCCCCCGGATGAGAGGCAGAACATGCGCCCCTGGCCGATCTGCCACGTCGTTGGGGGCATCCAGAATCTCATAGATCCGCCCTGCACTGACCGCCGCCTGGCTCATTTGAGCGACGATAAACCCCAGCTGACCCAACGGGAAAAAAATGTACAACAGATACAAGCTGAATTTCTGCCAGGCACCGACCGACAACGTTCCATCCAGGATCTGCCACCCCCCAAAATAAAGCACAGCTGCCTGGCCCAGATTGGCCACCAAAAAAATCACCGGAAACAAAAAGCTGAAGGTGCGCGAGACGGCGATCTGCTGTTGCATCAACGCAATCGCTGCGTCCTCAAAACGCCCCTGTTCCTTGCGCTCGGACGCAAAGGCCTTGACCACTTTGATGCCGGCAAGGTTTTCTTGCAAAATTGTGTTCATCGTCGACAATTTCTGCTGTACCTTGGCAAAAAGCGGCTGCGAAACCGCCCCAAAGACCATGAACAACACCATCGCCACCGGCAGCACCGGCAACACCACCAGGGTCAACGGCAGATTGGTGAGCACCAGCAAAATCAACGTGCCAATCAACAACACCAACGCCTGCACAGACAACAGCAATCCCTGCCCCAGAAACAGACGGACCTTTTCGATGTCGTCTGTCGCCCGGATCATCAGCTGGCCAGTCCGGTTGCGATCGTGGTAGCTGAACGAAAGGCGCTGAATCTTGGCAAAAAGATCGTTGCGCATGTCGAAGGCCACCTCTTGACCCGCCTTTTCCGACAGGTAAGACTGGGCAAATGCAAACAGCCCACGGATCACAGAAAGGAACAAAATCAGACTCACCCCCCAGTACAGCGGTGCCAGTGGATCGCTCAGCCGTTGCTCGAACTCGGCGGCCGTCATCCCTAGCGGGCCCAGCCCTTCTCTCTCCGCCGGCAGCTGTACACTCTGCTGGATTGCCATCCCTTGGACCACCGTGTCCAATACATTCTGCACCAGCTGCGGCACCCAGAGCTGGGCACCTGTACTCAACAAAAGTGCCACATACGCCGCCAACGTGATCTGCCAGGAACGGCCGAGCAGGCCAAGTGCCCTTCTGAGGGGACGAAAGTCCACCTGCGCTCTTTGGGCTTGCATCTGTTGTGAACCTACACCCATTTTCTGCCTCCTGCCCCCCCTCTATCCCACTACATCTTTCGCTATTGTAACGCTCCTCAGCCACAATCGCTGAAATTGTTGGCCCAAAGAGCACTTTCAGAACCAAAGCGGTTCCAACAATCCCCTGCGCTGCGCTACAATATTCCAATGGCTCGACCTGCCGTGTCGAACCAGCCCGTTGTCGCGCAGCAGAAATCCTGCGCGCGATCCAGTTGCCATCACCAGGAACCGTTTATGCTGACAGCCTATCGAGACGCGCTGCGCACAACCCAATCAAGCGCACAAACCATTCTCCTCATCACCGCGATCATGGGATTTACGGTCGATGGCGGGATCTATTCGGTTGTTCTGAACCTGTTTATCTTGCGGCTGAATTTCGGACCAGAGTTCGTCGGCCAACTCAACTCTGCCGCCAACCTGATCTTTGCAGTGGGCAGCCTGGCCGCCGGCTGGCTGGGCAGCCGCTACGGCAACCACCGCCTCATGGTCGCCGGTCTGGCGGCCGCTGTGGCCGGATCCATCACCTTCCCGCTGGCCGATCTCATTGACCCCAACCACGCTGCCAGCGGGCTCAGCCTCGCCCTCATGGCCGTCTACATCGGCCTGGCCCTTTACTATGTCAACTCAGCCCCTTTTCTGCTCCGCGCCACTGCACCCCAGGCACGGGGCGCCATCTTTGCCATTCAATCTGCCATCAGTGGATTCGCCTCTTTCGCCGGCGGGCTGGCCGGTGGGCTGCTGCCAGCCTTCTTTGTGGCGACCCTGGCCGTGACCACACTCAGCCCCACCCCCTACCGGCTGCCCTTGCTCCTCGTCGGTGGCCTCCTGACACTCGCACTGCTGCTCGTCCTGCGCCTTCCACACCCCGAAGCGGATGCCGCTGAACTCGCTGGGGTCGAAGCAAAGCCAGGGGCGCCACGCCCACGCTCCGCCTACTCGTTGATCCTGCTGATGTCTCTGGTGCGTTTTTTACAGGTGGCGGGTGTCGGAGCGGCAGTCACCTTTTTCAATGTCTACCTGGACACCCTGCTGCATGTCGCGACCCCAACGATCGGTCTGATCGCCGCCAGCGCACGTCTCTGCGCCGTCCCTGCTGCCCTGCTCGGTCCCCTGCTGGCCCGACGGGTAGGCTACGGCACGGCTGCCGTGGCCGGTTCGTTCGGGGCCTTTCTCAGCCTGCTCCCCCTGGCCCTGATCCCGACCCCCTGGGCTGCCGGTCTTGGCTTCATCGGTCTGCTCGCCTGTACCTCGATCCGCTACCCCACCTTCTACATTTTTATCATGGAACTTACACCGCCACGCCTGCGGGCCACCATGACCGGCACCGGAGAGATGTCGGCGGGGTTCAGCTTTGCCCTGATCTCGCTGGTCGGTGGCTTTACCATCGTCCGCTTCGGCTACACAGCCACCTTTCTGCTGGCTGCAACGATGACACTGGCCGGCACGCTCCTCCTGGCTTTTTATGTCTGGTGGCTGGCCAAAAACCCAGAAGCCAGCCAGATCTCCCCCCCACCCCTCCAGGAGACAGCCATCATCCCCCCCCTGGTCGGCCACCCCCCGCTCGAACACGAACAAGAGAGCAAAGAGAGCTGACCGTAGATCAGGGGAAACGCTGGCGCGCCTGCTCCAGCTCGACTGCGCTGGCTGCAAAACGATAGAGACGGGCAGGGCGATGGTCTCCCTCACGCAGGTTGCCAGTCGGCTCGAGCACTCCCGTCGCCAGAATCTTGCGGCGGAAATTTCGTTTGTCCAACGACGCGTGCAAAATTGTTTCGTAGACACGCTGCAGCTCCGACAGCGTGAACTCGCTGGGCAACAACAAAAACCCCAGCGCCGTCCACTCCAACTTCCACCGCAGCCGCAGCAACGCATAGTCCAGGATGGTTCGATGGTCAAAAGCCAGCTCTGGCAGGCCATATATGTCCCACCACCGCGCTTCCCCTGCAGCTGTGGACCCGTGCACCTCCTGTCGCGCCACCTCTTCGGCGCCAAGCAACGCAAAATAGGCCACCGTCACCACGCGCGCCCGTGGATCTCGCCCAGGTTTTCCAAAGGTATAGAGCTGCTCCAGATAGATGTTGGAGACATTGGTCTCCTCTTTCAGCTCCCGCAACGCAGCATCGTACAGATCTTCCTGCTCCCCCACAAAGCCGCCAGGCAGTGCCCATTTTCCCAAAAATGGCTCGTGCGAACGCCGGATCAACAACACCCGCAGCGCCCCCTCCTGGAAGACAAAGAGAATCATATCCACGGTGACTGCTGGCAGAGGGCCCCCCCCCACATCCTGGGCAATTTCCATTGTCGTCGCTTCTGTATGTCGGTCTTGTGCTCACTGGATAAAAATGAGGTGTTCTTCTGACAACATCTGAGATGATTTTGCCACAGCTGACACCATCCTGCAAGCAGGGCAGGAACCTCGTGCCCCACATCAATTTTCCCTTTTTCTGGTCACCATGATACGCTTGCTATCCTTATGGGGATCCGTCTTCTGCATCGGTTACAGCCAATCTTTGTGCTGCTCGCCCTGGCCTTGATGCTTCTGTTGCTGCAAAGCCAGTGGGAAGAGTTGCAAAGCCACCGCTGGCAGCTGGATCCGCTCTGGTTCGCTGTTGCGGCAGGGGCCACAGTGGCCGCCTGGTCGATCGAAATTTTGCTCTGGCAGCAGCTTCTCCAGCTGGTAGGCGGCCGGCTCCCCTGGGGGACAGCAGCACGTATCTGGTTTCTCAGCGCAATCGTTCGCTACCTCCCTGGAAATATCTGGCAGCCCCTCTCCATCACCCTGCTGGCCCAACGCCACCAGGTCCGCCCCGAAGCAACCCTGGCCAGCGTGGCCCTCTATCAGGTGATCACCCTGCTGGCCGTTGCACCGATCGCTGCTTTTTATTTTGCGTTGACTCGCAACTGGGGCCTGTTGAACGATTTTCTCCAGGAGGGAACACCCTGGCTGGCTGGCCTGGCGCTGCTGCCACTCCTGGCCCTGATCGCCCAGCCGAACTGGCTGCTGGAGCTGCTCAACTGGCTCCTGCATCGACTGGGACGCGCCCCCCTCTCTGTTCGGCTGGGGCGCGCCAGCATGCTGGCACTGGTCACCGTGGCAATGGTCGATTGGGTGGTCTGGGGAGGGGCCTTTGCAGCACTTGCTTTTGCGGTCAGCAGGTACTCTGTCCACGAGCTGTGGGCATTGACACCCCACCTGGTCGCGCTCTACTGTGTCGCCTATGCGGTCGGTTTTGCCAGCCTGCTGACCCCCAGCGGGCTAGGGATGCGCGAAGGAGCGCTCTATCTGCTGCTTGCACCACTGTTGGGGGGCGGCACCACAACGCTCCTGGCGCTGGCGATGCGGATCTGGACGGTTGTCGCTGAACTGATTGCGGCCAGTGTCAGCGCCGTTGTCGGTATGCGGAGCCAGGTCGCGGCTCCCGCCAGCCTCCCTGCCGCCGAAACCGATCTGAAGGAAGGCATCTCCTGACCGGCTATGCCCAAAGCACCTCTGCATGCCAGCCATCCGCATACACCTCGCACCCGCCTGCTGGCAACCACCCTGCTGGCCTTTGCCCTGACGACCTTTCGCCTTGACTGGCAGAGTCTCTGGTACGATGAAGGGGTGACCGCCACCGTCACACAACAGAGCCTGCCCGATCTGACCGCCTGGACTGCGGCCGATGTCCAGCCGCCGCTTTATTACTACACTGTCGCCCTCTGGGGAGGGGTGGCTGGCTGGAACGAATGGGCGCTCCGTTTTCCATCCGCCTGGGCGACCGTCCTGGCTGTGCTGTTGTTTGCAACGCTGCTGGCACGGCTGACAGGGGCCGGCAGCGCCCGTCTGCCAGGTGCACTCCTGGCCGCGCTGCACCCCCTGCTCGTCTACTACGGCCAGGAGGCCCGCATGTATGCCCAGTTGACGCTGCTGGGCGTGCTTGCCGGCGGCCTGTTGATCTGGCTGGCCAACCGCCCACGCCCCTCGTGGTTCGGCTGGGCTGGGTTTGTATTGGCAACGACGGCCGCCCTCTATACCCATTATTTTGCCCTGTTCCTGTTTGGCGGGCTGGCGATCGCCTTTCTGGTCGATTCTTTTTGCTGGCGACGGTCGGTTCCTCCTGCACGTTCCCTGTGGCCTTTCTGTGCTGCCAGTGTGGCCATTGCTCTGCTGTACCTCCCGTGGCTGGGCGCGGTGGTGCCCCAGCTGAGCCAGGATCGCAGCTACTGGACAGGCACGCTGAAAGTGGGTGAAGCGCTGGCCCGCATCGCGATTGCGTTCACCAGCGGCGAAACCGTTTTGGAAGAACCTGCGAGCTGGCTGCTGGTCAGCTACGGGCTGGTGACAGCCTATGCTCTTTATCGCCTCTGGCGAGCCGGAAAGGCAGGGCACCGCCTGCTGCTCTATGCACTGTGCTGGCTGGGCGTGCCGGTTCTGGCGGTGCTCCTGCTGGCACTGGCCCTCCCCAAATTTAACGCCCGCTACGCCCTGACAGCACTGCCTGGGCTGCTGCTGATCTGGTCTGGCGGCTTGTCCCTGAGCACAAACCAGGGCCCCGACAGCAGCCGCACAGGGCCTCGTGCAGCGCTCCTGCTGCTGATTGCCAGCTTTTTTTTCAGCCTCAGCGGCTGGTTTTTCAACCCGATCTTCAGCAAGGACCAATGGCGCCAACTGACAGAATTTCTACGCCCACGTCTGGGCCCCGAAGAGAGGGTTGTCTTGGTCAGCGGCCATGCCTGGCCTGTCTGGCATTACTATGCCCCCGACCTGGAGCCCCTTCGCCTGCCCGATTTGGAGATCATCGATGTCGAAGCCCTCCTGGATTTTGACAACACTGCGCCCATTCTCCGCCAGACCTTTGCCAACGACAGCGGGCTGCGCGGCGCCTGGCTGGTCAACTGGCAGAGCGAGGTCGTCGACCCCAACCAGATCGTGCCGATCCAGTTCGAGCTGAGCGGACGCGAAAAAGGACAGAGCGCCTCTTTCCAAGGGATCGGCCTGCGCCGCTTCACAGGGTTTCGGGCCTCCCGCTTTGTCGATTCCCCCCCGCTCCACACCACAACCCCCTTTCTGTTCGGCGGCCAGGTGGCGCTGCGCGGCTACCGCGTCCTCAGCAACGGCGACCTGCTCCTTTTCTGGGAACGCCTGTCTCCTGCCTCCCCCGATCTGCACCTGCAGCTCAGCACCGCGCGGGCAGACGGCACAGTGCTCGCCGTGATCCCAGGCCGCCGGCTGGCTGGCTATACCTATCCCTTCACACGCTGGCAGCCCGGTAAACTCGTCACCGGCCACATCCCAGCCTCCCTGTGGCTGGGCACGCCAGAGCCAGCCACAGGACGTTACTGGTTGACAATCACGCTCTTCGACGGCAATGACCCGCAGGCAGCCCCACTGCCCACCAATACAGACAGCCCCCTCGTCGAAATCGGCCCGGTCGAGGTAACCATTGAGTAAAATCAAAGAGATTGCCATGCTTCGCAAACACCACCTGCCCTCCAGAGACCTGCTGTTGGCCCTCTTTTTGGGGCTTCTCCTCGTCACACTGGCTGGCTGCGGCCAGCTCGACTTCAAGGCTGGTCCCCTCCTTGCCTCCGCTGCTTTTTCCAAAAACGAGCTCTCTCCCAACGCCGACGGAGAAGACGACGTGGCCGAAATTACCTACAGCCTGCGTCGAGCGGCCAATGTCAGCATCTACTTCGAGAACGCTGAGGGCAAACGCTTCTATTTTCGGGAAAATCGTCGCCGTGCCCCAGGTGCCTACAGCGTCCTGTGGGGAGGGGTTGTCGACCAGACGGAAGTTGTCGACTTCGGCTACGGACCTGTCGAAATCCTCAGCCGTGTCCTGCCAGACGGCACCTACCGCTGGGTGATTGAAGCTGCCGAACCGCAAGGCGAAGCCGCCAGCGCCGAAGGACAGATCAGACTGACAGGCGGCGATACCCTGCTGCCCGAACTGCAAAACTTCACAGTGCTCCCCGCTGTGTTTCGCCCCAACCAGGATGGCCTGGCCGACGATCGAGTGGCCATCGGCTATTATCTGACCAAAGAAGTGGCCTCGATTGCGCTTTTCTTGCGTGACCCAGCACGCCCCGACAGCCGCTTCTTCATCGCCGAAGCCCCCGGGCTGGTCAAACCAACCGAACGCGGGTACCACGACTACAGCTACGACGGTGGCGTCGACCTCAACGCCGAACCCCCTGCCGATGGGACCTACGAACTGGTCGGCGAGGCACGCGATGCCGCCGGCAACGCAGTCCGGGTGGTCCGCCTCCTCACCATCCAAGAAGGGGGCAAACCGCGCGCCGATGTGGTCGGTGGCGAAATTGACTGGAGCGAGGAGAGCGGACGCGTCGTGCTGCGGACCCTGGGCGAAACGCTCTGTTTCAAGGCCTACATCGCCAACGAAAGCACGGTGCCAATTCGCACCAGCGGCCCCTGGCCCGGCCAGGAATACCGCTACGCCGAAAATTACAACACCCTGGCCGCCGACCAAAAGGAAACCTCCTGGCTGCAACAGGACGGCGCCTGGCGCTTCGGCATCAATTTTGACACGACCGGCGTCGATTTCCCTTACCGTTGGGCCATCGGACGCCCGCAAGATCTGGAAAAACGGCTGATCGACGGGCGTGAGCAGTGGTACCTGCTTCCCGGCAGACGGGGGGAGGTCAGCGGCTGCATCGTCCTCGATGAAAAGCTGCCGGTCGGCACCCGCTTCTGGTGGGGCGGGCTGATCCACCAAGGGGTCTCGGTCGCCAACAACAATATCGACCGGATCACAGTCGAGCTGGGGATCCCCTGATGCGCCGCCCACGGCTGGCTGTTCTGGTGGTCTCCTACAACGTGCGCGAGCTGCTCCGCAACTGCCTGCGCAGCGTGGCCGCAGCCGCCGTGCGCTCTGCCCACCACCTGGAGGTTCTGACGATCGTGGTCGACAACGCCAGCAAAGATGGCAGCGCCGCCATGGTCGCCCACGAATTTCCCGATGTGCGGCTCCATGCCAGCACAGAAAACTTGGGGTTCACCGGCGGCAACAACCTGGCCCTCCGTCTGCTCGGCCTGGCTGGCCCTGCACAGCCAGCCCGAGCAGACGGTGCAGAGGCAGAATATGTGCTGCTGTTGAACCCCGACACCGAGGTGCTCGACGATGCCTTGGGGCAGATGGTCGCTTTTTTGGAGAGCCACCCAGAGGCCGCAGCCTGTGGTGCCAGCCTCCGCTACGCCGACGGCTCCTTCCAGCACAGCGCCTTTCACTTTCCTGGCCTCCTCCAAGTCCTGTTCGACCTGTTTCCGCCTGCTGCACTGCCCGGCGCATCCCGCCTGCTCAACAGCCGCCTCAACGGCCGTTATCCAGCCAACTGCTGGCAAAACAACCGCCCCTTTGCCGTAGACTTCGTGCTCGGCGCTGCGCTCCTCGTGCGCAGCAGAGCCATCCTCGCAGTCGGCCCCCTCGACGAGGGGTACTGGATGTACTGCGAAGAGATGGAATGGTGCCGACGCTTGCGCGCAGCCCGCTGGGGCGTCTACATCCTCCCCACAGCTCGGATCGTCCACCACGAAGCCCAAAGCAGCCGCCAGCGGCGCTGGCGCTCGTTTGAACAGCTCTGGCGCAGCCGGCTGCGCTACTTTCACCAGTACGCCAGCGACTACCCCCCACCCGTTCTCTGGCTGATCCGCAGCCTGGTGCACCTGTACGCTCGGCAACAGCTGGGCCAGCTTGGACGGCGCTTTGCACAAGGCAAGCTGGATGGCGTAGAATGGGAAGAGGCCGCTGCGGCGCTCTCTGCGTTGACCCGCCTGTAAATCCCAACAGAGAGCCGCCTCCCAAGCTTGACCCGCGATCTCCAGGAGAGCCTTCGCATGCAACATCTGGTCGCAGTCATTCTCACCTACAACGAAGCGCACAATCTCTGCGCCTGCATCGATTCGCTGCGCGGCTGGGTCGACAGGGTGGTCGTCTGGGATTCAGGCAGCACCGACGCTACCCAGCAGATCGCCCGCCAGGCTGGCGCGACGGTCGTCGAGCGCGCCTTCGACAACTACTCGGCACAACGCCAGGCAGCTCTCGACGCCACAGAGGCAGAATGGATTTTTTTTGTGGATGCCGACGAACGGGCGACACCAGAGCTGGCTCGCGAAATCCACCAAACCCTCTCCACCCCCACGCACTCCCTGGCAGGTGGCTGGGTGCCACGCCGCAACTTTATTGTCGGCCACGAAATGCGCGCCGGGGGCTTTTCACCCGACTACCAACTTCGCCTGCTGCGCCGCAACGCAGCCCACTACGTGCAGGAGCGTCCTGTCCATGAGATCGTCGCTTTGAAGGGGTCCGCAGTCTATCTGCAAACTCCTTTGATCCACTTCAACTATCTCTCGTGGCCACAGTTCCACCACAAACAGCGCCTCTATGCCGGCTACGAGGCCCGCATTCTGGCCCAACAGGGGATCCGGCCGCAGCCCCACAATTTTGTGCTGCAGCCGCTGCGCGAATTCTGGCGCCGCTTTGTCACGTTGAAAGGCTGGCGAGATGGTGTGCAGGGGCTCTGGCTGGCTGCTCTGCTCGCCTGGTACTATGGGTTCGTTCCCTACCTGCTCCTGCTCCGTCAGGAGTCTACGACCAGCGTTCGATTGCCCTGACGGATCAGTCTGACCAGGTTCTGGGTCGCCTCTTCAAAGGTATCGTCGTGGCTGATCACAAACAGCTGTGTAAACCCGCGCACAGACAGAATCTGTTGTGCCAGGGCTTCTCGGCGGACGCTGTCCAGATTGGCCGTCGGTTCGTCAAAAAAAGCAATGGTCAAAGTGCTCATCTCCCGCACCAGAGCAAGCCTCACTGCCAGCGCGGCACTCATCTGCTCCCCGCCAGAGAGCTGACGAAAACTTCGCTCCACCCCGTCTGTGGTCAGCGTGATGCCATAGTCTGTGCCCCAGCCCAGGATACGTCTGTGATCGCCCATCAGCTCGCCAAAGATGACCGCCGCCCCTTCACTGACCCGCTGAACCAACGCTCGGGTCACATGGGGCCCGGCCTGCTTGATGGTGCTCCGGAGAGCCTCCAGGGCCTCTTTCTGGCGGGTCAGCCGGCTCCGCTCGCTCACCAGCTCCCCCCGCCTGACCTGCTCTGCGCGCAAGCTGTTGACCCGCGCCTCCTCTTCGGCCTGGGCGCGCGTCAACAGGCTCAGGCTTGCCGAAAGGCTGCCTAGCTGCTGGCGCAGCGCTCGTTCTTCTGTCTGCAGCTGCTGGTAGCTGCTCTGGTCAAAGAGCGCCAGCGCCTCGTCGAACGAAAGCCTGCTGGCGGCCAGGTCGTGCTCAGCCTGGCGCAACATTTCGAGACTCTGCTCGGCAATTTTACATCGCTCTCCCCGTCTCTCCGCCAGCTGATAGTGGGAGAGCACTGCCTGGTAGGCAGCTGCATGCTGGCGCAACGCCAGAGCATTCTGCTGCTGTGCCAGCTCCAGATCTCCAGCTGCTTCCAGTTCGATGCCCAGCACCTGCAGCTGGGCGCGCACGGTGCCCAGACGCTCCACTGCTGCAAAAAGCTCCTGCTCCAGCGCAGCCCGCCGCGCCGCTTTTTGTGCAGCCAGCACCCTGCGGGTCCGCGGGTCATCGAGCGCAGCAAGCGCCGCGCGCACCTCGGCCAGAGCGGCGACCTCCCCAGCCAGTTGCTGACGCTCGGCTGCCAGCTCGGCCACTTCCCGGCCGCACTCGGCCACTGCCTGTTCGGCAGCGACGACTTCGGCCAGACGGGGCAGCCCACGCCACACGGCTTCCAGCCGCTGACGTTCTTGGCCCGCCGCCACCAACAGCTGCTCCTGCTCCGCCAACGCAACACGATCCTGCTCGGCAGCCAGAGCCAGCGCGCTTTGGCGCTCCAGACTCCGAGCGCGCACATCGCTGCGGTGTGCTGCACTCAACGGCTGTTCGCAAAGGGGACAGAGCGGAGCCTCGATCCCGGCCAGCGCCACAAGCTGACGCTCCACCTCAGCAAGCACCGTCTGCTGTCGCACAACCCGCTCACGCAGCTGTTCTTGGCTCCCCCGCAGCAGACGCTCCCGCTCCGCCCCTGCTGCCATCTGCGCTTCCACGGCCAGCGCCTCCTGATACCGCTGCGCCACAGCCCCATGCCTGATGCGGTGTTGCCGCTGGCTGTCAGCCAGCATACCCTGCCGCCGTTCCAATTCGGTCAGACGGTTCTCGGTACGTTCCAACAGAGCCGCCGTACGCTCCAGCGACTCCTGTCTCTGCACCGCACTGGCCAGCTCACCCACCACAGCCTCCGCAGCCAACGCCTCCGCTCGTTCGTGTTCAAGCTGCTGGCAGCGCGCTGCCGCCAGCGCGATCTCCCTTTCAAGGCTGGCCTGCCTCTTCGCCAACATGTTGCGGGCCTGTTGACGGGCCTGGAGCTCCTCCTGGGCGGCTTGGGCCGCCACATAGGCATCGTGCCCGGCTCGGTTGGCAGCAACCGTCGCCACCGCAGCCTCTGCTTCGACACAGGCCTGGCGGTCCCGCTCGCTCTGCACAGACAGCCCACGGACCATCTCTTCCTGACGTCCTACCTGCGCGCGCCACCCGTCGACCGCCCGCTTGTGCAGCTCCAGCTGCTGCAGCCGCACCTGGTTGGCCTGCAGCGCACGCTCCTGGGTGGCCTGCAGCTGGTGCAGCTGGGCCAGCTCGAGCGAACGGTGGGCCAACGACTGCTCCAGCTCGGACAATTTTTCCAGACGAGTCTCCAGCACCGCCAGATCGAGCGCCAGCTCCTTGAGCTGCTCCTCCACTCTCCGCCATGGTTCACGCAGCCGCTCCGCTGCCAGGTTGTAGTCGTCTACCTGCAACAAGGCATCAAAAATCCCCTTGCGGTTGCTGGGGGTTTCCGCAAAGGCTGTGGTCAACGTACCTTGCGCGACACCCAGCGCATTGGTAAAGAGGCGCGCCAGGTCAACAGAAAGGTCTACCCGCAGATGACGGCGCACAAAGGCCAGCACATCGGCCTTCCCTTCACAAAGTTTTTGCCCGAGCTCGACGTCGTGCACACCGTAGAGCGTGCTGCCCCCAAAACGACGTTCTATCCGGTACGGGCGTTCGTCCAGGCGGCTGAGAAGCGTCACGGCCACCGAACCGCTGCGCGCCCCTTCGCGCACAAATTCCTGCGCCGTGTACGGCAGCGCATCGAACAAGGCGTAGCCGACCGCCTCGATCAGTGTACTTTTGCCAGCACCGTTTTGCCCGACGATCGCGTTGACCCCTGCGGTAAAGGCGATTCGGGCATGTTCGTAGCTTTTGACGTTGTTCAATTCCAGTTCGAGAATACGCACAAGAAGAGCTCCTACATCTGTTCTCCGGAGCCAACTGACAGCTCATCCAGCAGACGAAGCTGGCCCGCCAGTTCTTCCAGCAACATTTCGGTCGAGGCACCGCTCAACGCCAATTGCTTGAGCGCCAGCGCAGTTGCCGTCCATTGGGTCGGTGCCCCGGCAAAGCGCAGATCTCGGCCAAACAGCGAAGAAAGCACCGAACGCTCCAGTTCGCTTCGGGTCATCGTTTCGTCGACCACAACCGTATCCTCGACACTTTGCAGCAAGCTCTTGACCTGGACAACCAACGGCTGAAAGAGGGTGTGAACCAGATTTTCGATCGCAGCAAAATCCAAGGCACGGCGGTCAAAGGGCAAAACGCCGGTCAGAGAGAGTTCCACCACAGCGGGCAGGATCTCCATCTGGCTGGCCGCCACTTCTACCGCCAGATCCTGGGCTTTGCGCCGCAGAAATTCTTCGAGCTGCTGCAACAGTGCTTCCGGCGACTGGGCATGGTCGGTTTTGTAGCGATACTGGCGGAAGGTACGGCGGGGAAGGTTTCCTCGCAAGAGTTGCTGCCCCCCCTGCGGGCTCTCTGTATCGACATTCACAACCAGATAGCCGCGCGGCGTCCAGAGCGACTCAGCCATCGAACAAGCCTCTGGACTGCCTGGGTTGTGGATCCAATGCTCCAAAACAAAGGGTTTGTGGAAATGGCCCAGCGCCACGTAGTCGATCTGCTGGCGCAGCCCCCCCCACTGGCGGAACGCGACGCCGCCAGCTTTCTCCTCCATTTCCCCTTCGACCCCCGCGTGGGTGACAAAAATGCTGTATTCGACGCCTTCTTTTGGCAGAACAGCCAACGCAGCCGCATACGATTCCAGTGCGGTCCCTGTACTGGCGCCGTAGTAACGCATCCCATATACCCGTATGCCGGGCTTTGGCTCGCAA
>CAIOHJ010000297.1 GCA_903858085.1 uncultured Chloroflexota bacterium
GCGGTGAGCACGTTGGCCAGCGCGTCGCCCAGTGCGCCGTTGCGGGCGCCGCCGTAGTGGAGGGGGCCAGTCGGGTTGGCGCTGAGATATTCCACTTGCCAGCGGGCGCCGCCGCGGTGGAGATTGCCGAAGGTATGGCCGGCGGCCACAACGCGCTGGACCTGCTGCTGGAGCCAGGGAACAGAAAGGTGGAGGTTGATAAAGCCGGGGCCGGCGATTTCGACGGTGCCGATCGGGCCGCCGGCGGGCAGGTGGTCGGCGATGCACTGGGCGATCGAGCGTGGGGTGCTGGCCACGCCAGCTTTGCGCAAAGTGGCGGCGGCGACCAGGGCGAGGTTGGTGCTGTAGTCGCCGTGGTCAACTTGTTTGGGACGGAAGACTTCGATGGCTGGCAGCTCGACTGCTGGCAGCTCTCCGCTTTGTTGGGCGGCCGCCAGTGCCTTTTGGAGGGTCTGTTGGATTTCGTCTCGTACCATGTCGATCTCTTTCCGCCTCTTTGTGCTCGATGCGCTGTCAGCGTTGTGGGCTGGCCTGGTCTGTGCGCTGTTCAGATCGGGGTCAGGTCGCGCCAATTGGGGCCAATTTCCACATCTACCTTGAGGGGGACCCTCAGCTCGAAGGCGTTGGCCATTGTCTTGCGCGTCAATTCTGCCACAGCTTGCAGCTCGTCTGGAGGGGCTTCGAGCACAAGTTCGTCATGCACTTGCAGCAGCAGGCGCGCCTGAAAGCCTGCGGCTGTCAGCTGGCTGTGCAGCCGGATCATCGCAATTTTCATAATGTCGGCTGCCGTGCCCTGGATCGGCGCGTTGATGGCCGCTCGTTCGACAGCGGTGCGTTGGGTATAGGGCAGACGCCCATTTTGCAGCTCTGGGAAAAACCGTTTGCGTCCCAACAGCGTCTGGACAAACCCTTGTGTGCGGGCCTGGTCGAGGGTCTGGTCCAGAAAGGTGCGGATGTGGGGATACGTTTGGAAATAGTGTTCGAGAAACTGGCGTGCCTGCTCGCGGGTCAGTTCGGTACGGCTGCTGAGCCCAAATTCGCTCACCCCATAGATGGTGGCAAAGTTGATTGTTTTGCCAAGCCCGCGTTGGGTGCGGCTGACCTGGGCCAGGGGCACGCCGAACAGTTGGGCGGCTGTGACGGCGTGGATGTCCTGGTCGGCCAGGAATGCTTCGATCAAGAGGGGTTCTTGGGCCATGTGGGCCAGCACACGCAGCTCGACCTGGCTGTAGTCGGCTGAAATCAGCTGCCAGCCAGGGGGAGCCACGATCGCGCGGCGGATCTCGCGGCCGATTTCGGTGCGGATCGGGATATTTTGCAGGTTGGGGGTGCTGCTGCTCAGCCGGCCGGTCACGGCGCCGGTCTGGCTGAAGCTGGTGTGGAGGCGGCCTGTCTCTGGGTTGACCAGCGCAGGGAGCGCGTCGACGTAGGTGCTGCGCAGCTTTTCAAGCTGGCGCTGTTCAAGGATGATGGCGAGCGCTTGCTGCTGGGGCGGGGTGAGCTCGTCCCCATAGGCGGCAAGCTGTTCAAGGGTCTCGATCGCTGTGCTGTAGTGGCCCGAGGTGGTCTTCTTGAGCCCGCGGGTCGGGAAGCCCAGCTCGCTGAAGAGCACCTGGCTGAGCTGCTGGGTGCTGCGCAAGTTGAACGGATGGCCGACCACCGCAAAGAGATCGTTTTCCAGTTCCAGCAGTCGTCGGTTGAAGGTAGCTGACATCTGGCCCAGAAAGGGGGTGTCGAGCAGGACGCCGGCCATCTCCATCGCCGTCAGCACTGGCAGAAGCGGCCGTTCGATCGAGGTATAGAGCGTTTCGAGGCCAGCTGCCGCAAGGCGGGGGGCCAGGATGGCGTGGAGCTGGATCGTGGCGTCGACATCGGCTCCGCAGTAGGCGGCGACTTGGGCCACAGGGACCTGGTCGACGGTGGTCTGTTTGCGCCCGCTGCCAATCAACTCGGTCAGTTCGGTCATCTGCCAGCCCAGTTCGGTGGTGGCCAGCGCCTTGAGGCCGAGTGCCCGGCTGGCGGGATCCAGCAGCCAGGCGAGCAGCAGGGTATCGTCGAGCACGCCGGCAACTTCGACCCCGTTGCGGCGGAGCATGGTCAGATCATACTTGGCGTTGTGGGCCACTTTGGGGAGTGTCGGGTCGGCGAAACGGGGGGACAACGCCGAACGGAGCTCTGCCCAGGGCAGCTGTGGGCCAGCATTGTGGGAGACTGGGATGTAGGCGGTGCACCCTGGAGCCCAGCCCAGACCGATCCCGACGAGCAGGGCTTGCATTGCGTCGGTGGAGGTCGTCTCGACGTCGAAGGAGAGCAGGGGGGCCACCTCCAGCGCAGACAACAGCTCTGCGAGGGCATGGGGGCTGTCGACGACCAGCACGCTGCGTCTGTCGGCGGTGCTGTCTGCTGTCTGGGCCAGACCGGCGCCGAAGAGGGTCAGCTGTCCGTCGGGGGGGGAGGAGGGCATTCCGACGGCGTTGCGGCTGGAGGCAGGCAGCTCTTTGGCCAGGCTGCGGAATTCCAGCTCGTTGAAGAGTGCGACCACGGCTGCGGGGTCGTAGTCCCGTGTCGTGCATGCAGCCGGGTCGAAGCGCAGATCGAGGTCGGTGTGGAGGGTGACGAGTCGGCGGTTGCGCAGCACCTGTGGCTGGGCGTCGGCCAAGGCCTGGCGCAATTTGGGGCCGGCGACCTCGGCGAGATGGGTGTAGAGGCTGTCGAGGGAGCCGAACTGTTGCAGCAGCTTGACAGCTGTCTTCTCGCCCACCCCGGGAACGCCGGGGATGTTGTCTGAGGAGTCGCCGGTCAGCGCTTTGAAATCGACGAACTGTTCCGGGGTCAGCCCATACCGTTCTTGGATCTCATTGCTGCCGTAGATAGAAGTCACGGGGGTGGGGCCGCCTGAGGTGTAGAGCACCTTGATGCGGGGTGCAACCAGCTGGAAGAGATCGCGGTCGCCGCTCATCACCAGCACATCGATCTCCTGTTCGGCGGCCTGGCGAGCCAGTGTGCCCAGGATATCGTCGGCCTCGAAGTTGGGGCAGGTGAGAATTGGGATGTTGAAGGCGCGCAGCAGTGTGGCGATGCGTTCCATCTGGGTGCGCATCTCTTCTGGCATGGCGTCGCGCGTGGCTTTGTATTCTGGAAATTCGGCATGGCGCCAGGTGTCGCCGGTGTCGAACGCAACGGCGATGTAGTCTGGGGTGTATTCGCGCAGGGTGGCCAGCAGCTTGCGGGTGAAGCCGTAGACCGCCCCGGTCGGTTCGCCCTCGCGTGTGGAGAGCGGGGTTTTCATCCCAAAATAGGCCCGGTAGGCTTGGGAGTGGCCGTCGATCAGAAGAAGGAGCGCCATTCCCTTATTCGATCGTCAGGCTGCCTTCGCTCACCAACGCCTGGATCTGTGGATACTGGAGGATCGAGCGGAGGGTACGCATGCGGCGGCCAGCGTCGAGCCGGCAGCGTCCTGTGGGCAGCTCCAGGATAAAATTTTTGGCGCTGCGGTTGGCCAGGACAATGATATCCTCAGAATTTTTTTTCCAGGTGTACGCTTGTGCGCTACCTTGCGAAGATGGTTTGGCTGCCATTGCTGTTCGTTCCTTCTTGCTCCTACGGCGTTTGTCCTGCGGCCAGGACACCCCCTGACCTCCTCGACCTCCCCATTGTACTGGTCTCTGGGGGTTCTTGCCAAGAAGCGGTCGTCCCCAAAAAGAAGATCTGCGGCCGAGAAGGCGACCCCTTCATTCTCACCACACCCTATCTGCAAACTGACCAGAATTCATAGTTGGAATTCCTGACACAAGTGGATGCTGGCCGTGCCAGGTGCCCTCTCTGGCCAAGGCCAGATGAACTCAAAACCAAAGTACTTGACTCCATCGAATCGTACAATCGCACCATGGCGAAGCCTTGCAATGGGACTGATCAGGGCAAGCCACTCATGGCATAAATCGTGGAATGATTTGCGCTGGCATCCCCCGCCCAGCAGTTTCGGCTCGCCAAACGCGCGCCAGCGATACGCGCCTGCAGCCTGCTGGATGTACCCTGCACGCACAAAATTCATATTTGACAGCAAACCGAGCATCTGCTAATATTTTAACATTGTTCGGAATTTAATTATTGTTCGCAAA
>CAIOHJ010000298.1 GCA_903858085.1 uncultured Chloroflexota bacterium
CCTTGTTGCTGCATGACAGGCGGATCGCCGCCCCTACATACGTTGGATGCCAGAGGAAGTGTGTGCTGGCGTGTCGAAGAACCCTCCCTTACGGTCGGGGCTCTGAGCAGGCTTTTGAAGTGAGAAAGTGAGAAAGTCGAAGAACCCTCCCTTACGGTCGGGGCTCTGAGCAGGCTTTTGAAGTGAGAAAGTGAGAAAGTTGAAGAACCCTCCCTTACGGTCGGGGCTCTGAGCAGGGAGTTGAGCCATTCGGCGCAGGAGTCGTTCGGGCTCTCCCCGGCATTGGCCTGGTTTGTTTAGCGCCCCGATGGGGCGTGCGTGCCCTCTCTAAACACTCTTTCCGCAAAACTTTGAACCGCACTCGAAGGCCGGCGCAGGCCTGGCTTTTTGTGGTAGAATGATGGGGAGAGAAGAGGTCAGGACCTGCAGCGCGGCTGTGGGGGCCTCGCAAGCGAAGAGCAGACAGGGATTCAAACGCGATGTTGCAGCCCAGATCATACCCGGAGTTGGTGGCCAAGGCGCTGGTCTTGGAGAACGAACCTTTTGAAACCATGGTCGACGACGATGTTCCCTGGTTGGAGGGGCTGGTGCTGGTTGCGGTCGTCAGCCTCGCTGGTGGGGTTGCTGTGGCGATGGGCAACTGGCTGGCTGCGCTGGCGTTGCCAGATCCACACGCAATGTGGACCCTTTTGCTGCAAGGCTGGCGGCAGCTGGCTGCGAACACAGGGCTGGCGGGCGCAGGCGGCGAGCGGATCCTGGCCGATCTCTGGGCCTGGGTGGCCTGGAGTTCTGGGTATGCAGGGGGGTGGAGTGCTCTGCTGCCGCTCCTCACCGTTCCGGTCCTGGCGTTGTTCTGGTGGCTCTTTTATGGCGTCTCTGCCTATGCCATTGGCCGGGGCTTTGGCGGGCGTGGCACGCTGACAGGGACTTTGGGGGCCACGGCATTGACCGTGGCCCCGTTGAGCCTGTTGTTGCTCAGCCTTGTCCCTTTTGCGGGCGCAGGCAGCCCGCTGCTGGCGGTCTGGACCCTGCTGGTCGGCTACCGGGCGGTGCAGGTGGCGCACGAGCTGGACTGGCGCAGCGCTGCTCTGACCACGCTGGCGATCTATGGGGTGGCGGGAGCGGCAGGTGGGCTGGCGGGGATCGCATTTGTCGTTGGCTACTGGACAGGAGGTGCTTGATGGCTCTGGAGACGTATGTCCGGCTGCCTGGCAGGGCCCCACGCCAGGCGTGGGCCCATTGGAAGGCCTGGCTGCCTGGTTTCAACCAGATCTGGAACGCAGCCCGGCTCAACCTCTCCGATGCGCTGGACCCATTTGAGCGGGGGGGGGTCACGCTGTCGATGCGCCAGGGGATCGGCTTGATCGGGCTGCTTGGGCTGCTGGCCGGTTTCTTGCCGCTGCTCTCTCAGCTGTGGCTGGGGCTGCGCTTTGGGGCTGCTGTGCCGCTGGCCAGCCTTGCCGTGGATCTGGCCGGGCTGGCCCACGAATATGGCATCCCAGCATTGGATCTGGTTTCCAACAACACCAGCCTGCTGGCTGGCAGCGCCGCGCGCCTCCCTGGCTGGCTGGCAGCCAGCCTCTCCAGCCTGGGGTTCTGGATCAACGTCCCGCTGGGGTGGCTCTCCCTCTGGCTGGTCTACGGCACCGCCGTGGCTGGGGTCGCACGCCTGATGGGGGCGAAAAACCAGCTGCAGCCCTTTTTTGCGGCCACCAGCCTGGCTGCCGTCCCCCTCGTGCTCACGGGCCTGGCCCCGATCCCACTGGTGGGACCGGTCGCTGTGGTGGGGGGAGCGCTTTGGGCAGGGGGGGTGTACTGCCTGGCGGTACGTTTTGTGACCGGGCTGGATTGGGTGCGTCTCCTGTTGGCGCTGCTGCTGCCCGGGATCTTCATGATGGCGTTGTCTCTGATCGGCCTGCTGGCTGTGCTGGCGGGGCTGGCGCTTGCGTAATCTGCGTTAAAGTAGAATTGGGGGTTGGCGTGATTTGACCGGGGTGTCTGAATCAGGTAATATGGGCCTTCGTTCCTGAGAGCAGGGCGCTGAACTGGTCGAGCGGCAAAGACCCTCCATACTGGTGAAAGCAAACGGGGTTCGGGAGCAGGGTTTTGAGAAGTAGAGTTTTTGAGAAGTAGAGTTTTGAGAAGTAGAGTTTTGAGAAGTAGAGTTTTGAGAAGCAGTGAGTGAAGAGCGAGCGAAGTTGGCGAGAGGGAAATAAAAGCGCACAACGGAGCGAGCGATTTGACAAAAGGGAAAAGAGTGTATAGACTACACACTTGTCCTTACGAGAGAAGGGAAGCGGCGAGAGCAGAAGAGACGCTGAAGGAGCCGCCGAAGAGGGAAGTAAGGAAGAA